>CALLKE010000126.1 GCA_938008555.1 uncultured Pedobacter sp.
CCAAACCCCAAACCCCAAACCCCAAACCCCAAACCCCAAACCCCAAACCCCTAGATTCTATTTTGGTAACTGGTGAGTGAGGTATTGTTATATGTATGAATCAATATTTTTATTGTTATATTCACCGAGAATATGATCTAACGTGCCAAATGACCCGAGATTATCGATTAACTATTTGACATCGGAATTGCTGAAAGAGCTTTGAGCAGAGGCCGAATAGGAGGAGTTATTGAGCATCGAATTATCATTGTTTGCAGGCGGTTGTAGTTGATGTGAATACATGGAAGAATTAGCAGATTGTTGATTCACAGAAGCATTTTGAGAGGGAAGTAGTTGAGGATTTGCTGAGACTTGGCTCTGGTTGGGTCTGTTTGAGGAAAGTGGTGGATTCAAGTTCTGAGGGGAGTAGGCCGAGCTGGCAGGTCTGTCTGCACTGTAGGACGAAGGATTTATTAGTGAAGGGATATTTTGAGGAGCATTTACCATTTGAGATGGAGGGCGACTTGCATCTGGTCCAGCTCTTGAGTACGAAAGTATAGGAGGAATTACTTGTACATTTGAAGAGTCGAGCAAATGAGTTTTTGGATCTGTGGATTGCTGCCCTGTAAGCCCGCCCTGTGATCTACTTGGCTGTCCGTTGCTAATGTACACATAAGCTTTATCATCCTCAAAAAAGGGCTCGTAGTGGATCAGTTGATGGCTCAGTCTCTTGACATTCATCTTCTTCATCATCTTTCTGTTTTTAAAGTATTCATATGCAGCAACCGCGATGTATGTGATTAGCAACAGGTACTCAGCAACACATGAAGCGATTACTATCCAGATCCCAGCATCTTGATAGAAGTCCATGATTATTTCATCAAATCTTTTGGGGCTGATGAGGAGAGCGTTGAAGTAGAACAGTATCAAGAAGAAGCTTTGGGAGACTTCCATCAATAAACATATTATATTTTTGAGATACTTATACTTCAAGTACGCGTAGATGGTTGCAAGGAGTCTGGCTCCTTCTAGCATGAACATAATCATTATCCCCAAGATTGGAAGGTACTGGCAAGATAAGAGTGTAAACTGAAACACTGGCAACCTGTAGAGTGAAGAAGAGATCAGCAATCTGCACAGTCGACTCGCAAAGGCTGGCGAAATCGGATGCAAATGCGAGCAGACCATGTCCATCAGGTGAACGTTGAAATCGATCTCAAAGTATGTCTTTTTATAATTTATTTGTTTCGTTTGTTCTTCTTTTTCGGTGAAAGTCTGTTGAACGCTTCGTCTTCTAATCTTGTTTAACGGGACAGGTGACGCCATGGTTTCCAGTTTTTGAGCTTCTAGATTCTCGATCTGAATCTTGTTGTTGCTTGAATCTGATACTGGAATGTTTAATCTGGTGTAGTGCTCGAGGGCTTTTCTCCAGATGCGGTCATCAAGGAGATGAGCCAGAATCAGGCAGAGGTCGACAGAGATTAGGCAAAGTACGAACAGGGACCCGTAGTAGTTCAGCACGGGCAGGTCTCTCGAGTGGAGCAACGTCCTGGGCGCCAACCATATGAAATCTATAAAGACGAGGTTGAATATAATCAAATGGACCTTGTTGGCATAATGGCAGAAGTAGATCCCTATCTTGCCCATTATTTGTTGTCTGGCGACTAATCTCTTCAATCCTTTGATCAACCATGAGACGATGTAGAGACAGACGATTAATAGCTTGGATCCTATGAGATCCAGTGACACCCTCCTCAAGGATAGCTTCCCCCTGGTATGCTTGATGTTGTACACCCAATGTGGACGGGTGGACGAAGAAGTGTCCGGAGTGAACTGAGCCAATGAATATAGGAATAATTCCAGTCTTTTGCCGTAGTTTATATTGATGAAATAGAGCTTGTTAAGTATTTGCAGGATCTTTGTAAAACGGAAGAATGTACCAGTAGGGTCCAGAGCGAGCAGTCCGCCCATTATTCCTAGACCCATTGGAGTGTCAGTCGACACAATGCTTGATGTTGATAAGATTGTAGCTATGATAGCTGATGGAGAGGAAGGAACGATTACCGTTGAATCGTCACCTTGGATTGTCACTGCATAGTCTTTGCCGTTGTATTTGAGCAGAGGTAGATCCGTTGTTGCCACCTTTACTATGTAATCCCCGGAAGGGATGCTTTTTGATGAGCTTATTAACAATGAAAAACCATCTGCAGAAGGAAATAGTTCACCATTCATATTTGTTAGAACTGATTTGTCGTTAGTGTTCGATATTGTTATTATAGAAGTAAACTGAGCAAATTGAGTGACATGGCTATTGATAGCCCCCATTGGCAAGTTCCATACATTGGTTGGATGTGAGGTGAAGTAGATTGTATTGCTGTCAGTTGAAAAGGATGATTGTACGAGTATAATGTTGATCGAGGAAAAACATCCTGCACTAAGCATCTTATATCCTGTGTTGCATTGATTACAAGTCTGGTAGTTCGAATTGCAGTTGAGGCAGTTCATGACCGTGCAAGGATAAGTAAGAGTCGATAAAGGATCTGGTCCGTAGCCATCCGGAAGGGATGAAGAAGGAATACATTGTAGATTATAGAAGAATAGCTGAGGAGATGATGGAGGACAACCACTACAGACTGTATAATCTAATTGACAAGTATTGCATGAACTCACTGCACATGGTGCAGATGTTAAAGCTACTGTGTCTGCTCCGATACCTGCTGGAAGTCCAGAGGGCAGGACGCAATTATTGCTATAGAGATAGTATTGCTGACCAGGTGGAACTGCAGTTTTGCACTGTGTACAAATAGAATAATCATTTTGGCACTTTTGACAGTTGGCATTCTGGCAAGATTCCACCTGTAGCGAAGTAGGATTTGGACCTACAAGATCTGTAAGAGTTGATGGAAGTACACAATTACTGTTGTAAAGATAGGTTTGAAGGGAGGGAGTTGCAGCTACTTTGCATTGAGTACAAATTGCATAATCTTGTTGGCATTTTAGACAGTTGGTGGAGTCTGCACAGCTAATAGTATCAAGTATTATCAGCCTAGCTCCGATACCGTCTGGAAGAGTCGAGGGTAATACACAAGCTCCGTTGTACAAATACTTTTGAGGAGAGGATGTTTTGCATTCTGCACAGACTTGGTAGTCATTTTGGCACATATTGCAATCTGAAGAAAAACAGGGAACAGCAACCAGTGCTACTAGATTTGCTCCCATCATAGCAGGGAGGGAAGAGGGAACAACGCAATTATCTAAATATAGGTATCTTTGAGGACTTACTACGCCACATTGCGAGCACTTTGTGTAGTCGCCTTCACACCTTTTGCATCCATTTGAGATTAGTGCAGGATCACATGCTTGAGATACAAATGTTGCAAGATTCGGACCAATACCATCTGGAAGGCTGGCAGGTAGAGTGCAAATATTGTTGTATAGATAATATTGAGGAGAAGCTGGATGGACACAATCGACACAAATTGTATAGTCGTTTTGACACTGCGCACACTTGGTATCTTGACAAGGGACTATAGCATTTGTTAAAGTGTTAAGTCCTTGCAATGTCAGACCAGAGAGTGCAGTGCAGACTGTAGTGCTACTGAGTCCATATCCAGGTTGGCATTTGATACAAGCATTAATATTTCCAGTGCAGTCATAGCAGTTGGCTATCAGACACACACTGCCCATGGGTTCCGAGGTGAGCTCTAAGTAGACGGACTGAGTGTTGGCGAAGCTACCGCTGCCTGACACTGACAGGAGATAGCAACGATAAGTAGATCCTGTGGTTAAGTCGCAGTTCGAGTCCATGGCAGAGTACATGGCCGTGTAATAGGCCTTATCCAGATACCTCGGAGCTATACTGTGGTCTTGGAAGTAAAGTAGTCCGATCTTTGTTGATGTTGATGATAATGCTATGACAAAGTGAAAAGTATCTAGTTTATTCACCATATCAAAGACATACGGTGATGTGAAGACGTTCTTTTGTATTAGAGATGGACCTGTGCTAGCTAATATATCGTATATCCCTGTTTTAGACACTGAAGGGTGCATTGCGTGAAGAAAAGGAGAAATTTGATGCATTGTAGCTGTAGAAATAGATGCCCCAATTGGCACTCCAAGT
>CALLKE010000127.1 GCA_938008555.1 uncultured Pedobacter sp.
AGTTGAGTCCAATATTTTACCATTTTTTAGCTCTAAAAAAGGTCATCATACATTTAGATACACTACCTAAAAAATATTCATATAGAAATCAAACGCCACACCTCAGTTATTTATTTCAAAAAATGCTTTTTTCACAAGGAATAAAATCGAGTTTTTATTTTTTTTCAAACTTTTCACTAATAAAATCACCATTAGGTAAGATTACACTCAATACATAGTAACCTTTATTTAGCTTTCTCTGAATAGACATTACCTCATCAGTTGAGCTAATTATCCTTGCTTCTGGAGCTTCTTGTTTACCTGATGAGATATTAGTCAAGACAATTTGAACTTTTCCTAAAGGAGCATCTTTGGTAGAAAATATAATATTATCATCTAAAACAGGATTAGCATATACTAGCAATGTTGGTGAAGTGATATTCGACACATTGCTTGTTCTTCTATTTCCTACTCTAGATAAACCAACAAAAGAGCTTAAGGTAGCATGATCTGACACAGATGATGTTGTTATACGATTAGGCCTAGAAGAGATTCCTTCAAACTCTACCTCCAAATAAGTGTCTACCCAGTATCTTGACAGGGTTACGCATTTTGCAAATACACGAGCTATATAAGTAGTACCGGCATAAAATTTCTTGTCAGTAATAACGTGTTCTAGAGAAAAAATACCGCTGCTTATCATTGTACGTGCTAAAGTTTTCATATAATATACTTGATTATTCCACGATTGGCCTTTTTCGATAATCATCAATTTATATTGATTATGCTGGTAATCTGTATCCCAGTCAAACACTAATTGGTCTCTTTGATTAAAATAATAGTTGATAGGCGTGTTATCTCCATCAATTGGAGGGCACGATGATGGTTCTTCATCATTTACACTAAAATCAAAAGCCTTAAAAGTCTCCACACCCCTCATTCCATTACACAGGGGAGTAATCTTAAATAAAAATGAACCGCTAGCTGACGTATAAACAAAACGATTAGTGAACCGTAACACATCATATGGATTTGTTTTCCCGGGTCCAGGCGATAAACGCAAACGTGTATTATCAAATCCCTCTCCAGCTTCAGCATATTCAAGGTAGTAACCCGATGCACAGTCCAGCTTATCCCATGTAATTATATAAACATTTGAAAGTGTAGAATCCCGGGTTGCTGTAATGCTACCCACATTCACCTGATACATTTCTCGGGTATGTGTAAAGTTAATCGAATGAGAATAAGCCGACCATTCTGAATTTACACCACATTTGAATCTGAAGCGGGCTTTATATGTGCTCGATATATTATAGGGAGTTCTTGTGTCTTCAAACGAAATTTCTCCCATTGGCTGCTTATGATCCGGGTGGTAACCTCTCGGAATTGGATAAACAGTGGAACCATTTTCCCAGCTTTTGCTCTCCTCCTGAATTTGTAACTGAAACTCTGTTGCACTGGAAGGTGCCTCCCATGAAAACCTAGAAATAGCTCCCCCGTCCCGTAAAACAAATTGATGGTGGGGCTTAAAATCAACTGGAATACTACAATGTGTGGGATACGTTTCGAGAGCAAAGATTTCATGATATGGAATCTCAAAACTGATAGGCGTTTTAACATATTGGCCATCCATTTCAATGTTGTGCAACACAAAAGATTTATCATTATCTAAGTATGTTTTTACAGTATTATAAAGATCGATCAAATCAAGTGCTTTGACTTGTTTAAATTTTTTCAGGTAACTATCTAGTCTCTTTTTACTTTCTGCACTTTCAGGCTTGAACTGATTAGGTTCCATTACAATTCGAATGCACTCTGCTACAGTCGTAGGCTTATCTCCATTCGTTAATGAGGCAAAATAATCATAGTCAATATAGTTTTCAATATTAACCACTTGATCCTCACTTAAAGAGCAAGCAATAAATGGTTCTATATAACCATGTACTTTTTCAAAATAAGGTATCGGAGCTCCA
>CALLKE010000128.1 GCA_938008555.1 uncultured Pedobacter sp.
AGCAATTTATCGCAGTGCCAAAATTGGACATTTTCAGATTCAAAATAATAATATGGCAAAAGGCCGCAAAAAGTTACCTATAGAGATCAAAGATTTGCAAGGGACACTCCGCAAAGGCAGAGATAATCCTGAGCATGTTGTCTCATCCGGTAAAATAGAAGCTGTCACTGAAGCCCCAAAATATTTTTCAACATCTGAGAAAATCATGTTTCTGGATATATGTCGTGATCTGATCAATAGTGGCGTGCTCGAAAATCCAGATATAGAAATCGTGGCAAAACTCGTGATGGAAAATACCAGATATTATGATGCCATGAAGGCGATGCGCAAAAGCGGTTACACCAAAATAGATCCACGCTCTGGAAAATCATATCAGGCGCCCGAAAATGCCATCGCAGCCAATGCGCTCCGTGCCGTTATGTCTCTCAGTGCTGAACTAGGGCTCACGCCAGCGGCAAGAGCAAGGCTCAAACTAGGTGCAGCCATCAAAGAACCCGAAAAACCAAAATCACCAATGCAAAACTTATTAGAATGAGCAATAAATCAAAATCAAGAAAAAGAAAACAATTTGCAAGAGATTTAAAATCTCTTGTAAAAAAGGTATCTGATGTAGTTTACAAAGCAGTTTGTTTACGTGTAGCATTGCTGAAACTTCGTGAGATGGAATATCCAAAACTTGCAACAGGTGGAATAGTACCCGAAAAACAAAATGGAGTGCAAATATCAGGTGGTGAAGCAATAATACCTGTTATATCAAAAGGTACAGCACCTTATGATAACGATCAATACATGTTCCAAGAAGACTAATGACCCTTTACGACAAATACATATCTGACGTCTTATCTGGCAAAATTCTTGTACCAGAGACTATCCTGCTTGCAGTACAGCGGCACCAGGCAGATTTGGAAAAGTCCGAAAAAAACAAAAAATATCCTTATTACTTTGATCGTGAACAGGCTGATAAATACATCCGATTTATATCTATGCTTCGTCTTACCGATCTGCCCACGGATGAAGATGGTGTATTCCCGAATTTTGATGTACAGCCTTTTCAGGCATTTTTTATAGCATCTATAGCAGGATGGAGACGTCGTGATAATCCTGCTATCAGGAAATACAAAGAAGTCTATTTCCAAATCGCTCGTAAAAACGGAAAATCTACCCTTGTGGCCGCCATGATGGTAGCACATTTCTACCTTGACAAGATGAATCGTGGGCAGTTCTTTACAGCGGCCACATCTAGAGAGCAAGCTGGTGAAGTTTTCGAAATGGCCAAAGCATTTATAGAAGCGCTTTGTAAGGAATTTCCAGAGATTGCAGATCGTACACACATGCTTACACATGCTATCATCGATCTACAAACAAAATCATCCATCAAAAAAGTATCAAAAGAAGCCAAGACACTCGAAGGTAAGGGATCATATTGCTCATCGCTGGACGAATATCACGTACACCCAAATGACAAAATCAAAAACTCCATCAAAAAAGGATCGATCAAATACAAATCACCAATAATTTACGTCCTTACTACTCCAGGCTTTGAGATACAAGGCGTATGTCATCGCCACTATGAGTACTGCAAAAAAATATTAAAGGGAATCTTAGTCAACGAAACCATTTTCATCCAGATATATGAGGTAGATGATAAGAAAGTGGAAGGTCAGCCTGAGCCATTCCACAATAAGAAACTTTGGATTAAAGCAAATCCTAATATGGGCAACTCTCCACATATGGAAGCCCTAGAAGATGAATATACTCAGGCCGTGGGCAAAGGTGGTTTTGATATCGTGGATTTTAAGACCAAAATTCTATCCATGTGGGTATCGTCGTCATCAGAGTGGATACCAGATGAAAAATACATGGCTTGTTGCACCAAGTGGGATATCCGAGATTACATTGGCGCTCAGGCTACCGCTGGACTCGACCTTGCATATTCGCACAAAGGCGATATTTGCGCCTTCAGTATGTATCTGCCTGATCCTGATGATCCAAGCAAAAGCAAAGTACATATCCACTATTGGATACCTGAAGACAAAGCACTCGCACAGCTGAAAGAAAATAGCTATGAGATAGACTATATCAAGATGGCTGAAGATGGCTGGCTCACGCTCACACCAGGCGATATGACAGATTACGACATCGTTTTACAAGATATCCTTTGGTATCATCAAAATTTTAAGATACATCGCATATATTTTGATGCTTGGAACGTATCCACATTTTACAACAATATGGATAAAGAAGGTTTGCCTGTATTTAAGCTCAATCAAAACCTTGCCAATATGTCACCACCTACTAAGGAGATATCAGAAATGATTTATACAAAAAACATTGATTTTGGTCTTAATCCTATGAATAGATGGATGATGTCCAATGTAAATGCTATCTCCAAAAACTCAGGGAATATACAATTAGACCGATCCAATGCTGACAAAAAAATAGATGGGATAATAGCCACCGTAATGGCCAAGGCCGCTTACATAGATCACATCGCAGAATACAAACCTTATGACCCACAAATAATAAAACTCTAGATATGGCAAATATACGCTTCAATCTCGCAGCCGATAGATCAGGCAATACCCGATACATCACGCTCATATATGACTATCTACCCGGTCATAGGCTAAAGCTATCTACCAAGCTCAAATGTACGCCTGATCAATGGTGCAAGCGTACCTATACTGTCAATGCCACGCATCCACAACAGCAATATATCAATACCATATTAGAAAAAATCAAAAACAAATGCCTAGATGTAAAGCTCCTATATCTCTCACAAGGCACGCACGCCACAGGAGTAGCTTATCGCAATGCCATCAGACGTATCATCGATCCTGACACACACCAGCCATCAGACGACGGCAAATTGTACTCAGCAAGCCGATACTGGTCCAGATTTTACGATATCATAGGAGATCATAAGACCAACAAAGCAGCCTACGAAGCTGTAGAGAGCGAGTGGAATGACGTAGGGATAGAGATGTTTCCAACATACACCGCATTCAGAGCAGGAAAAACACGCTATCTCACCCAAAAAAAGCACATAAACCGTGCAAAAGCAATGAAATAATATTTATTATTTAGAATTTGTATAAATTAGAAAAAAAGTGATTTTTTTTAAAAATATTTGCCTTTTATTTACCGATATATCGGTAAATAATTGTATATTTGTACTATAATTAATCACTTAATAAATACAAAATCATGAACACATTAACATCAAATCAAAGAACAATTAATATTTTAAACAAAGCATTGGAATTGGGTTTTGAATTTAAGGAAAATAATACACTAGAAGAAATCAGAATTTCCGCTGAAGAATATTTGATTGACAATACTGAAGCTATAGAAGAAGAATGTGAAGTAAAATCGCTCGGAAATCATGGACAAAGAGTTGATTATTCTGATGGACTTGGATATGAATATTGGAGCCAAGGTGAAATTGTTAATTTTGATGGTAAATCAGAAATAATTATTCATACTACTGTAGTTAATAGTTTGGGTAATGTTATTGACTTATTCTGTAAAAATACATATTAAAATGTCAGAAGCAGCAAATTACGCTATCCAAATTATAAAAGTCAAGCTAGTCATACCACGTATGGCTGAGCTTGATTTTTCTCAGAGCAAACTCGCAAAAGCATCTGGAATAAGTCAATCACAAATATCAGATTGGCTATCTGGTAAATCTGAAATCACACTATCCAAATTTATTGACATACTCACAGTTCTAGAGATCAATCCTGTTTTTGTCCCAAAAGAGCTGGACAAAAATGATTATAATTACATTCATTTTAATTAGATATGGCAAACGACACCAATTTTCAAATCAATCTAGAAAACTTCAATGTTGACTTCAAGGCCAAGATCAATAACAACTTTGATACCAGGTATATCAATCCAAAATGGTCGCCAGAACTCACATCAGCACAATTAAAGTATAGAAATGCTGAGAAATTAGCAGAAGATATCATTTTGCACGAAAATAGCCGTTATTTTGCCATCATAGATGGTAGTTTCATCTTTGGGGACTTCATAGAAGCTCTTGTAGTAAATAATAACCTGCTAGTCGAGCAAATGCTCATATCTACCTTATCTATGTCCGAAGATAATATAGATAGCCTTGCCAATTTGCTCAATGGTGGATTTGTACAAGAGTTAAATCTCATCGTTTCGGACTATTTTTACAGCCACGAAAGGCACAATCTCATACAATACGCTTATGATGAGCTAGATAAAGATAATAAATTTCAATTAGCTGTTGCGTCTAGTCACTGCAAAATATGTATCTTTGCATCAGGATCACTAAAAGTAGTGATACATGGTAGTGCCAATCTACGCTCTAGCTCCAATATAGAGCAAATAGTAATAGAAGTCAATGATGATCTATACGACTTCATCCATGATTATCAAATGAAAATCGTAAATCATTATGCTACCATCAAGAAATCAATCAGAGATAGCAAGCTCTGGAATACTATCACCTAAAAATACATAGAAATGGCATCAGGAAGTAGCAAATCAGGTAAATCTGCCAAAGCAGGCACAAAATCCACCAAAGCAAAAAAAAGAAAACCTAAATTTGACGCATCCAAGTTTTCACAAGAAAAAATGGGGACTCCTTTTTAATATCATTATTTAGAATAATTATAAATAATGATTGACATAGAGCCAGTTTCTATTGACATATTTGTCGAAATACTTGCGTTGTCATCCGCAGAAATGCAGGATCTAGCACAAGATGAGTCACAACCTTACGTCAAGCGCAAGATTGTACAGATGCTATCGTCAGATAATGAAATACTTTCGCTCAATACCATCAAATGGATCACCGAGCAGATAGAAATCCAAAAATCTGCCCTACCAAAGTCCATAACAGAGCAGATACGCACCTATGGAGAGATATCGTATAGTGTAGATGAGATCATCGCACTCCACCCAGATAGTGCTGCAGAGATAAAAGCAGACTGGAAAGCCAAAAAAGGCCTTTATCTATCCTATACCCAAGGTGTAGCCATAGGCAAATACAAAATAGATGCCCAACTCCAGGAGCGAGCCTACAAAGGTGATCTCCGAGCCATAGAGATGATCAATGTCCGTAAAATGCTAAAATAAATCTTATTTGATGGTTATTTGATGGTTATTTGATCATCTTCCCGACGTCAGGAAAATGGTTAATTAAATATATTTTAAAAAATCATCTTCTGATATAATTTCAATGGATGAACCATTATTAACTAAATCTATCGCCATTTTTTGTTTTTTACTCATACCATCATCACCTACAATTCTATAATCTTGTTGGCCTACTAATCCCTGATCAATATCTAATTTTTCACAAACGGTTTTTTGTTTTATGCCTTTTTTTTTCAATAGTAAAGCAAGTTCAGCACCATTTATTACTTCCATTAAAAAAATATTTTAAAAATAATCTACAGTAAAATTAATGTATCATATTGACAATCAAAAATATATGTTGTTTTCACCATATTTATCAATAAATATCTGTAATATTTTTAATATAAATATTTGGTAATATGTACAATGTGTAATATCTTTGCAACATCAAACAAATATTTATTATCATCATGTCTAACCAATACAAATACAAGATAAAGGAGCTGTTATCAGCTCAAAATATAGAACAAGCTGATCTTGCGGATCATTGTCGGAAATCCCGACAAACTATCTCCAATTGGTGCAATATACCAGTCGGTACTACCAGCAAGATACCACGTATGGCGATGCATGATATCGCAGATTTTTTTGGCTGCTCGGTTAGCGAATTATACACCAATGTAGCTGATGCACCTGTCACTCGGGCCAAGATTTATAAAGCAGTAATTTAATTTTTTCATCACCATTTATTAAAACCATCATGAGCAAGTTATTCAAAAAAAACATCACCGTCACATCTGAAGAATATCAGATCATACTAGACTCACTAGAGTTTATGGAGTCAAAGGTAAGCGCAAAGCTGACCAAAACCATAGAACCCAAAAAGCGCCGCAAACTCACCAATATCCAAAGCGCCATACAGGAGCTACTCATAGACCTTGTAGATAATGACGGACTAGATGTAGCATGAAAAAGATAATCTGTACCGTCACCAGGGCCAATAAAACACATATTCTTATCACAACATTTTCAGCAAATTGATATGACAGACACATCTCCATCAGCAGCATCACAATGCACACTCATAGAGCAACACTTGCGATCAGGCAAGACCATCACACCTATAGAAGCGCTCGATCTTTACGGATGCTTCCGCCTAGGTGCGCGTATATGGGATCTGAAAGATCAAGGTCTCGATATAGCCACGGAGATGGTCAATAATGGCCGCAAAAGATACGCAAGATACAGCCTAAAACAAGCATCATGAAAATATTAAGCCTAATCATTAGTGTCCAGATCATACTATTCTTAATAGCTATGTCGGTCATAGCTTACAAGCAGATCAAGCTCACGAAGCAGATCAAAAAACACAGACAAAAAATAAGCAATCCATGATTACCGCCAAAAAATTATCCAAAATACCCATATCTTCATTTGCTGCAGATCAAGTGGCAGAGATGTTTGGAGTAAGTACATCCACCGTGTACAATTACGTGCAGCGTGGCATCAGAGTCAGCAATGACATCTATGTGCGCCTAGAGCGTGGAGACTCTAGCAGATTCGACAAAGCGTCTCTCATCAAGTTTATAGAGCAAACAGCCGCATGATGCCACTGCAAGGCGTCAGTATCATCATGTGGTTTATTTATTTTGATTATTAATTTACGAATGAGTGTCGCAAAGGCGGCGCTCATTTTCACCACCTTATTCAAAAACAAATGGCACAAATAAAAAGAATAATATTCAAAACACCTGAAGGAGTAGAGATACCATCATTGGGCAAGTTTATGCTGCACCTACACGACATAGGCTCTAAAATGACCAGGTGGATGATAGATCATCAGCACATGCAGAGAAGACCGCACGGCACCATCACATTGGATGGACGTGAGTATGAGTTCACCACCATTTATGTAGGCAAAAAACAAATCGAGCCATCACAAAATCTTGGAGCTGAGACAGATGGCAAACTCAAAGAAAAAACTTACACAACAATATACGAGCTCACACCTATACATAAATTAGAGCTTACCTTTTCATCCAACAATACATTATTACACACCAAATCAATATCATAATCATGACGACAGACATTGCCCAAATCACAGACCTATCTACATACAAGCCTATAGGACTAAATCTCTCAGCCACATACTGGTCACCAGCCAATGTAGGAGATACCAAGCGATTGTTATTTATGGAGATCAAATCCATTCAACATCCCAATGAAGAAACAGCTGAAGCCAAGGAGCTACCCACAGCAGTATTTGTAGATCCATCCACCAAAGAAGTCATCCATCAAGGTAGTTCCAGGCTCGTAGCTATATTTCAGCGAGAGAATACAAAGCCACTCACGCCTGTACAGATCACATACCGAGGCAAGGTAAAAAATAGTACCAACCAGTTCAGCTCCGATGCATGGGAAGTATATTATCTAGCAAAAACCGATAAAGGATAATCATCATGGATATACTCATCATCATCCTATTAGTTAGCGTCATCGTAGGCATCTGTAAGTCCATACATGAGACCTATATCGCTTATAGAGACCAATTCAGATAAATGAGCAACCTGTACACCAATATACTCAACACGCAGGAAGATAGATCGATACCAGATCTATCTTCCACCTTATCACCGCTCACAGATGATGACGTGGTAGGATTCGGAGTACATGCAGCACTGAGATTAAAAGATGTACCTATCAAGTATCTACAATGGATGGTCGATGATCAGATGAAATACCCTAGAGCGCACAGATCACCACGATGGACATTAGTAATAAATTGGATAAAGAGTAAAAAATAAAAAAAAATAATTCCCCACATGAGCAAAGAGACATTTATAATACGCACAGAGTGGTACGAAGCCATCAGCGAGCTAGAGCCGACAGATCAAGCAACCATATTTAGAAATTTATTTCTTTACCACATCGGTGACACTACCGACATGGTGCTAGACACATTAGGAGTAAAACTCGTCTGGAAGCTCATCGAGCCTACCCTATCTCGCAATATAGAGTCATATGACAAAAGACGAGAGACAGCTATAGACAATGGCAAATTAGGCGGTAGACCAGAAGGTAAAAGTATCATAACTGATATAAACGGAAATCTTTTACCTACAAAAGAAGATGGCAAGCATTATTTTTATATAATTTACGATCATGAATTGAAAATATATAAAATAGGTGAGACACAAGATTTACAAGCTCGAAGATTGAGTATAAAAAGACCTACTAAGTATTTACAGGTAATAAAATTTATTGATTTGGGCAATCAATCCATTGCTATGGATTTTGAGAGACTTTGTATTATTAAGTTTAAAGAAAAGAGAGTAAAAGGAGATTGGTTTGATTTATCTTCCGAAGATATAAATACAATTATCTTAATGTCGCAAAATATCCAAAATAAACCTGCAAACAATCCAAATCGTACACATGAAAGCCTATCTGATTATGTATCTGTATATGATTATGTATCTGTATCTGATAGTGATAGTGTACCTGTACAAAATCCGCTCACTCCCGATTCCAATAAAAATTATCCAGACCTAGCACTACCTGCACCTGGTCCCGATAACCATCAAGATTCGCATTTTTACGAAATCGAAATCTGCAAAAATCTGCGCATACCACCAGACAAACTTATATTCATCTGGAATAAATGGATGAATAGTCGCCGAGATCGATTTTTCACCAAGCGCGAAGCCCGCAATGACTTCAGATCATACGCCAGCTCTATAGCCATGGACGCTAAAACCATTCAAAGCATACAACCATCATCACAACCCAAAAAAGAAATAGAATATGTACCATCAGGATAGACCTACCACCGACATCATCATCGCTAGAATAGTTCTTTTTATTTCACTCATCATCGCACTTTTAATAAAATGAGCACCGAAATACAACCCAATCCATCCATACAGGAATCCATAGACTCCATCACAGCCAAATACGCAGGCAAGCCACTACCAGTAGCCCAATACTCCAAGCGAGCGCGCTACCAAGAGCAATGGCAACCATCCACTATGACTCCGAGTGTAGAAGTAGAGCGAGTAGATTTCACCTATGAGATCATGCGTATAGTGCTGTACTTTATGGTGACGCAAAAGCTCAAATCCAAAGGCAAGACATTCTATATCAATCCAGAAAATACAAAGCGTCTCACAAAGATTATAAAAAGTATCACAGGAGACATAGCTCCATATACTTGCCAAATCACAGGAAAGGAAGTAGTAGGATATAATCCGTCTAAAGGCATCTTTATGTATGGTCCACCATCATCCGGCAAGACCTTCATCATGCAATCCATTTGCAATTGTATAACCAAGGCATTTTACACCAGATGGTATCACCTTGCATCACAAGCCTATTTTTATAATTACAAAGACATCACGCTAAAAGCCAGAGAAAACAAGAGTATCGACTTCCTTCGCACCTATTTTGACAAAAAAGAAATCATATTTTTAGACGATCTTGGTTACAACCAAGAGAATATGATCAATCTCATGGGAACAAAAGAGAATATAGTATCACATCTCATTGATATCCTATACAGAAAATATATAGAAGGTGCCATGATACACATCACATCCAATCTATCACTCACATACATAGAGTCAGAGTTCGGGGCACACACCCATGATAGAATCGTAGATATGTGCACCCCAGTCAGCTGGATGGGTGATAATTTTAGGACAGCATAACGTCCCGAGTACATGCGATCGGCGACGATAGGAGTCTGGCGTATGTACTATGTTATCATTAGTATTTTACGATGCACCATAAATGCACACATTAATTTTATATTTGCAATTAATTAAAAATAAAATATCATGACAAAAGTAATCAATTTAAAAGCTGACCTTAACACAATCACTGAAAATAAAATATGGGGGATGGATGTGGTTGTTAATATAATAAGTAATTTGAAATTAGATTTTATATGGTATAAGAAAAATGGTCTTTTTCCTAAAAATTTAATAGATAGCAAACAGGTATATATAACTCATGAAAGCATTAATGAGATTCACGGAGTAGGAAATGGCAAGCCATCTGAGGATTTACTTAAATTATTGAAAGAAAATGGAAACGTAAACATATCACAAGATTATAGAACTGTAACCCATAGATTTATCCCAAAATATAATTATGGTTATATACATGAACAATTTACATGCACAGAATGTGGTAAAACCTATTCAACAGACGATATTATTAGTGATTATGATGATGACGGTTATATTGCATTCCACCTTTTGTTTGAAGGGGGTAACTATTCGTTATACCCTTTGGTTTGCAGTGGTCGCTTATAGCTTTGCTAGCATTTTTATAGCCAAGTGTCGATGCCACATCAGATCCAACAAACCAAATTTCACTGTCAATTTCAACGGTTCGGATGTCATTCAACTGCTGTTCTTCAGGGGATTGGTATTTATAAATTTCTAATTGCATTTTTTAATTTTTGTGTACAAAAATATTATTTACTTTCTTTCTTTTTAATGTGACCTAACGTCAAGTATAAGCGATGTTTTCTGAAAGAAAATAGCGTCTTATACATTGTTATCAGATGTCATATTTCACCGAATAAATTTTAGTTATGATTAATCAGAATGATATAAATTTTAAAATGATTTGCCATAGAAATTTCGCAACAAAATGGCATTCTGTTTTTGAAGATAAAGATTTAAAATTATCAAAAGAAACAATCACAAATAAGACAGTGTGTGGCTATGGCGTTGCAAATCAAAAATCTTTCTATTTTATTAAAAATGACGATAGGGAGTTTTTAAGTATTGAAGAGTTGGTTAATGCTTACAACGATAAATTCAATTTTGAGTATGAAAATCCAGATCATGAAGTAATTTATAAAAGAATAATAAAAAAAAGATGAACGAAAAAGAAAATTTGTTTACAAAAAAAGGATTGTCCATAAAATTCGCTATGTGGTTTGTAGTGAACTGGGAATTTTATGATGACACAGATAAAGGTCACACTTATAAGTCAATTTACGACGGTAAAACAATTATGCATATATCAGAAATTTATGACAATTGGCTTCTTAGTGATGTCTGATAACGGCTAGTATAAGCGATGTTTTTTCTGATAAGAAAAATATCGTCTTATACACTGTTAGGTCACGTTTTTTATTCACCTTTTGCTAATAGTTTAGGAAGATAATCTAAGGCAAGGGGATCACGTTCTTTGAAATATTTTTGTGCATATTGCGGAAACCAAACATCATAGATAAACTTTCTAAATGTTGGAAGAGCTTCTAAAGGATACATTCTGGCTTCTACGTCTTCTCTTTTATCTGGGAATGAATGATTATAGGTTCGGAAGTTGTCCTTAAATTCTGAGTCTATTCGTTTAAGGTAATCCGAGAATGTTCTACCGACAGAAATGTCAGGATACATATCTTGACCGTTTTCGCCTTTATTTGGTATTTCATAACCTACTCGTTCAAGTTCAGCATGAAGTGAGACAAATAGTTCACTGATAACAGAAAAGTAGTTGCGGTCAATTTTGTGAAGATTATCCTTGTATCTTAAATAAAAGTTTGGAACTTGGCTTCTATCAATTTTGCCGTAATATCCTTTTTTGCGGATTGATGGCAATACTTCTTCAAATATCCAATTTTCAAAATTTTCGGCACTTTCTAGTTGTGATCTTGAAATAAGCCTGTAAAGGTTTGGTTCGCTAATCAATGTTAAATATTGCATTCCACCTTTTGTTTGAAGGGGGTAACTATTCGTTATACCCTTTGGT
>CALLKE010000129.1 GCA_938008555.1 uncultured Pedobacter sp.
TTGTATAATTGTATAATTGTATAATTGTATAATTGTATAATTGTATAATTGTATAATTGTATAATTGTATAATTGTATATGAAAACGATTAGCTTTATCAATCACAAAGGAGGAACAGGTAAAACAACATCTACAATCAACTTTGGGGCCGCATTGGCATTAATTGACAGGAAGGTACTTCTTATCGATTTTGATCCACAATCAAATTTAACACAGAGTTGCGGTGTGATCAATCCTGAAAAATCTGTTTATGATAGCATTAGTAAAAATATACCATTACCCATACTGAGCATTAAGACTAATTTAGACTTAGTTCCATCCTCTCTTGATTTAGCAGGCATTGAATTAGAACTATCATCACGCATGGCCAGAGAGACATATTTAAAAAGATTATTATCTGGACTAAAATCAAAATATGATTACATTTTAATCGATTGTCCTCCATCATTAGGCCTATTAACTATTAACGTTCTTGTAGCATCCGATCAGGTGTTAATTCCGATGGAAGCAGAATATTTAGCTTTTAGAGGTGTTAACAGCATAATTGGTATAATTAACAGTGTTAAAGATCACTTCAACCCACAGTTGAATATCTCTGGAGTATTTCTAACTAAGTATAATAATCAGAGAAAATTAACGCAAGAAATAGAACATAGTATCAATAAATATTTCGGGGATATGCTTCTAAAATCTAAAATCAGAATTAATGTTTCTTTAGCTGAGAGCCAAGTATCTGGGGTGGATATTTTTCAATATGATGTGTCAAGTAACGGAGCAAAAGATTATCAATCCTTAGTAACCGAACTAGTAGAAAAAATGGTTGTTTAACGTATCAAATTTAATGCAATGCCAAAAAAGAATCTAAAAAATAATATAGAGGAAAATATTGATCATATAATGGGAGTTAACCAATTATTTAGAACTGTGTCTGTGCCTACAGATAGCATAAATGAATCACAAAAAAATCTAAGCATAAGCCAAACAAATCAGATAAAACCATTTAATATTAAATTACCTAGGCACGTACATAAACAAATAAAAAACTTGGCCACAGATACAGACAGAAGTATTAATGATCTCCTTTTAGAGGCGATAATGAGTTATTACAACATAAAAAGTATTTAAGTATTATAATATCTTGATGTGTTCTTAAATATTCTGATGCATTTACATGATACATGACCAATTTTACAACACACCTGGATAGTGTATAAAATGTATGACGGGTTTTTAGGAAAACCAGAGAGGACTGAATTTTGTGTTTATGCAAATAATCCAAAGATAGATTGCCCTCACTGTTTGAGTGCAAGGGTGACAAAAAGAGTGGATCACAGAACTACTTGTGCAGATCATGTGGGAAACAATTTCAGGATGCATATCTGTACTGGCGTTCTGAAAAGAAGAGTAAAGTACTAGTTACTAGAATGTTAAAACGAGATTCTGGTATCAGAGATACCGCCGATATTTTGAGAATTAGTACTGGTTGTGTACTTCGAGTATTACTCTCTTTCATGAATATTGAACTACGGCCCAAATACCAAAGTTATCATCGTGTACAAGTAGACGAACTTTACAGTTCTGTCGGTACCAAGAAAAAGAAGGTGTGGATTTTGTACGCCTACTGTGCTCAAACAAAGGAAATACTACTGGCCTTAAAATAGAAGCATAAAAACGGTAAAAGACTTATTCAAACGAATGAAAAATATTAAAGTAGACTTCTGCTGCACGGACGCTTGGAGCGCTTTTAAAGAAGCATTCCCTTCCGATAAACACCTGGTTGTAAAGAGGTTTACCCAAGCCAATGAAAGAGCAAATACCTCTCTAATAAATACTTGCAAAATATTAATCAGAAGAACAACCGCCTTTTATAAGAAGCTTACTAATCACTGGTATGCCGTCAAACTAGTCATGGGCACTAGAAATTTTAAACTATTATACATTTAAAAAACACAACCCAAGCGTTTATATAGATCCTTTGCTATTTTTCTGCTTCTTTTACCCACATTTAGTTCATATTTAATCAATTTGAACACAACTTGTACTTGGTGATACACTTTATGTTTTACTAAAAATTGAGATGAGTTTAGAAAAACACATGGTACGCAGTTCCTTTAGTATAAATACTCTTCTTGAAAATATTTATCGCACCTTCAATATTGATACGTTTGTCTTATATACTTTTTCGATCATCTTTATCACTTCTGTCCATAAACAATGAGGGCTATGTAAACTTTATTTGGTAGCATAAACACAAATTCCTCGTTTGCTGTTTTCCAAAAAACTATTCACCATATGTTTTAGATACACTGCCATTTATTTTTTAGACAAAAACTAACAATTTGTATAAAAAAGAATCACGCTCAGGAATCTTTCTCTCTACATTTAAACTTCAATCAATTATATAATATCAAATGATTGATTATGTTGACATTATATAATTATATATAATTACATAAAGAATATTTTATGATCATACATACGATCAATAATCTAGATTGATTGTTATTAGGAATAATATTACATTTGTCAAGTGTGGTTGGGAATGATGGTCGTTATTTATCAGAAAATCAGCATGATGGATGCTCTACATGAATAATAGCGGTACTATTTAGCAGGATAATACTAAATATTTATCAATAAAGAGATGGTTTTTAAATTAAAACACCTGTTATGAGAAAAAGTATCATCGTATTTATCGTGTCCATTCCTTTATTTTACTCGGTAACAAAGGCACAGCAACAACCTCTTTATTCACAATATGTGTTTAATGGCGTAGTTATTAATCCCGCACAAATGTCGATGGAAAGTGAATACAGTAATGTTACCCTAATGAATAGGCAACAGTGGGTCGGAATACCAGGAGCACCAAAGACTACAACACTAACCTTTAGTACACCCATTAATGCAACCAAGACGAGTATTGGTTTGTTAGCTGTACAAGATCAAGCTGGCGTTAACACCCAAACAGAAGTTAATTTATTATTATCTCAAAGTATCAACTTAGCAGAAAATGCGTATTTGGCTGTTGGTGCCTCTGTTGGGCTAAATGTTTTTAAAGAAGAGGATTTACTCCTTAACGCATCAAATGATCCTCTTTTTAATAAAAACATCACCACAACTAGCGGAGATGTAGGTTTCGGCTTAGTTTTCTTTACAGATCGTTTTTTTATTGGAGCCTCTGCTCCTTCTTTCAGACAACTTACATTGAAAACCACAGCTTATGATGTCGCTGGGGTTGCCCATTACTACCTCAGTTCAGGATATTTGTTTGACCTCACACCTATGTTAAAATTCAAACCAACTGCTCTTCTAAAGAAGGTAGGTCCTGGCCCTATACAAGGAGAAGCAACAGCTAGCTTTTTGCTTAATAATGTTATTTGGCTAGGTGTAGGGTGGAGACAAGCAGAATCTATCATTGGAATAGCACAATTTCAATTGACTAACAGCATAAAGTTGAGCTATTCATATGATTATGTTACACAAAAAGAGCTTCAAACTATTCAGCAAGGATCTCATGAAATATCCTTAAGTTTTAGATTTGGTAGTAAAGGGCGTATTGTTTCACCTTCTTATTTTTAAAATAAATGAAAAGAAGTCTATCAATAATATTCATTTTGGTATCGTGCCACATTGTTTTACCCTACGAATCTTATGCTCAATCAAATAAAAAAGATTTGGGTCGTGATTACGATCGAGCCGAGCACTGGGTCAATATTCAAGAGTACGAAAAAGCAAAACGTCCTTTGGAGCGAGCTATAACCGATCAGAATACCAGTCCCAAAAAAGTCTTTTATTGTAAATTATTACTTGCCCAAATTTATAGTGAGGGTCGAGAGCTTGGTAAATCGTTAGAGTTATACAACAGTGTATCTAGTGATAAGGACTACGATATGCCAGCCGATCACGTATGTAGATATTTAGACTTATTACGACGTAGTGGTTTCATATCAAGAGCAATAGAAGTCGCAAAAAGATATCATTCTGATCTTAGTTTAAATGACAGATTTGTAAACATTGAATCTGCTCTAAATTCATATTATCAATACTACCAAAATCAGAAATCAGGAAAATATATTGAAGTATCAGCTGTACGGACTCCAAATGATTTGGAAAATAGTTATGCATATGGTATTATTCCATATGGATCCGATTACTTGCTATTAATGAATAGATATAACTATAGTGACGTACAATCATTCTACACCAATTCTAAGATTATTCTTTTATCAAAAAAGAGTAATCCCAATAATACAAGCTCATCATTCAGTGATCTTGGTGGATTTGTACAACAAGGTCCAGCTACATTTTTAAACAATAATAAAACAGTCATTTTTACAGCAAATCAGTATAATAAATATAATACGGGTAATCGTCCTTATGCGAGTGTTAACAGATTACAATTGTATTCATCCACGCAGAAGAAAAATGGCAAATGGAGTCGACCTGTCAATATATCTGGCTCTTTTACAAGAAAAGCTAGCAATTACTCTTTTATGGATCCATCAGTAGATCCTGTAGGCAAACAGCTATATTTTGCATCTGATATGCAAGGAGGATTTGGAGGGATGGATATTTACTATTGTAATTACGATGAAAAACATAAAAAATGGGGAACTCCCATTAATATGGGATATCAAGTAAATACGAATGGTGATGAGTTAGCCCCATACGTTAAAAATGATACGCTATTATTTTCGTCCAATGGATTACTTGGTTTTGGAGATCAGGATATTTACTTAAAAAAGATATCTGCCACAAATGATCCCGCTGTGCATCTACCATACCCGGTTAATACTCAGTTTAAAGACACTAACCCAATGTTTGACTCCAGGACTAGTACTCTTTTCTTCTCATCAGATAGAAATAGTCAAAAAACAGGGTATATTCTAGATCAGGTTTACTCACTAGTATCAGGTTTACCAGAGTTAATAGCTAATGGTGGTCAACTTAAATCTGAAGAAAAACCAATTCAAAAAGATACCACAGGAACCGATCAAATCAAAGATCTCGTTGCTGATAAAACAAAGCCAAGTATGCGAGATACAATGGATATCATCCATTTTGAGTTCAATAAATATGTTATCAGAAAAGACCAATACTCCAGATTAGACAGTATATACTCTAGCTTTATCTCTAATCCAAATAAATCGACCATAGCAGTCGATGGACATACCGATATCACAGGAACAGAAAGGTATAACTTGACACTCTCTGAAATGAGGGCAAAAAGCGTAATGGATTATCTGATGAAGAAAGGCATTCCAAAGAGTGTTTTTGATGTACAATGGTTTGGATTTAGTAGACCAATTGCCACATGTGATCGATATAAAGAAACAGATAAGAGATGCCAAGAAGTAAATGCGTTAAATCGTAGGTGTGAGGTATATTTAAAAAGAATAAATAAATAAAACAATGAAAAAAATACTACCTGTCGTTATTGGCCTCTACTTAGCTAACGCAAGCTATGGTCAAGAAATGCCTTCCGTTTTTAATAAAAGTTTATCACTAAATAGTGACCAGCTAGAAAAAGTTGAGCCACTATCTAACGGTGACTTAATGATTATCGGAGGAGGCTCAAAATCTTATTTTGCTAGATTGAGTGCTGACGGAAAAACAGTATTTGAAAGAAAAGGTGACGGCAAAGATGCTGCGATGTCTTATAATGACATGGTTATTACAAGTGATGGATCTGCATTAGTTGTTGGAGGAGGAAATAGAGTTAATGGCGCTGGCCGTATCAGCCTCTTTAATAATAAAGGAATATTAATTTTTGATAAGGTATTTGGCAAAAACTCTGGAGGATACTTTACAAAAGTAAAACAAGATCGCGCTGGTAACTTTGTAGCTGTTGGCATAGATGGAAGTAGTCCATCTAGAGCAAGGATAACGAAGATAAGCATAAAAGGAGATATCCTATTTGACAAGTTATTCAGAGAAAGTACTGTTTTTTCTGATCTATTGATAGATGATGACGATAGTTTTATTGCTATTGGAGGGGACGTAGGTGATTCTAGAGGTCACGGACTATTAGTTAAATTAACATCAACTGGCGATAAAGTATATGAAATAAACTCTGGGAATGGTGGATATAGCTATACACAAGGCACCCTCATGGATGATGGCAGCCTTTTGGCAATAGGTGGGGGGATATATGGCACAGGGAACCCGTGTCGTGCAACTAGAGTTAGAGTAGATGGACAAGTCATTTTTGATAAAACATATAGCACTGTAGATAGTAAATTTACCTCAATGGGTATAGACTCTCAAGGCTATATTTTATTGTCTTCGGAAGAATTTGATAGGGGTCGTATTATTAAACTTAGACCAGATGGAACAATTGTATTTAATAAAGAAACAACCTCTCCTATTCTTGATTTAAAAGTCAATTCAGTAAATCAAACTATAGCAATAGGCTCTAAAAATAACTCATATGAGTTACTAAAACTATCTGTAGATGGTAAGGTGCTTTTTGATGTCCCATCCACTGGCACCTCACTAAAAAAACTGCTTTTATCAGAAGATGGGAAAATATACACAACATCTGATAAATCTTGTAGGATTTTAAAATTTGATGACATTACTGGTGATCTAATCTTTGATAAAGAATATGGTAAAATGAATGGTGAGTCATCATTTGTTGCTATCGCAAATCTACCCTCTGGAGAAATAGTTGCCATTGGTGGTGGAAAAGGAGACGGGAATAGAATTACTAAAATAAGCCACGGCGCAAGCATTAATGATATAACAGTATTAGAGCCCCTTAATGGAACTAGCATAGCCAGAGTAACTGTCTCTTTGACTGGCTTTTTATTGGAAAATGGAATACGTAAACCAGTAACGATATCTTATAAATCACTATTTAACAACAAAATAGATAGTGGTGATATAACTCCAATTGACGGTGTTTTATCATTTATACCATCTGACTTTTCACAAGGAGAAACCATCGCAAGAACAATTGAATTACCAATTCATAGCGACCAAATACTAGAAGGCACAGAAAAAGTCTCAATAGAAATATCTGATGCTAAAAATACTCATATATCAAAAGATACTGGGATCGTAACCATAGAAGAATCAGAAGCTGTGATACGTTTTGTTTCTGGGTCAGATGCTATAGAGGGAAAGTCTATAGGATATACTATTGGTTTGTTTAAATCGGATGGAACAACTCTCACAAATAAAACAGGATCTCCTATAAAAGCCAGTTACAGATTTGGATTTGGTTCCGCAGTTCCTAATATTGACTTTGATGCTAATACTAAAACCCCATTGGTAATTAACGACGGTGAGTCTACTGGTAATATTCTTGTAAAAACAAATGAAGACTCCTACTATAAGGATGCACTGTCTGTTCAACTTGTATTATTTGATATAAGCTGTGCTAAGACTACAGTAGTTGAATTTCTTGGTAACTCGAAAACACTTTCAGCGACCCAATATATAAATGACATAGGTGCTGAAGTACAAATTTCAAAAATATCTGATCATAATAGAACAGGAGAAAATGCTTCGAGTATGTTCAAGATATCTTTAATAAAAGCCTCAGATGGGTCTATTGTAACGAACTGTTCTGGTGGGGATATACAAGTGAAGTTTGCTATAGATTCAAGTAGTACAGCTGTAATGAATAAAGATTTTGTAATTATAAATAGTGGAGGTGTTTCTATCGCTGGTGGATGTGGTGGAAGAGAAGCTGATATTAAAGTTATTTGTATCCCTGATAGTTCAGCAACAGCAAACACGTCTGTTGTATTGAATATAACTAAAGTTACAGGTCCATCATCTGGTGGGCCATTAAATATCTCATCTAAAAGAAAAGCAACGGCACTATTGTTAGCCGGGAATAAATAAAATGAAAAATGGTCGTCAAAATTTTATTTTGACGACCATTTTTCATTTTATCATATAGTTATAAAAATAGTTTCTAGATAAGTACCATTATTTATAGCTAACTAAGCATTTTCATATAACTGATCTGTTTTAACTACATATCCCATTCCTATCACTGTATGAATAAGCTTTACTTCGTGACCAGCATCTACTTTCTTTCTTAGATAGTTAATATAAACATCCACAACATTTGTTCCCATATTAAAATCTAAGTCCCAAACGCTTTCTAGTAATTCTACTCTAGAAAAAACCCTATTTTGATTTCTAGCGAAGAATTCAAGCAGTCTAAACTCTGTAGCAGTAAGGGAAATAACCTTACCACCTCTTATTACCGTTTTTGATAAAATATTTATCTCTAAATCGGCTATTCTAAGTAAACCACTCGAAACAGATGCTTGTTTACCTCTCCTTGTAATAGCTTTAATTCTAGCATTAAGCTCTGATATATCTGGTGGTTTAGTCATGTAATCATCAGCACCATAATCTAGCCCAGCAACTATATTTGCAATAGTATTAAGAGACGATAGCAATATTATAGGGACTAAACTCCCTTCATTTCTTAGCCTTTGACATACTTCTAAGCCGTTTAATCCAGGTAACATAACGTCTAAAATAAGTAAATCAAAATCATTCTCTTTGGCCATCTTAAGCCCCATGATACCATCCATTGCTACACTTATTTCGTAGGAATGTTTTTTTAGTCCTTTTTCTATTGTTGAAATTACAGAGTACTCATCTTCAATAAGCAAAATTTTCATATACGATGTATAGTTTTGGATAGTTTATTTTTTTAGGTAGAAAAATATTATGCTAAAAATAATCACTTTGTTTAACATAAAAGCAAAAAAAATATTATTAGCCATTTTTTAGACTCATCTATGAGGCTTTTCGTGCTTTTATAATCGATAAGAGTGGTGATGTTATCACAGTGAAAACTGAGGCTCATTAAATCGAAAGGAATTTTTTTATTAAATAAACTTCTGTAACGTTACATACTACATACAGATGGCGATATATTTAAAAAAACAATGAATATTAAAATTTTGACAATGAAACTAAGAATATATATTGTGGTGTTTGTAGACACTGTGTGTAGAGTCAAAATATGTTCCAAATTATCTTTTACACATTGACATATTTAGCCTACGCATAACATAACTTATGGCTCATGTTAGATATTTACATGCCTAATATAGCACTCGTCGCAAATATACTTAGTATTAGATTGAAAAACAAAGTGAAAAGTAATACTGTTAAAGGACATATGAGATTTTTAAAATTTGATTATAAAGTGTAGTATTAATCTATAGTTGAACAGTAAAAGTGAATTTTACCTACTACAGCTTTTATTTTATTCTATTTTATTATAAATCTTCTTAACAATGTATTTTAGGTAGTGTATCTAAATGTATGATGACTCTTTTCAGGGATAAAAAAGTATGCGTTTTGATTTTTAAAAACCACCTTTAGTTGCTTGAAAAGCACAGTGTGTTTCGATATTTTCGATCATATTTTATCCAAATATTACCTATCATACATTTAGATACACTACCGTATTTTCATCAAGTTCTTAATATACATTAATAGATTGTAAAATGATTTTTAATAATCTATTCACTTATAAAGCATGCTCACTAACTGTTAGTACTTACTCAATTCTTATATCTGTATTTTAATTAGTTGTAAGTTAACTAACATATAGTACTATATGTTGTTGTTTTTATAACTATATAAATTAATAGAGACGACAATTGTTATATTCGCGATCTAGTCCATTTAAAATTTATAGTAAGCTATAAATTTTAACACCTTTTCGAACCATATTATCATCTACCATGAGCGTTATTTTCATTCCAACTGATTTCCAAGTTGGATTTTTACACCTGATTCCAGCCTTATCTAAAGCTATTGATAATGCTTATGCTGATATTATATTGGGACACTTATTTAAAGTAAAAGATTATGAGCAGCTTTATTGGAAGAAAAACATTGAATTTAAGAAAATAGACCCTCATTTTATAAAAGAGTGCGAAAGCAGTTTTTCAGTAAAAAACTGCTTGTTTGTGAGGCATTTTGCAGGTTCATCTATTGCTAGTCTTAAATTTTTTTTTAGAATAAATCATGTGGACTTAATACTCAATCCTGTAGATTATTCCTTTAGAAAAATTTCCAAATATAGTATAGGGAATCCTGGTAGAATTATTAAAAGGTCTGGATACCCTGTACACGATATTCACACTGTTTCTGAACCAGAATGCAATGACACTTCAGCTTTATTAGATTCATCATTAGTCTGGCAGGATATTACAATTAGCAACGAATAATTAAAATACCAATGACACAAAAAGGTGACATTTTGTCTTAAATGCTCATCCAAGCTTGTAATTAATAGTCAAAGCTAATTTGAAGATGTCCATAAAAGAAGGTAATGGTTTGAGAGAAATTATTAGCATGAAAATCTTTAATATAAGCTATTTGTTTAGCGTTGTATACATCTCTGATATATATGCAAAAGATTTGTTTTATAACCCAATATCCAAATAGCGAATTTTAAGCCGATTTAAGCCAAAAAAAATCAATTCTATACAAAACCATTGATATTAAAAAAAAAGCTGCCAAAAAGCCTTAAAATGGCCTTTAATTCAAAAGCGCGGCGCAACATCTCTCCATCTATTTTTTTCCTCCCCTTTTTGTTTTTTGTTTTCCTTGGAATTTCTCTTGATTTATTTTTTTTGAATTCGAGATACCTTAAATACTTTCTTGAGGGGGGGGGCATCACAATATTGTGAATATTTGATATCATATTTGATATATTTGAGCAAGCCCATAACTAATTAGCATTGAGATACTTACTCGTTTTATAAAACAGGTTTTATAAGTCAAAAAACAGGTTTTATAAGTCAAAAAACAGGTTTTATAAGTCAAAAAAACAGGTTTTATAAGTCAAAAAACAGGTCCAAAAAACAGACTGTTTTTTATTCCTGTTTTTTGACTTAACTTGCCAACTATATGCAGGAAAAAGAAGCACAAATACAAGTTAGGCAACACAATGCGATCACTAATGCAAGACATGACCTTTCGTCAGTTCAACTAGATATTTATTTCATGCTCCTATCCCTTTTAAGATCTGGTGATACTCAAAATACGAAATACGAAATAGGTGTATTACAAATAGAGGAAATTACTGGTCGACGGTGGAATTATCAACAACTCAGAGACGCCACCGCTGGTCTTATAGGGAAAGTCTTTGAGATAGAGGAAAATGATGGCCTTTTACAAGTAGCTATGATGTCTAGTGCCAAATACTTAAAAGGAAAAGGAAAAATACAATTAACCATTTCAGAAGACCTAAAGCCATACTTAGTAGACTTAAAAAATAATTTTACAAGCTTCCAACTATATTGTGTACTATCAATGAGCTCAAAGTATGCTAAATGGATGTATGTGCAATTCTCCAGGTGGAAGGATATTGGATATTACTCTTATGAATTAGATGATCTAAAAATACTTTTAAACTTAAAGGATCCCAAAGGTAAAGTTCCAGAACAATACAAGCAATGGGGCCAATTTAAAGATAATGTACTAGAACCATCTGTTAGGCAGATAAATGAATCATCTGACATTCATATTTCTTTTCAGATCGAAAAAAAAGGCAAAAGCGTACATCGAATCAACTTTACAATTTCTCCAGTTGGCAGATTCCAAACTGTCATCCCATTTGAAATGGACGAGAGCGATAGAGAAGGAATTCAACTAAAAAACAAAATGTACAGTATAGGAATACAAGACATGAATATAATTAAAACAATATTAGAAACACATGAAATGCGAAAAAAAGCCCATAAGTGGTTTTTTGACTATGCACATAAAAAAGATGGGATAAAAAGCCCTGCAGGACACTTTCGCATTTCTATAGGAATATAGTCGACTTATAAAACCTGTTTTTTACATTTTAGCATTCCATCTAAAAACGGTAGTGTATCTAAATGTATGATGACTCTTTTCAGGGATAAAAAAGTATGCGTT
>CALLKE010000130.1 GCA_938008555.1 uncultured Pedobacter sp.
ACGCATACTTTTTTATCCCTGAAAAGAGTCATCATACATTTAGATACACTACCGCTTTTCTTTCCTTCCATTCATATACCCTTCCAACGAAAGTAAAAATGCAGGCAACAGAGTCAAATTGAAAATTAAAGCCATCAATAAGGTGATAGAAATGAGCATTCCAAGAGCAGCCGTGCCTCCAAATGAAGAAGCGGCAAAGATACCAAATCCAAAAAACAGAATTAAGGCGATGTAAATCATACTACGACCTGTTTCTTTTAGCGTGCCCGAAACAATTTGTGTGATAGTTTGCTGAGAGGTATGTAATTCGTGGCGATATCGGGTTAAAAAATAGATAGTTTGATCAGATGCAATCCCAAAAGCAATACTGAAAATAAGAATAGTAGATGGCTTGAGTGGGACGCCACAAAAGCCCATGATCCCTGCCGTAATAATCAGCGGAATAATATTGGGTAGTAGTGAAATAAGTATCATTCGGACTCCCCTGAAAAGTGCCCACATAATCAGGGTGATCAAACCAATTGCGAGCAATAAACTATTGTATAAATTTTTGACAAGGTAATTTGTGCCCTTGATAAAGATGATACTCGACCCCGTTAGTTCAACTTGGTATTTGGAGGAACTAAAAATGGAATCGATGCGTGGTTGAATTTCCTTAATCAACTGATTCATGCGGCTGGAGCCCACATCTTTCATTTGAAAACCTACACGAATAACTTGCTTTTGGGTATCAACCAGGCTTTTGAGCATTGTGTTATTGACTCCAGAGTGAGTCATATAACCTAAAATAAAGCTTTTATCCATGTCACTAGGAAGTTGATAAAATGTGGGATTCCCGCCATAGAATGCTTGTGAGGAGAACTTCAGAATATCAACAATCGAAATTCCTCGGGAAAACTCAGGATAAGTAGCAATCATGTTTTGCATGTGTTCTACTTTTTTGATGGTCGATAAATTCATGATTCCATTCTTGCGTTTAGTATCAATTGTTATTTCTAAGGGTAATACGCCATCAAAATTCTTATCAAAGAAAGACATATCCTGGTAAACAGAGTCTTGTTTGGGCAGATCGTCAACTACATATCCATTTACACGAATACGTGTGATACCCCAGATAGAAACAGCAATAAGAAGGGCGGTACTCACATAAATCCATTTTCGTTTTGTCTGAACAAGCGTATTTATTTTGCTTAAGAGCGTATTTAAAAATTTGCCCTCTAAATGTTTGGTATGTCCTGCATCTGGACTTGGGAGATAGCTGAAAATAACAGGAATTATGCAGAGGCAAATAATCCATGTACCCATGATATTGAGGGATGCTACAATTCCAAACTGCATTAGAAGCTCACTTTGGGTAAAAAATAGCACCCCAAAGCCAATAGCTGTGGTCAGGTTCGCAATGAAGGTGGTAAGTGCAACTCGTTCGATAACAACTTGCATTGCCTTGAGTTTGTTGGCCTGCTTTTTAAATTCGTGGTGATATGTATTAATGATTAAAATACTGTTTGGTATTCCAATGATCACAATGAGTGGTGGTATTAAACCTGTAAGCATGGTGATGTCATATCCGAACATGCCAAGTGTTCCTAAACTCCAGATTAAGCCCGCTACAACCAATATGATGGGGAAAATAACCGCGTAAAATGATCGAAAGAAAAATAAAAGAATGAGCGCTGCTACTGTAATAGATAAGGAGGAGAATAAAGTGAATTCCTCATAAATCTTTTTGCTTACGACCGTTCTGATATAGGGTAAACCTGAATAATATAGTTTGACATTATTCTTTTCGCTGAAAGCCTTACTTTTTTGAAGAATGGTGTTGATAATGGGGATGCGACTAGGAGAATTTAAGACTTGATTGTCAAATGTGATGGCTAATAGAGATGTATTGTTTTTGCTGTTGAAAATAAGGCCATCATAAAAAGGTAAACGATACATGTGCTGACGTAGGCTGTCCATTTTAGTATCATTTGGAATAGGGGCTGTATTGAGCAGTTTGAATACAAACTTGTGATTGACGGTATCTTTACTAAGCTCAGCTAGCTTTCCAACAGAGAGCACTTGTTTGATTCCTTTGATGTGTTGGATTTCATTTGTAAGTGCTTGCCAGTCATTGAATACACGGTATTTGAAAACAGCATCCGACTGTATTCCCAGAACCATGATATTGCCATCTTCGCCAAATTTCTTTTTGAAATCGTCGTACTTGATATATGCTAGATCTATTTTAGGTAATATTTTGCCTGCATTGAAAGCGAGCCGTACGCGGCTAGCCTGCCATGTCATCCACGCAGTTAAAATAAAAAATAGAGCTAAAACGAAAAGGCGGTTAGCCAATACAAATTTTGAGAACTTCTCCCACATGTGAACACAATTGGTTTAGATAGAGCCAAAGGTACAAAACTCGCAAAGTGTTTACTTTAATTTGGTGCTTCTTATTTCTTTCAGTGTTTGAATGTCTCTAGATCAGAATCTACCGGCACTAAATGATGATCGTACACTCAATCATCAATGTTCTGCTTCTAAATAGCTAGTTCCAACGATACCATTTTTGTTGAAAAGCCTTTACATCGGTAGCACTTATGAAAGGTGTTTTATATTTGTCGACTGTAATAACACCCCATTGAATCATGCTACACAAGACACGCGGAATTGTTTTTAAGACGACGGATTATTCCGAAACAAGTGTGATTGTACAAGTATTCACCGAAAAATTTGGACTTCAATCGTATTTGATTAATGGTGTAAAAAAGCCGAAATCGAAAATCAAGAAGAATATCTTGCAGCCACTCCATTTGCTAGATATGGTGGTATATCATAAACCCTCAGGCACTATTCAGCGAGTAGCGGAGCTTCGTCCTCAACCGGTTTTTCAAAGTATTCCGTACGATTTGGTGAAGCGTTCGTTGGTTTTATTTTTGAATGAGATGCTTTATAAATCCATTCGCCAGCAGGAGGCGGACGAGGTTTTATTTGAATTCTTATTTCGATCGATTGAAATATTAGATCAGCAGGAAAAAGGCCTTGATCTATTTCATCTGTATTTCCTATTGCGCCTAACTCGTTTTTTAGGTTTCTATCCAGATATGACACGAGCTGAATCGGCGAGTTATTTTGATCTGAAGGCTGGATGCTATTGTGCTGAGTTGCCGTTACATCCATGGGCTTTGCAGCTACCGCACACTACGTTATGGACAAATCTGCTAAACTCTAGCTTTAGCGACTTGGAAAATCTTCGTATAGCTGCCACAGATCGTCGAATTTTACTCGACCGAATAATTAGCTACTATCAATTGCATCTGGATAGTTTAGGTCAGATAAAATCGTATGATATTCTAAAAGAGCTAGTTAAGTAAATGGTGAAAAATAATCATCAAAAAAAAGAAGAATTATTTTGGATTATTAATTGTTGATTCTATATTTGCACTCCCAAACGATAACAACGGGGGCTTAGCTCAGCTGGTTCAGAGCATCTGCCTTACAAGCAGAGGGTCACTGGTTCGAATCCAGTAGCCCCCACGAAAAACCTACTCCATTTAGTATGAAGTAGGTTTTTTTTTGCCCAAAAAATAAATGAAACTTTCTGAATTTAAATAAAGTCTATCATGAAGCGGATCGGCGTATTTATGCTTTTCTTGACATTGTATGCTTGCAATAAAAGTGTGATTGGTTCCAGAGTAATGGTGATTGCCCATCGGGGAGGGCAGGTGGAGGCACCCGAGAACACATTGTACGCTTTTGATAAAGTGATTCAGATTGGTGTAGATGGAATCGAGCTGGATGTTCAGTTATCAAAAGATCATATTCCTGTAGTGTATCATCCCAAAGAGTTGAGCGCTAAAACAAATGGTAAAGGGTCTGTTAATTCGTTTACCGTTGCTGATCTGAAACGGTTGAATGTGGGGTACAATTTTACACTAGATGGTCAAAACTATCCGTTTCGTGGGGATAGTAGCGGTTTAGCGATGCCTACACTCGAAGAGGCATTTAGAAATATTCCGAAGAATATATTCATTATCATCGATTTTAAATCATTACCAGCTGCTCCATTAGTAGATGCGGTGCTTAAAATAGTGGATGCCATGAATGAGTGGGATAGAGTGCTATTTTACTCAACAAATCATGAGCATATGGATATCCTTGCAAAGGAAAATAGAACTATCCTTTTTGAGCCCAGAGATACAACGCGTCTGCGTCTATTACAAATAACCATTAATAACAATTGTTATAAGCCGTTAAAGCACTATCCCTGGATCGGATTTGAGTTGCATCGTACGATGATCATCTCTGAGAAATTTCAGCTAGGCGAGGGACACACTACATTAGATATGAATCTTTGGAATGAAAAATCCATGCAATGTATGAGGGATGCAAAAGCGAAATGTAAAGTGTCTTTGTTTGGGATCAATACAAAAGAAGATTACCTATCAGCCAAAAAACTTGGTGTAGATGCCATCTATACAGATTGCCCCGAAAAGATCATGCAGCTGAAAAGAGCAAAGAACTAGCCGTTTAATGGTATTGTAGCAGAAGAAAATCATCGATAGCGCGTACGGCATTTTGGAAACGCATTTCTTGGGTGCCAGATATCACGAGGTATCGAGCGTTTAATGCTTTCAATTCTTGGTGCCAGACTTTCATGAAGTATTCGCGTTCATGCGGAAAATCTCGTAAAGGATCATCCTCCCAAGGCAGGTCGATATTCATCAACAAATAAAAATCGTAGGAATGTTTGGGTAGTTCAAGTAAAACCTCTTCAGGTGATTTTCCAAACATGTGATCACTCCAAATTTTGACAGTGATAAAAGTAGTATCACAAATGAGAATAGTGTTGGCTTGAGGAAGCAAGCGAGCTTCGAGCTCTAATTGCCCTTTAAACATGTTAATCTCATCTTGCCAGTTGCAGGGAGCCGTTAGCTTTTCACAATATTCACGGGCGTATTCAGGCACCCAAATAGTATGATAATGTGTAGCCAATTGGGCGGATAGCGTTGATTTTCCGGTAGACTCTGGTCCCACGATGGCGATCTTTTTAATATGGATGTTGGACTGTTCCTGGCTTTTTTTCATGATATATAATTATTTGCCTTGAACACAGATCACAAATTCCCCTTTCAGCGTATTGTTTTCAAAGTGTGTCTTTATTTCAGTCAAAGTACCTCGAACGGTTTCTTCAAATAATTTGGTAAGTTCTCGAGATATGGAAGCGGGTCTGTCTGCTCCGAAATAGTGAATGAACTCTTCGAGTGTTTTTAATAATCGATGGGGAGATTCGTAAAAAATGAGTGTCCTTTTTTCATCGACTAACTCTTTCAATCGTGTTTGCCGTCCTTTTTTAACGGGTAAAAATCCCTCAAATGTAAATCTATCAGCACTGAGGCCAGAATTGACCAAGGCTGGTACAAAGGCTGTAGCACCAGGCAAGCACTCTACATTAATTTGGTTTTTTAATACTTCGCGAACGAGCAAAAATCCAGGATCAGATATTGCGGGCGTGCCCGCATCAGATATTAAGGCAATATTTTGACCTTCTTTTAAAAAGCGTACGATTTCAGTAAGTGCTTTGTGCTCGTTGTGTTGATGATGGGCAAATACCTTTTTGTCGATGCCAAAATGCTTGAGTAGGGGAGTACTTGTACGTGTATCCTCGGCCAAAATAAGATCGACTTCTTTTAAAATACGTATCGCTCTGAGTGTAATATCCTCTAGGTTACCAATTGGGGTAGGGATGAGGTACAGCTTGCCGTTCATTTTTAATTTGTGTGTATATGGATAGTAGGTTTGTGCCTGTAAACTGGGTCACCAAAATTACGTACAAACCATTACTTATTTTCTAGTGTATTTTTGCGTCTCAAAACTCCAATAGTATGTTCTCTTTAAATTGTTGCCACCATATTGCTATCATTTGCTCTGATTATGAGAAATCGAAGTTTTTTTACGTATCAATTCTGGGCTTTTCTGCTGTGCAAGAAATATATCGAGCAGATAGGGGGTCATATAAATTAGATCTCGCTTTAAATGGCCAATACTTGATTGAGCTTTTTTCATTTCCAAATCCTCCAAAGCGTATATCACGGCCAGAAGCTACCGGATTACGCCATATTGCTTTTGAGGTGGATAGTCTGGATCAAGTATTACATTTTTTGAATGAGAAAGATGTACGGGCTGAGCCAATTCGTATTGACGAAATGACGGGTAAGCGATTCACTTTTATTGCTGATCCAGATGATCTGCCAATCGAACTTTATGAGAAATAGGCTATAAAATCCGATTGATTGTTAAATCCAGCAAATTCAAACCTTATCTTTGTCAAAAATTAGAAAGAAAAGATGCTGCAAGTTGCTTATATCCGCGAAAATAGAGCTCAAGTCTTAGAACGTTTGGCCGTTAAAAACTTTAAGTATCCCGAGTTGGTTGATGAAATCATTAAACTGGATGAGGATCGTCGGCAAACGCAATCGAAACTAGACGCTATTTCTGCAGAAGCAAATGCCGCAGCCAAACAAATTGGCGATTTGATGCGTCAAGGAAAAAAAGAAGAGGTAGAAGCGATCAAAGCCAATACAGGATCCCTCAAAGAGCAAATCAAAACGCTGAGTGATCAATTCAATGAATTGGAACAACAACTTCAACAACAATTGGTGCAATTACCCAATTTGCCACACCTTTCTGTACCGAAAGGTACCAGTGCAGATGATAATGAGATTGTACTCGAGCATGGCATTAAACCCAATTTGATCGCGAATGCGCTACCACATTGGGAGCTCGCAGCAAAATACGATCTCATTGATTTTGAATTAGGAAATAAAATTGCGGGCGCTGGTTTTCCTGTTTACAAAGGAAAGGGTGCAAAGTTGCAGCGAGCACTCATTAATTTCTTTTTAGATCGTGCAGAAGCTGCTGACTACCGCGAAGTACAACCACCCATTGTTGTGAATGAAGCTTCAGGTTTTGGTACGGGGCAGTTGCCCGACAAAGAGGGGCAAATGTATCATATCGGGATGGATAATCTGTATTTAATACCAACGGCAGAAGTACCTATCACCAATTTGTATCGTGACGTGATTGTGAAAGAAGAAGAGCTGCCGATCAAAAATTGCGGCTATACTCCCTGTTTTCGTCGTGAGGCTGGTTCGTACGGAGCACATGTTCGTGGTTTAAATCGGCTGCATCAATTCGATAAAGTAGAGCTAGTACAGCTGGCACATCCAGATCAGTCTTATCAAATTTTGGATGAAATGAATACACATGTGCAAAGTTTGTTGCAAGCACTTGAGCTACCGTATCGAGTGCTTCGTTTATGTGGTGGTGATATGAGCTTTACTGCTTCACTAACATTCGATATGGAAGTGTGGTGTGCAGCACAAGCACGTTGGCTGGAAGTGTCTTCTGTTTCTAATTTTGAAACATTTCAAAGCAATCGTCTCAAATTACGTTTCAAAGGCAAAGAAGGTAAACCACAACTCGTGCATACATTAAATGGAAGTGCTTTAGCTTTACCTCGCATTGTGGCTTCGCTCTTGGAGAATAATCAAACTGAAAATGGAATTCGTATTCCAAAGGCACTTGTGCCGTATACGAAGTTTGAGTGGATTAATTAAAATAAATAAGTATCGTGTTCAAGCATTTGGTGGTTCGAGGGGTATGGTATTTATAGGTCTAAAATTACCACGTGTCTATATGCGGTCTTCAACATTATTTTATAGTCTTTTTTTATGTAGTGTTGGGTTTGCTCAACAACCGGCTCCAATACGGAAACCGAAACAACAGCAAACGAAACCACTGGCAGGGACGTCACAAAAATTTAACGTATCTGGATATATCCAAACGCAGTACCAATGGGGAGAAAAGGCTGCAGAATTAAGAGTGGGTACTCCGAATGAAAACCGTGAAGCACCTTTTGAGCGTTTTGGTATACGTCGGGGCCGTATCAAACTTTCGTATGAATATGATATAGTATCTGCCATATTCCAACCTGATATAACAGAAAAAGGTGTCAAGATTAAAGACGCTTTCTTGAATATTAAAGATCCTTGGTTAGGTATTAGTGCACTTAGGATAGGTGTTTTTAATCGGCCATTTGGACATGAAATTGCTTACTCTTCTGCATTACGTGAATCCCCTGAACGTTCCATTATATTTCGAACCTTGTTTCCCGAAGAGCGAGATGTGGGTGCACAATTGACATTACAGCCACCAAAAATATCAGCTTGGAATTTTTTGAAGCTAGAAGCAGGCCTGTTCTGGGGTAATGGAATTCAGTACGAAACTGATAGTCACAAAGATTTTATTGGGCATTTGTCTGTTGATAAGGCAATAGATCGTGGTGCCAAATTGGGATTTGGGTTATCTTATTATCATGGAGGTGTTTATCAGGGTACTGAAAATATTTATGCAATGAGGGATCGGGGTTTTAGCTTGAACAATCATATTTCGAATAAAGGAGCATTTGCTAAACGTGAATATGTAGGTTTAGATGGCCAATTCAGTATCATCACTGGTTTGGGGATGACAAAAGTTAGAGCAGAGTACCTTTTCGGGACCCAGCCAGGCATTCAATCAAATAGCAAGAGTCCTAATGAATCGGAGCTATCTAGTAAGGACACTTATATGCGGAGTTTTAGTGGTGGGTATGTAATTTTAGTTCAAGACTTTGGGAAGTCATCATTTTCTGGTTTGTTAAAATACGACTGGTACGACCCGAATACGGAAGTTTTCGAAAATGAAATCGGGCTAAGTAAAACAGGGAAAGGCGATATCACGCGTAGCGCATTTGGCTTTGGCCTGGTGTGGCGAGCGACTAAGAGCTTGAGGCTTCAAACCTATTATGAGGTAAATAATAATGAAACTACTAGCAAACTCATCTCCCATATGTACGATATCCAAGACGATGTATTTACACTGCGTTTGCAATATAAATTCTAGGTTTTGGAGAGCCTTAGATTGGTATCTTCCAAAGTCATTTTATAATACAAAAGACTATCTATGAGTACAGCCTTTTGTATTATAACCGAAGTTTAACTGTAAAGAAATACTACTTACCACCCTCCTTTAGGAAAAAAGCTTCAGAGCAAGTCCTCAAATTATTGATAGGTCTGATTTCATTCATGTAAGGGTCAAGAGGATTGATACAAACTAACTCTTTGCGGCTCTTGTCAATTCCAATTACCAAGATAGCGTGCCCAGGAATGCCAAGTATGAATGGCCCTGCTTTTAGCATGTCTAAACACTGGCTGATGCAAGTAGTTGGGTTATCTGGATTTAAAAAAGCAGGGTCACCCCCACCAGCAAACGGCAGTAGCTTATGTTCAAGTCCATTTGTTTTCGCTAGCTCAATCTCATCAACATCTTCATTCGCAGTGGGGTTTTGATTCTGGTCATTGAACTTGTATTCAGCATGAGTCTCATTGATATTTTCATGTTCATTGCTTTTTACAGAGCGAATGAGCATCGTCATACAAGTGGTCAAACAATTATAGCTGTTGCTTTGTCTATATCTGTGATTGCTATTATCAAACCAGGCTTTATGTTTCGCCCACGTAGTTTCATCATCGGGTGCTTTTTGAACCAAAAATGCATCAACAGATTTAATAGACCCATGACCATGAACTAGTACCTCAATGGGGTAACTGTTGCCTCCTTGACCATAAGGCGCTTGAAATTTTACAACCAACTTAGTCGGAGAGGCATGTTCTACTGTTGCTGCTGCAACAACATGCCCAATTTTCACATGGTTGTCTGCCTTGTTGTTGCTAAAATTTTTTCCCTGAATGGTCATCACAACCCCCTGACCCTCTTCGCCAGATTTTGGGCTAAAGCTGGTGATCTCTGGTCTAATAACACTGTTGTGGCTGTTACTATCCTTCTTTTTACAAAAAGTCAATGAACCTACAACGACAAGTAGCCCTACACCCACGTTAAAGCGTACGCGAAGTCCATCAAGCGGATTGAATTTTGTTAATTCCATAATTAATATTAATTAAGAATCTAATTTGAATTTACGAAATAATGTGGGGTAATAAAATATTTGGTAGTGTGTCTAAATAGTGGATAGTGTTAAATTTCTGTGCTGCAT
>CALLKE010000131.1 GCA_938008555.1 uncultured Pedobacter sp.
AAACTCACCCCAAAAGTGGCATAGCGCGTAAAATACACTTCACGCTCACCGCCATTCTCAAAATGTGCTGTTTGGATGTTTTCTACAATGACAATGGTGCTTTGTTTCAAATCACCTTTAAAAGGCATGATCTCGCCATCAATCACCACCCAACCATCGCTGGTTTGGATGCCATCATCGATTACACCACTGATGATGTAGTGGTCGCCGCCCAGCTTGGTGAGGGCCTTGATCGGGTCGCTATAACTTTTTTGTAAAAATTGCAGGGTATCGGTATCCAAGGGGAAGCCGCCTGCGTGTGAAAAATCAATTCTATTCATGGTTTAATTAGTTGATAGGTTTTGCCTGCTAGTTTGTAATAGTTTAATAAGGAGCGACACTCTGCTTCATGACCACTATCCGACCAAATGGAGATGTCTGCAGGAATCATCACGTTGAAATCAGCTCCGTGATCGCCATAGCTGAGCTGGCTGTGCAGGTACATGGTCTTTAAATATTTTGGTTTACGTTCGTCTGTTCGGTAGATGTAGGTCCAGTCGAGTTTGGGGCCGTCTTGAATCCGAATCCGATTTTTGTCATCGAAGTGATCATTCAATACTTTCTCCAAATAAATCACTTGCCCGGTATGCTCCATTTGATAGTTGACCCGATTGCGATAAGCCAAAAACTCCATGTAAAGCCTTTTTACGGGTGTTAGCAGCGCATGTACCCAAGCAATCAGCGCATGCCGACGCAGGAAAAAGTTGACGTGCAAGCCATGCCGACGCAGCGTAAAAGGCAAGAGCATGTTGACCAGGCGCTGATAATCGATCCGAAAGGCGGCTTTTACAAAGTCTTCGTGCTCGGCAATTCCCTTGTTGAAATGTGTTTCTCTCATGACTGGGATTTATACGCGGTATGTGTACATGATTCTCCTTCTCCCTCCAGTTGAAGTTTATTGCTCGGGATATAGGTGATTTTTAAGTCGTCGGCATCGATACGCAAATACCCCGCGTCGGGGATGTAGCGTACCGGAATACAGACTTCATTGCGAGTGCCGTACGAGGCTGCCACATGACGTATTTGTGGGATGACCACACCAGGTGTTTCTTGCAAGCGGTCGGTGAGGGTGGCAATCACAAAGGCTCCGTTGAAAGGTAGGCTGCGCAGATAGGCATGAACCGTATTCTCCACCGGCTTGATGCTGCTCCCATCCAAGCGTCCGCCGTTGGCATCGAGTACCATGGCATCGTAATAAATATCAATATGCAATCGCAGGCGATCAGGTGGTAAGGAATCCACCAGCACTTTGACGCCAGCGTCTTTGATCTGCTGTATGTAGCGGTTCAAGGCTCCGAGTTCGTCGGGGTTTTCTCGCGAAAGTTTTTGCAGTTCGCCGTTCACTTCTTTGGCTGCTTTGATGCGCACCCAGCCTGTCTTTTGGTTTTCGACAATGGCTACATGTTTGACAATGCGGCTCTTTTCGACTTTCAAATGATCCACACCGGTATTGTCATAGCGATCACTGCCTGGTTTTAATTCTCTTCCGTACTGAAAAGCTTCCGCCTTGGCTTTGTACCAAATCAGGTTGTGTGGCTTCTTGGTTAGCAGTAGATGATTGACTTCCTTTTTGTGGAGATCAAATAGATTTTCCAGCGTCCAAATGGCCACGGCGGTGATGTAAGTCCACAGGCGCCAGATGGCTGTTTTGCTCGTGCTGTTTAATGAGGCCAACCCTGGGCTGGCGTCTTTTTCGGCAATGATTAATTTCTGTATGTCGTCTATTGTGCGTGCCATATATTTTTTATCCTAATATTTCTTATCCTACTTTTAATGATACCCATACTTGCAT
>CALLKE010000132.1 GCA_938008555.1 uncultured Pedobacter sp.
TAAGAGGTGCTTGCAAAAGACTTATTCGCAGAACAACTGCTTTCTCTAAGAAAGTACTAAATCATTGGGCTGCAATCAAACTTGTTATGAAACATAGAAATTTAAGAATATCCACTATTTAGAGACACTACCCCAGTATTTATTTTTTACGTGGAGTTTTAATATTCACAATATTGGAATGCGAGCTCTCATTTTTTAATCGATCGATTGCCGTTACGACATATTTATATCGATGACTGGGCAAAGCTGTGTTGTCTATAAAATTTGTTTGAGATGTGTCATATAATACCTTCAAGATGTTTTGTGGAGCATCTATGTTAATGGACATATCTTCATCAAAGCGATAGACAATGTATCCATAAGGAGTTTCATTATCTATCGCGTTTAAAGGGGTTGTCCATTGTAGTAGGTGTGTATAACCGCCATCATTATTTTCTACTTTCACCTTTAAATCCATCGGTGGGTTAGGAGGAATATTATCAAGCCACGGCATGACTGGAGTCAAAGCTGGGTATCTGTAAAAGTTTTCACGAATAGAGTCACCAACACCTGCTAAGTTGCTAGTTAATGATTTCGAACTAAAAAATATGCTACCCTCGATATGTGGATTAGCTCTTAAATAGCGTATTTGATTTGGAATTTGCTGACGGTTTAGCCATCCCCCTTTTTTTTCTTCCGCACGGTATGCTGCTAATCCGATATAAAGATGTCTGTTAAATGAATTTTTACTCCACCAATCTGTTAGCTTTTCATAAGCTGCGGCTTTGTAGTAAAATGGAAAATAGATTTGAGGGTTAATGTAGTCGATCCATCCTAATTGAACCCATTTACGAGCATCTGCATAGAGCTTACTGTAAGAATCAAAACCATTGGTTTCGGATCCGTTTGGGTCCTGAGTGCTATTACGCCAAATACCAAATGGGCTTATTCCGAATTTGATATATTTTTTTGCATGATGTATGCTATCCGATAAGCGATGTATCAACGTATCCACATTGTGTCGACGCCAGTCTTCAATGGAATTGAAGCCAGCACCATATCTTCTATATGTTTTTTCGTCATGCAGAAATTGGTTTTTTTCTGGGTATGGATAAAAGTAATCGTCAAAATGAACACCATCTATATCATAATTGCGAACCACGTCCATAATCACTTGGATAATGTAAGACTGTACTTCAGGTATTCCTGGGTTAAATAACTTTTTGCCCCCATAGGTAAAAAACCAGTCGGGTTTTTGTTTGGTAATATGTTGTGAACTGGTGTTTCCATCAATGAGATCGAAAGTGGCTCGATATGGATTAAACCACGCGTGTAATTCAATTCCTCTTTGGTGCGCTTCTTTGATAGCAAATTCAAGAGGATCGTAATAAGGGTAGGGGGATTTTCCTTGCGATCCTGTCAAATACCGGCTCCAGAGTTCTCTTCCTTTGGCATAAAAAGCATCTGCCGCTGGCCGTATTTGTAACATGATGGCATTGATCCCATTTCTTTGATGAGCATCTAATATTTGTATAAACTCTTGCTTTTGGGCCTCGCTATTGAAGTTTTTTTTGGAGGGCCAATCAATATTAGCAACGGTAGCTATCCAAACTCCTCGAAACTCTCGTTTAGGATTTGATTGAATTTGTGCGAAAGTTTTTAAAAAACTAACAAGTAAGATGAATAGGATGATTGATTTTTTTCCCATTTAGAACGCTTTTGCTTGGCAATAAAGATAAAGAATCCATTGGAGTGAGTTGAGGCTAGATTTTCGCAAAAATAGGAAGCCGTATTTGTGCCTGAGAATGATATGACAGAGAGAAGAAGGCGAAGCTTTGCCCTCTTCTCTGTGAAAACGAGTAAATTCTTTATAAGTCGTCGACTTTGGATTTAAGTGCGGCTTGCACTGCTGGAGGTAAGCTGGTCAATAAGCGGAAGCCAGAGGCCATTTCGATCGCTTTTACAGAAGTACGATAAGCTCTCCAGTCTGGATCTAGTGAATTTGTATTTGGAGTATTGATAGCGATCACTCGCGTATTAGCATCGATACGATTTAAGTCATCAGATCCAACGGGGATAACAACAACAACTTTCCAGAAATGATCAGGCACATTAATTTGAGCACCTTCATCATTGAGCACTTCCATATAGCCATTAGACCCTGTTCCACCGCTACCATATGAGCCTACAGTGATATAGGCTTCATTACTGCCATCTCTAATTAAAGATCGCGTGTAGCTTTCCAGGCTCTCCCATGTTTGGCGATTATTTTTAGGAGCCTGCGGAATCATATTGGTCATTAAAAAAGTCCTTGAATTAGCTTCATGTGTGCTGGTACGGTCACCAGAAGGACAATTATGGCCACGGTCAAATCCAGAGCCTTGATAACTTCCTTGATTTACTGCATACCATGCGGAAGGAAGTGCATCATTCGCTCTAAAATCATTGCTGCGTTTGACAGGGCCTAAATCAGAAGCATCTAGATGCCAACTTACCCAGTTGGGGCAGTGGGTTGTGTTGTTGTATGATTCAATGTAATATTTCTCATCCATTAAGTATTTAGTAGCAAGTACGATATTGGGTTGAGCACCATCAGGATTACCTAATAGCATATTGTTATTGTCTGATTCATTTCCCCGCCGATCTGGTTTTGGTTTACGTTTACTGTTTAAGTTACCAAGTGTGCTGGCATTGCTTTTTTCTGGAGTAATATTATTGATTGGTTCTTTTGAGCAGGAGGCCACAAAAAATGCCAGAAGAATGATGAGGTAGGTCGATGATTTTCTCATAGATAAATTCTTTTAAATTAATTAAATTAATTATTTGGTAATTTTTTAAACATACATTTATATTTTGTAAATATTAAATACAAAAAGTGTTAAATAAATAGGTGAGAAATCACTACCAGGGTTATAAAAACTACTCAGTTAAAAGTTTGGTTAAATAGCTTATTTTTGCCCCCGTATTGGGGAATATTTACCAATCTCAATGCGTCGATACTAAAAAATAAAACATACCATGACCATTCATAAGGAAGGATATACTTCTATTGCTATCTGCGTTCTTTTCATTTTTATACTTAATACAGTCATTCAATTCTTTTTACCTGATTTTGTGTGGGTTCGTTGGCTAGGATATACTTGCTCATTTGCTTTATTTGTTACGGTGGTACAATTTTTTCGTAACCCACGTATTCAGGTGCTTACAAATGATAAAAACATCATCTGCCCGGCTGATGGTAAAGTGGTGGTTATAGAAGAGACGGAAGAAGTAGAATATTTAAAAGATCGTCGGATACAACTATCTGTTTTTATGTCGCCTATCAATGTGCACGTCAATCGTACTCCGATGGCAGGAATTGTTAGTTATTTTAAATATCATCCAGGTAAATTCTTAGTTGCATGGCATCCTAAGTCTTCTGTTGAAAATGAAAGAACGACCGTTGTTATTGAAAATAAGAAGGGCGTAAAAGTGCTTGTTAGACAAATTGCAGGGGCTCTGGCTAGACGAATTGTATGCTATGCGAAGATTGGGGATCAGATAAAGCAAGGACAAGAATTTGGATTTATAAAATTTGGATCACGTGTGGATGTCTTTTTGCCCTTAGGTACAGAAATTAAAGTTGAACTTGGCCAAATTGTAAAAGGTGGTATTACTATTTTAGCTGAATTAAAATAAGACCCTACTAAAAACAAAAACCATGATGAACATGAAAAAAATATTCTCTGTATTGGTATTCGTTGCGATAGCAAACCTTGCATTTACTCAAACAAATCCAGGTGCTTCGAAATCAGGAAACAAAACGACTTGTGCAAAAAAATGTAGTGCGTCCTGCAAAAAATCATGCGACAAAACAGGTAAGAGTTGTGAAAAGAAGAAAGCATGTTGCAGCAAAACTTCAAAGACAAGTTCAAACTAATCGAATCAGTTAGCTGTAAGCTTGATTTAAAGCGGGCTTTCCATTTTATTTTGGAGAGTCCGCTTTGTTATTAACAGCATGTTCAAGATAAACTGTTCGTGATGGAAATGCAAAGTGGGCATCGTGACGTGCTACGATATCCATAATCTTATAGTTGATCTCCTCATGTATTTGCATGTATTCGTTGTAATCTACGATTTCAATGTAATAACGAATCAGCAGATTTAATGATGATTCACCAAAGGAATCAAAATTGATCAGGGTGTCATTGCTAGTAGCAGGATGTTTATTAATACAATCTTCTATTTCTTTCGAAATTGCTATCATTTTGGCAGAAGGAGTATCATATTGGAGCCCCACGCTAAATTTTACTCGACGTAGATTTCTTAAAGTCAAGTTTTCAAGCAAGTCATTAATGATTCTATTATTTGGAATAATGACCAATGTTTTATCAATGGTGCGTAATAATGTGCTTCTAAATCCAACTTTTTCTATCGTTCCTTCATATTTATCAATACGAACACTATCACCAACAACAAATGGCTTATCTGCAAAAATAGTAAAGGACCCAAGCAGATTTTTAAGTGTGTCTTGAGCTGCTAGACCAATAGCAATACCCCCAACCCCTAAGCCTGCAATAATTGTCCCTACGTTCAAATTGAAAACAACCCCCATTATTGTAAATACGCCGATGATTATTGTCGTTATTTTACTGAGTTCTTTCACGAAGGGGACTATTTGGTCATCTGTCTTTGATTCGGCGAGTGATGCTTTATGTGTAAATACGTGTGCAATAGAATCGACAATTCGTAACACTATCCAGAAAACAGATAGTATTAGGAAAAACAGAAATAGTTTATCTACAATTTCAATTACTGTAACCTGATACTGTGATAAAGTATTGTTATTGGTAATCTGACGAGAAAATAAAACTTCATTTAAGGGATAATCTAATTGATTGATAGCTAAGTAGCATGCCATTGTCATGATTAGCAATTCAATGGGGCGAAGCAGCAAGGAAATAAATGCTAAGCCATTATTGGAGCTATTAGCACTATGTCCTCCAAAAAGTCGAAAGAAAAGCTTACTGATGTTTTTAGAAAAAAATCGTTTAAATGCCAGTCCGAGAATAAGAATGGCAGTAAAAAACAGATAGTTTTTTATACTATTTCCTAAGATAACGTGATTTAGAAAAGATATCGTTGGCATATTATTGAGAAATGAGTGGGAACAGTATATGATGATAAATATTAGAGTTTAGTATAGATAATACTTCGGGTGCTTGCTTTACGAATGATTAGATATAAAAAAACCTCCCATCTTTAATAAAATGGAAGGCTTAAACAATGCGATAACTAAAACTATGCTCTTCTAGATTTAATTCGAGCAGCCTTACCAGTTAGTTCGCGCAAATAAAACAATTTTGCTCTTCGAACTTTACCTAGACTGTTAACATCGATTTTATCGATATTGGGTGAATTAATGGGGAATATACGTTCTACTCCAACTCCATTTGACATTTTACGAACGGTGAACGTTTCATTTGCTCCTGTACTGTTACGTTGGATAACAACGCCTTGATAAATTTGAAGACGCTCTTTGTTCCCTTCGCGAATTTTGTAATGAACACTAATTGTATCGCCAGCTTTGAATGAAGGATATTCTTTTTTAGCGATTGCTTGTTCCTCTACAAATTTTATTAAATCCATGATATTAGGCTCTTAAATTCGATTTTGATCTCGTTAAAAATTTGACTGCAATGTTAACGAAAAAAAATGAATTTTCAAAAGATAGTAAGCTGATGATATTGAACTTGTGATTATGTACGTTCAGTTTCTGAAGTGATGAATTAAAAACTATGTTTGAGCAAATAAATAAACCTTGAAAAAGATCAATCAACACAAAACTTTATATCGCATTAGGAAACTTAAGAAGGGGCTTGATAGGAATAAGGATAAAGTGAAAGTTTATGAAGTCTTTTTGCTTTGGTTACGAAGTAGGCTTTCAAGAAACCAATTTTTAATTCTTTCAGGTATTCTGGTTGGGTGTAGCGCTGGTTTAGCTGGAGTACTCTTAAAAATATTGGTGCATTACATTCACTATTTGATTACGCAAAAATTGGTGCTTGAGCAGCAATTGATATTCTATTTTATCTTTCCCTTGTTGGGTATCGTTTTAACGGTGCTTGTGGTATTGACCTTCTTTAATGGACAAGATCGAAAAGGGATTCCTGCGATTTTGTATGAAATCGCACAAAATTCGAGTTTAGTTTCTTCGGTGAAGATGTACTCACAAATTGTTCAGAGTGCGATTACAGTAGGATTGGGTGGTTCGGTTGGGGTAGAAAGCCCAATTGCTGTCACTGGGTCAGCTATTGGATCAAATTTTGCAAGAACATACCACTTAGACTACAAAGACAGAACTTTATTGTTGGCAGCTGGTGCTACTGCTGGTATTGCATCTGCATTTAATGCACCTATTGCGGGGATGATGTTTGCTTTTGAGATTCTACTCACAGGAGTAATATTCTCTGACTTTATCCCACTGATTGTAGCGGCTATTTGTGGAAGCTTGATGTCAAAAATTATTCTGAATGAGGAGGCCTTGTTTCAGTTCCATTCAAGAGATGCGTTCAACTATCTTCATATTCCACTTTATGTGGCATTGGCGATTGTTAGTGGGTTTTATGCACGTTATTTTGTGCTGATTTCTCAATGGGTTGAGCACTGGTTCAAAGCATTGGCGGTTACCCGTTTGCAAAAGGCAGTGATTGGTGGAGTCTGTCTTTCTATTTTATGCTGCTTGTTTCCGCCGCTTTTTGGCGAGGGGTATCAAACAATTAAAGATCTAGTGAGTGGAAAAGAGCAATCAATTATAGGATCAAGTTTCTTCCACTATTTTGATTATCGGTCTTGGTTTATTCTAGTGTTTTTGGGACTGGTTTGCTTACTGAAAGCGTTTGCTACATCGATCACCATCTTTAGTGGTGGTAATGGAGGAAGTTTTGGCCCATCGCTGTTTGCTGGAGGAATAGTAGGATATGTTATGGCTATGTTGGCCACGTTAACTGGGATTGATCATGTACCTACTAGTAATATGGTTATTGTGGGGATGGCTGGTGTGATGAGCGGCGTTTTGTATGCACCCTTGACTGCGATATTCCTCATTGCAGAATCAAGCTCAGGTTACGATCTGTTTATCCCATTAATGATTGTTTCCGTGATATCTTTTTTGATTGTTAAACGATTTTCAACTATTTCACCTGATTTAAAAGTCCTTGCGGACCAAGGGAAGATATTTACTCGTGAACACGACCATAATTTGTTGTCGTTAATTTCTATTTCTGCATTGATTGAAAAAGATGTACAGTCTATTGATGTGAGTTCGACCTTTTCTGAGCTGATTGATTTAATCAAGCATGGGAAACACAATTTTATAGCGGTGATCAATCATGAGCAAAACTTAGAAGGTATCCTGACGATGGATGATATGAGGCCTTTTATATTCGAGAAGGAGCAATATGGTTCATTGAATATTCGAGAAATAATGATCATGCCTTTGGCTATTGTCCATCGAGATGATGATATGCGGGAGATTATCAAAAAATTTGATGAAACGGAGACATGGTATCTTCCTGTTATGGACCATGGGAAATTTGTTGGTTTTATATCAAAATCCAAAATTCTGAATGAATACAGAAAAATTCTGAAAGCATATTCGTAGTGTGGTAATCAGGTGTGTGAAAGAGGTGAACCATTACAAATAATCTTCTTTTTGCGCGAGGGATAGAAACGAAAATCCCGCAGTGTAGTGTAACGAAGCGAGGACTTGTAGTGGATAGCCCGACCGAAGGGCGCGCCCAAAATATAAAACCCCCTCTTTCAATGAAATGAATTGGAAATTGAATGTGGGCTATAATAGACTAGATCAATAGGACCTTCCAGGCGGAAAAGACATCTCCTTGTTCCAAAAATAGTTTTGCTTTGGCGTGTAAATGCATCTCGCGGGTTGTAATATCTCCAATGGTTGCATCTAAAATAGCTTTGACTTCAGGGTTTTGCTTCATCATTTCTATTTCTTCGTCACTAGGTAAGGTCTCCACGTTTCCTAGCTGACCCAAGTTATTTGCACTCAATAGGTGTGAGTTTCGAATAGCAGAAGGCAAGGCATCAATACCTATGCCGAGGGTACTGACAGGCTTTGTTACTTTAAAAAGATTATTCTCTGTTACTCGGCAATACCAATCGCCACCTAGTCTAGCTACCAGATCAATTTTTGTTTGATCGATTTGACCATTCTCGTTCAAGATTTCTTCTTTGAGATGAATAAGCTTGATTTCGGCTAATACCAAATTGCCAGCTCCTCCACCTTGACCAAGCGGAATTACTTGTTGAACGAGGCATTCAAATTGAACAGGTGATTCGGCAACGCGGGGTGGTTTAACATATTCTGAGGGTAGTTGATTGAAACCTGCTTTGATAAACTCGTTAACTCCCTTGGGATATTCTACGCTGGATAAAGATGTTTGTTGTACCATGTCGTAGTTCACCATGTTAATGACACATTCTGGTACTTCAAGTATGTTTTGAAGTGTGTGCTTCGTTGTATTATCCCGCACTCGACGGGATGGAGAAAACACGCATATGGGTGGATTCGTGCTAAACAAATTAAAAAAACTAAATGGGCTCAGATTAATATTTCCTGCCTTGTCAATCGTTGAAGCGAAACAGATGGGGCGTGGCGCTATTGCATGCTGTAGATAGCTATGTAACTCGACTGGTTTTAAATCGGAGGGTTTTAACGTAATCATACCGAATATTCGTTCTGATTATTTTTTTTCAATGCGAGAATAGAGAAGTCTGTGTTGGCTTTTTTGATGGTATTACTCAAATGTCCTAAGCCTGTAATTTCCATTTCGATCACATCGTTGGGTTGGAGCCACTGGGGTTTAAACTCCGGATTATTGAATAAGGCGGTGCCATTTAGTTCTAGAAAACAACCGGTTCCAACGGTGCCAGATCCAATCACATCTCCGGGTAAAATATCTACACCATAGGCGCAACGTTCAATAATTTCGGCAAATGTCCAATCCATATCAGCCATCGAGCCTGAGGAAACTTCAACCCCATTGACCCAGCATTTCATTTTAAGATCATAACTATTGCCTATGTGTCCAGTTTTAGGAGATGTTTTATAGGGTTCTAGTTCATCAGGTGTCACTAGCCAGGGCCCAATAATTGTAGAAAAATCTTTGCCTTTGGCGGGGCCTAAATTCAACAACATTTCTTCCATTTGTAAGGTTCGGGCACTCATGTCGTTCATGATGGTGTACCCTGCAATGTATTGGTCAGCTTCCGAAGCTTTGATATTTCGTCCCTTTTTACCAATTACAATGGCTACTTCTAGTTCAAAATCTAATTTTTGGAAATGATCAGGCATGCATTCGATATCTCCTGGTCCTTGAATAGCATTGTGATTGGTGAAATAAAAGATAGGATAGTGATCAAATTCGGCGATCATATCTACTCTTCGATTTCTCCGTGCAGCTGCTACGTGTTGTCTAAATGCATATCCGTCTCGGCAGGATGGTGGATGTGGTACGGGAGCTAATAATTCAAAAAAGATCTCTGCTTTGGCGTTGCTTTTTCCTGATTTTATTTCCTCATTTATTCTTTTTGCGCGAACCATCATCTCTTCACCTTCCTGTAAAAAAGCGTTCATTGTATCGGGAATAAGCTCATCGTAAGCATGGAGATTGTAGATATGCCCATTGACATAGACACCGAGGTGTTCATTATTTTCGGTTTTGTAGGAGACTAGTTTCATAAAATATGATTGGTTCTGAGATTGCCAAAACTAGTAAAAATTCATTGCCAAGCGAGCTGCATTTTGTCTGGGGGAGGTACTAATATGAAACATTTCCGCCGCCTCAAAAGCTGTTTTTCCACATCATACTCTCTACAGGACGAGTGGTTTTATTATTGTATTTAGCATTTCCTTTGGTGTTGTATCGTGTTTCTATATCTCCTTCTACAACAAAGTAAATCAACTGTCCAATGGGCATGCCTGCATAAATGCGTACGGCTTGGGTACATGATATTTCAAGTGTCCATGTATTGCAAAAGCCAACATCTCCTTTTCCGGCAGTAGCATGTATATCGATTCCCAAACGTCCTGTACTTGATTTGCCCTCTAAAAATGGTACATGTTTGTGTGTTTCGGTATACTCCATCGTCACACCCAAATAGAGTGTATGGGGTTGTAAGACAAAGCCTTGTTTGGGTATTTCAAAGTGCTCGATCTCGTTATGTGTTTTTGCATCGAGCACTCTGTTTTTATAGGTCGCTAAATATTTGCCTAAATGAACATCATATGAATTTGTGCCTAGGCACTCACGTTTAAAAGGCTCTATGATGATAGTACCTTTTTCAATTTCTTCTAGAATGAGTTTATCGGAAAGTATCATGAATTAGTAGGCTAATAGGTTACTGCTAAAAAATATATGTACAACCATATTTTAAAAATTAGGATGAGCTCTGATATATTTTTGTATCCAAAGATATGGTTATTAAAAATTTGCACTCAATGTTATATCGAAATACCATATTGGTTTTATTGAAGGTTCATCTAAACCTCTAAAAACAAAGTGACCTTCATGTAAAACGGGGGTACGAGATATAGTATAGATCAAGTTATTAACAGGTATGGCCCATGTAGGGGTAAAACTCAAACTCCATTGTTTCCTTTTGTAATGAGGAGTATAAGTAATAGGCAAACTCATTTCGTAGTCTAATATTTGAAGTTTATTTGCTACTGGATTAAACACCTCATATATATAATTAGGGTGTTCGTTCTCAAAAAAATTGCTCCTATTGATCATAAAAAATTTACGAGTGCCCAGACTGTTCATCACAGTTGGATTAATGTTCCACTTACCCAGTGCATAATTATAAGCAACACTAAAAGAAATAAATTGATCTGTTCCCTTGATTCGCGGATCTTTTAAAAAAACAAGAGTCCCATCTGCACTAAAAGAGAATGAGCCTAAATTATAAGTAAGCCCTCCAGCAAGTGTGTAATTATTACTCGCCAATATATTCGTACTGTTGATGCTGAAAAAACTTCCTTCGACACTACCATAAACATCCATATTATTGAATAACCTTAATGTGTCTCCTAGAACTATTGAATAATTATCTATATATCCTTGTTTATTTTGGTATGTGAGTGAAGCTGTGAGATAAGATCTTTTATGATGATACGTGATAGAGGGTGTTAAATAAGATGAGGGAATTGATGATTGACGGCCTGCCCACACAGAATTAGAGAGCATTTCTAATTCAAAAGTAAAGGTAGGCTGTTTTAAATTTTTAATATCGATACTTTTAGTATTTGTGATCTGTGCTACAGCTCCGAGTGAAGACACTAGTAATACTATTACTATGGATACTTGTTTAAGTACGTTCATCTAGTATGAGATCATTCTTTCAATATAGCTCCTCATTGAAAGAATGATCTGTATTACAGTTTTATGTGTTGTATTAATTATCAAACTTACTCCACAGTAACAGACTTAGCCAAATTTCTAGGCTGATCTACATTACAGTTTCTCATCACAGCGATGTGGTACGATAATAGCTGTAAGGGTATGGTTGCAAGTAGGGGTAGAAAAGCTTCATCTGAGTTTGGAATCTCAATGGTATAATCAGCCATTTTTTTGACCTCTTTGTCTCCTTGAGTAACAATAGCAATGACGATACCTTTACGCGCTTTTACTTCTTGAATATTGCTGATTACTTTTTCGTAAGATGAGTTCTGAGTGGCGATTACAACCACAGGCATTTCTTCATCAATCAAAGCAATGGGGCCGTGCTTCATTTCTGCAGCAGGGTAGCCTTCTGCGTGGATGTAGGATATCTCTTTTAGCTTTAGCGCTCCCTCAAGTGCTACGGGGAATCCACTTCCTCTACCAAGGAATAAGAAGTTTCGGGCCTGGATGAATTTAGCTGCGATTACTTTGATGCGATCATCCAAGTGGAGGCATTTTTCTACAAGAGATGGTATTTGATCTAGTTCGGTGAGCAAATGCACTAGCTCGGCCTGTGTGAGTTTTCCGCGTTGCTGCGCCATGTAAAAGGCCATTAGTGTGAGTACAGTTACCTGGGCAGTAAAAGCTTTGGTAGATGCGACACCAATTTCGGGACCCGCGTGAGTGTATACGCCAGCATGGGACAAACGTGGAATAGAAGCTCCAACTACATTGCAAACACCAAATATGGTAGCACCCTTTTCTTTTGCAAGGCTAACGGCAGCCATGGTATCAGCTGTTTCACCAGATTGTGAAATAGCAATTACTAAATCTTTTTCTGAGATAACGGGATTTCGGTATCTAAACTCAGAAGCATACTCAACTTCCACTGGTATTCGAGCATACTCTTCAATCAAATACTCTCCAACTAAGCCTGCATGCCAAGATGTACCACAGGCGACGATAATGATACGATCAATATTTTTTAATTTCTCTGCATACCCTTTAATCCCACCTAGTTGTACATGTCCTTCGGATGGATAAATACGGCCACGCATGCAGTCTCTAATAGAACGAGGCTGCTCATAAATCTCCTTTAGCATAAAATGATCGTAACCCCCTTTTTCAAGCATCTCGAGTTTAAGCTCTAGTTCTTGTACATAAGGTGTTTGAATGATGTTGTCGATACTTTTGATGACTAACTCATCGCGTTTGATGTAGGCAATTTCGTTCTCATTCACATAAATGACATTCTTCGTGTATTCTACAATAGGAGTGGCGTCTGATGCAATGAAGTATTCTTTTTGCCCAACCCCAAGAACTAATGGGCTTCCTTTTCGAGCAGCGATTAATAAATCAGGCTCATCAATACTCATGATCACGATGGCATAGGCTCCAATAACTTCGTTTAAGGCAATCCGTACAGCTTCTTTTAGATCTATACTGGTTTGTTCTTGGATATCATCAATAAGGTGTATGAGTACTTCTGTGTCGGTGTCGCTACTAAATTTATGTCCTTTGGAAATTAAGGCTTCTTTTAGAATTGCATAGTTCTCGATTATACCATTATGGATAATTGCTAATCGACCATCTCTCGAGGTTTGTGGATGGGAGTTTCTGTCGGATGGTTCACCATGTGTAGCCCATCTAGTGTGTCCCATTCCAATTGTTCCATTCAAGTTTTTTCCAGAAGTGAAATCTTCCAAATCGCTTACTTTGCCGGCCTTTTTGTAAATGTTTAATGTTTGATCGATAAGAGCAACACCCGCACTATCATATCCGCGATATTCCAAGCGATGTAATCCTTTGATGAGTATAGGCCAAGCTTCGCGGTGACCAATATAACCTACTATTCCACACATAACTACACGATTTAATTAAGATGATTAAAAATTAGTTTTATACAAAGGGGCTAATGTAAAGTATTCTAAATAATACCCAAAAACGATTTTAATTTGTTTTACTATAGGTCACATTTAGCTTCATTTGATAGGGAGATGCATTGTTAGTTCCACTCCCTATGATAACCCTTTTTGCTGTAGTCGCGCTTGAAAATAGAGCTGAGGTTCGTGAGGCTGTAGGGTCAGCTACTGAAATATAGGTGTTGTATTGTTTCGATTTTCCGTTTACTAAATCTTGAATATAGGATGTGATGATAAAACGATATTTTTTGTCATTTGCTGTATTGTAAAATCCCCCGAAATTAATGTCTGAAAGAGCTCTGCGATCTGTACTATTGCAGTCGGGCACAAACTGTCGTTGACCGGCAATATCTGTCTGATATAAATACAAACGTGGTGCTGGGGTGAATATAGTGGGATTGTCAGAAGGAAGAAGTGTTTGAGCAGATACAACCAATTCTGCTTTGTTGATCGTAATATTCCCAAGTGCTTTTAGGGGACTTAAGTCAGGGAAGTTTACTTGGGTTCGAACCCCAGCCATGGGTTGCACAAAAGTGTAATTATATGCGGTGGATGGATTGTTCAGTTGTGTTTGTAGTTCAGTCCCTGTAAAATTATGATTAAAAGCAGCTACCGCTGGATTTGCACTTGAAGCCTGTACAGGAAATATGACATAATTCACCGCAGGATTACCTTCATTATGATAGTACAGCTCTAGCTTGCTACCTCCTGTACTTAAGTCGAAAAATGCAATTCCTCCTGTTACTCCTGTTCCTGCTGTGGGGGTAGCTTTTAAATACAATCCTTTGATAAAATCGTTAAAAGAATCATTGCTAGCAAAATTGACAGAAGGTGCGCTAAAAAAATTTGTATTGACAAAAGCTTGATTAATTGGTATGCGAATATGAGGTGGGAGCGTTGCTGAAGTTCCTGTTATTCCTCCTACGATTGGAACTACTCCAGATACATTGTTCATGTTGATTGTACACGTCTTGGCTCCAATAACAGTATTCTGTGGAATTGAATTGTTCGTATTGTAAAGATTAGATGTTGATATGAGTCGATTGGCTAGTTGATGAATCTCAAAAGTAAATTCAGTATTGGGGTCGCCATAGTATTCATTGGCATAATTTAATACCAATATTGCTGAGTCAAGCGTAGGCTGTGTGCCGAACGTGAGATTGTTACTTGGGATGTTAAGAGACATCAAGAGATTTGATGTAGTCGTGCCCAATACAGGATCGTTTAAAGTACCCACAGGATATTTTTTTAAAAAGCTGGTTAAGATGGGATCATTGTCTAAGACCGTCTTTGTAGATACAGTGATGGAATTTGTAAAGAATCCACTTACAGCATCTTGAGGATTAACTGCTAGTCCCACACTATTAGGTTTGTGGCATGCACTAAATAAAAAAAGACTTATTAACAGCGTTAATAAGTCTAACCTAGATATATTCATAATTCTATTCTATGCTAATTTTATGCTAGTGAAACTAGCGCTTCGTTTATTATTTCTTCGTAAAAGTTGTAATAGTTATCGAAATCTGAAGTAGTAGCGTATTCTAAAAGAGGTTTGTTGCTCTTTTTAACAAATTTTGATACTTCTGGGTTGATTGCCTCGCTTCCGTAAACAACGGCGTCTGAATAGCTGATTGCCCCATTATTTAGGGCGCAGATGTTTGCAGCAGCAAATATGTTAGCATCTGCGTTATTCATGCCGTTCATGATAGCTTTAGTAGAAAATTTAGAACCTAATGTTTCAGTGAAACTATCTTCATACACGGAGTAAACGACTTTTGAATTTTTATAAGTAGGATCGTTTTTATAAATAGTTTTTAGATAAGGTGGTACTAAAGAGCTCATCCAACCATGGCAATGTACGATGTCTGGTGACCAACCCAATTTTTTCACTGTTTCTAGAACTCCTTTACAGAAGAATATGGTGCGCTCGTCATTATCCTCGTAAAATTTATTGTCTTTATCCCTAAAGACGAACTTGCGTTGAAAATACTCCTCATTGTCTAGAAAGTAAACTTGCATACGGGCTGCCGGAATTGATGCTACTTTGATGATCAGTGGATTGTCATTATCATCAATCGTAATATTTAATCCAGACAGACGGAGGACTTCATGTAGTCTGTTTTTTCGTTCATTGATATTCCCAAAGCGAGGCATTAGGATACGGATCTCTAGGCCTTTTTCCTGCATTGCTTGTGGAAGCTTGCGGGTTATTTCAGCAATACTAGTTAGTTCCAAGAACGGAGACATCTCATGGGTGATAAATAGAAGCTTCATTTTTGTCATCTCCAAATTAAATTGTTAAACAGTAAGAAATTGTTTTAAATAGTATGAGGATTTGATGTTAATAGGAACACAAATGTAAGCATTTTTCTGCAAAAAAGCCACGATTTAAACAAGCTTTTTTGCTCCTCTTTAAGTAATTACTCATTTTTGGCAATTCATTTAATTGATTTTAGGTTTTGTTAGTATTTAAAACAAGAGCAGCTTTAGGCTCATTTTTATCAAAATTTTATTCGGCTAATCGGTCAATTGGTTTTGTGCCAACAATGGGAGCACTTCATGAAGGACATTTGTCACTTATTGAGAGAGCCAAGAGTGAAAGTGATGTGGTTATCTGTAGTATTTTTGTTAACCCCACCCAGTTTAATGACCCCAAAGATTTGGAGAAATATCCGAGGCCAATTGAGCATGATATTCAGCTTCTAGAGGAGGTAAAGTGTGATGCTCTTTTTTTGCCTGAGGTGGAGGAAATATATACTGGTAAGGAGCACTGGGCAATTGATTTGGAGGGGTTAGACCAAATACTAGAAGGAAAAACACGTTCAGGCCATTACCAAGGCGTTACTCAGGTGGTGAAAATCTTATTCGATATTGTGGCACCTACAAAAGCGTTTTTTGGACAAAAAGATTATCAACAGTTGCTCGTAATCAGAAAGATGGTAACCAAATTAGGATTGGATGTTCAAGTGGTGATGTGCCCTACTGTAAGAGAAAATGACGGGTTAGCAATGAGCTCCAGAAATATACGCTTGTCGGCAATTGAGCGAAAGAATGCGCTCGCTTTGTACCATGCATTGCAGCTAGCGCAAAGTGAATTTCAGGTAAAATCTATACCCGAAATACTGGAGCATGCCACTAATTATTTAAAAACAAGTGAGGGTATTGATTTGGATTATTTTCAAATATGTGATGGTTCATCATTGGAGCCCACTACAGATAAGCACGCAGCTAGTTTAGTTGCTTTAGTTGCTGCCCAGTTGGGACAGATTCGACTAATAGACAACGTTATTTTAAAGCCTTAGGATTAAGAAGTCCAAACTTGATGCAAGATGGTTGTGTACGATGGGCTTTAGAGAGAGATCATCATGAGGAAAGTGAAAAATAGTATGATATGAATAATCTGTTTCTCACAAACAGTGCTAAATATCAATTTATCGAATACCCCTACTATTTTGTCTCCGAATGAAATAACAGAACAATAGGCTTGCTCCAATAATTTAGTAATATTGCAGCATGGTCATTGAAATTTTAAAATCGAAGATTCATCGAGCAAGGGTTACCCTAGCCGAGTTAAATTATGTGGGCAGTATTACCATTGATGAGGATTTAATGGATGCAGCCAATATTATTGCGAACGAAAAAGTTCAGATCGTTAACAATAATAATGGTGCTCGATTCGAAACGTATGCGATCGTCGGAGAGCGAGGTTCAGGAGTTATCTGCCTGAATGGTGCCACTGCGCGCTTGGTGCAAGTTGGCGATGTTGTTATCATCATGTCATATGTTCAGATGCCAATCGAAGAGGCAAAAAAATATACACCGCTTCTTATATTTCCAGATGAAAACAATAAACTGAATTATTAGTCTGAATTGAAGATTTCTATTTACTCCATCCTGAAATATATAGTTCTATTAGCATTAGGACTTGTTTTATTAATAATGGCTTTTAAAGGTCAGGATTTTGACCGATTGCTTGGTGATTTAAAATCGGCTAACTACTGGTGGGTGTTGGCATCTGTAGGTGCGTGTTTAATGGCACATGTTTTGAGAGCCATACGATGGAATATGCTTATAGAACCCCTAAAGCAAGGAACACCTCTTCTTCAGAATACGTTCTATGCAGTGATGATTGGCTACTTAGCTAATCTGGCTTTCCCAAGAATGGGAGAAATATCACGCTGTGGGGTGATCCATAAAACGGACCGAATACCTCTTAATCAACTTATTGGAACAGTGATTACAGAGCGTTTGATTGATTTATTGATGCTGATTGTCATTATTGGGCTCAGTATTGTGTTGCAGTACAAGTTTATATCAAGCTTTCTTTATGAGCGTTTGTTGCTCAAACTTGGTGAGCATATCAGTTACGTTTCTATTCTGACTTTTGCAAGTGTGCTATTGGCGTGTGCGTTTTTAGTGTTTTATATTGTTTTGAAAAAAAATCACTGGGGGGGGGTAAAAAAGATGCGCTCTCTCTGGAATGGGTTTAGTAGTGGGCTCAGCTCTGTTAAAAGAATGCAAGAGAAAAGGCTTTTTGTACTATATTCTATTTTGATCTGGTTTTTCTATTTTCTCTCCACCTACCTTTGTTTGTTTGCATTGAATGCTTTATCAAGCTTAGGGCCTGTTGTTGCACTTTCAATTCTTGTATTTGGTAGCTTGGGCATGTTGGCTCCTGTTCAAGGAGGTATTGGGGCTTTCCATTGGATCGTCGCTGAGGGTTTAACCATTTATTCGATTTCTCGTAATGATGGACTTGCCTATGCCACTATCATACACTCTTCGCAAACCTTATTAGTATTGTTTATTGGACTTATTAGTATGATTATAATTATCATCAATTCATCAAAACAGTTAAGACGATGAGTAAGTTAGACTTTTTGAAAAACAAAATTTTTACCGTAGATCGGATCATATCTTTACTCAATATCTGGCGATTTCAAGATAAAAAGATTGTTTTCACCAATGGTTGCTTTGATTTGCTCCATTTGGGGCACATTGATTATTTGGCTAAAGCTTCTGATTTAGGGCATAAGTTGATTGTCGGCCTAAACTCTGATCAATCTGTGTCAGTTTTGAAGGGTTCGGGCAGGCCAATTACGAATGAACAATCGCGCGCTGAAATATTAGCTGCATTATTTTTTGTAGATGCAGTGATTCTGTTTGATGAACAAACTCCTGTGAATTTAATTACGCGTATTAAGCCTGATGTGCTTGTTAAAGGAGCAGATTACTCCATCGACCAAATTGTTGGAGCGGATATTGTACTTCAGAATGGGGGAGAAGTAAAAACAATTGCTTATCTGGCAGGTTATTCAACAACGGCTATTGAAGAGCGAATAAGAAATGCGAGATAAAGTTCGCGGATCAGGAATAGATGGCCGGTCATATAGAGTCTTTTAAGGAATGATCATCAAACTTTGGGCAAAGCTCCGAAGTAAAAACGAATAAAATCGGTTGTAATAGGTGTTTTTTTACAATTTGGAATTTTGCATTTATAAATTATCGCTGGAATGGGCTTGGATTTTGAGCTAAAATTCCATTGGCTCTAATGAGATTTTCTTTATTTGATTTAATGCCGGAATTTCACAATCCCAGTTATAAACTTCTTTGATTTTCTTTTTTAACCCTTCGGACCCTTCTTTTTCGCCATGAACAATGAAAATATGTTCTGGCTTGTTTTTGATGTTTTCAATCCAAGTAATGAGACCTTGTTGATCGGCGTGTGCAGAAAGCCCTTCTAGGTTGATGATTTCTGCTTTTACAGGATAATATTTTCCGTACAATTTTATTTCAGGGGCTCCATCTAATAATTTTCTTCCTCTGGTTCCTTCAGCTTGATAGCCTACTAATAGAATAGTTGCATTAGGATCGTCTATAAAGTTTTGTAGATAAGTTAACACTCTGCCACCTGATGCCATTCCACTTCCTGCGATGATAATTTTCGATTTCTTTTGTCTAGCAAGCTTTACTGTGTCCTGTGCTCTTTGAATTTGTATGATATTATTACACATTTCGTGGTAATCTTCGAAAGATAACTTATGCCATTCTCTGGTGTGATGAAATATATCCAGTACATGTTGTGCCATTGGGCTATCCATATAAATTGGAATTGGAGAAATGGCATTTTTCTTTCGCAGCTGCCAAAACAGATACATCAATAATTGGGTACGTTCAACAGCAAAACTTGGAATAATAATGGTCCCATTTCTTCGAATAGACTCGTTCACTATTTGAGTGAGATGTTCTTCTGCATTATCGGGGTGAAATCTGTTTCCATAGGTTGATTCGATTAAAAGGATGTCTGCTTTTTCGGGTTTCTGTGGGGGATAAAGAAGAGGATCTTTTTCTTGACCAATATCACCTGAGAAAACAAAAAATTTAGCCCCAATCTTTAGCTCAATAAAGGTGGCGCCAATAATGTGCCCATTGTAGCGGAAGCGAACTAATATATTTTCAAACAATTCAATCCATTTATCTAAAGGCTGTGCTGAAAAAAATGAGCATGTCTTTTCTACATCTTCTGTGTTGTATAATGGCTGAGCAGGTTGGTGCTTCGAGAATTTTTCACGATTCGCACGTTCGGCATCTTCTTCTTGCAATTGTGCACTATCCTCTAAGATCACTTTGACCACTTCTAGTGTGGGTTCTGTTGCAAAAATAGGTTTGTTGAATCCGCTTTTTACCAATCGTGGTAAGTAGCCACAGTGGTCCAAATGGCCGTGTGTAAGTAATATCAGATCTATTTCATGGCTCTCAATTGGTAAGTTATCCCAGTTGAGCTGGCGGAGTTCTTTGAGCCCTTGAAATAAGCCACAATCAACCAGGATATTTTTCCCAAATGCGCTTATTAAATATTTCGATCCAGTAACAGTTCCCGCGGCACCTAAGAATTGGATACTAGCTTCAGTTTGATTAGAGTTTGAAGATGATTGGATTGTTTCTTTGTTTTCCATCATTTAGATTTTGATTGCTATCTGTGAAGTTATCATGTGCCAACCTTTTCGTTAGGTTTTATTTTTACTGGAATTGTGGTCACACGTCTCTTGAATGAGATTTTTTGTCGTTCAGTGCCCTTAATTCATCATCCTTTACTCAGCAGATTCACCTCATCCATCACAGCGCTTTTTCTGGCCTCTACAATAGTGGTAATTGAAAGTAATTCGGGATTATCACAAAGGTCTTTGCATAGTACAATTTTCCTGTCGAGCAGAAGCTGTTTTTCGTGTGATGTTAAAGTGGTGAGGCAAGTAATGGGATATAAGCCTGCACGATCCACTTGATTAGATAAACTATTATTTTTTGGGAAATCCCATCCCAGCAAGTTCAATCCTACACATAAACCGTATTGAATAGCATCATTTGAGAATTTAGTATTCGTGACTACCCAGCCTTGATGAACTTTGGTATCATGTGATTGGATTGTTTTCCATTTCTGTTCCAAATCTTTAAACCGTGATTGGATATAAAGTGGAATTTTTATATCACATGCATAACCTGCTGAGTGATGAAATTTACATTCAATCATTGCGAACTGATTTTTTTTTTCAGCAATAATGTCTACTTCATGAGCCACACAAACACCTTTTATAAACACTCCCACTTTTACTGAGTAACCTTGGTGCTTTAAAATTTCCGCAATGTATCTCTCAAATGGAAAACCAGATGGCCCCAGTTCCATAATGGCTCGTTTAAGTCGATACCTAGCAGCAAAGGGTTTGGGCTGTTTTTTTAATAATCCAAATGCAACTTGATAAATCTTTTTGGAAGGCATACCGTGATAAAGATTCTTTTGTACTTCGTCAATAATTTTATTGATCGTTTCTTCATCCGCATTAGAGCAATGAAGTGAGCGGCGAAGTTTATCTACATCGAAAGAGGTTTGCTCGCCTGATGCTTTGGTAATTATTGTCATTCTGCCCATCGTTCGGACAAACAAATAACGGGATTTTTAGCGGTATTGCAAAACAGATTCTATGCGGCAAATTAATGTGTTGAGTGCACTCGAGTTAAAATTTAATTCGGCAATTTGTTGAGAAATCAATACATACAAACTCAGATTCCTTCCCATTCTCGGTAAAATTCTTCCAAATACATCTCCATAAATTGATGTCTCATAGCTGCTACTCTGTTCCCTGTTGATGTGTTCATTTTATCCTTTAAGAGCAGTAGCTTTTCGTAAAAATGATTGATGGTAGGGGCCGTCGATTTTTTGTATTCCTCTTTACTCATATTTAGCTGCGGAGGAATGTTTGGATTGTACAGCTCCCGATTTTTAAAGCCCCCATAGGTAAATGCTCGCGCAATACCAATGGCTCCAATGGCATCTAGCCGATCAGCATCTTGAACTACTTCTAACTCTTTGGAATGAAAGGATAGCGTGCCCAAACTGGCTTTGAACGACATATTTCGAATAATCTGCTGGATGTGCTCAATCTGATTTTCATGGAGGTTAATGGAGTTTAAAAAATCGGTAGCCATTCGCGGACCAATTTCTTCATCCCCATCATGAAACTTACTATCAGCAATGTCATGTAATAAGGCTGCGAGTTCTACTATGAGCATATCTACTTGTTCGGTTTTCCCGATCAGCTTAGCATTGTTCCAAACCCGTTGGATATGCCACCAATCGTGTCCAGCCTCGGCTCCTTCTAGTGTTCGACGCACAAAATCTGCCGTTATTGAAATGAAATCACTAGTCATTTGTTTTCGGTGTTCTTTTACTTCCCTCATAGAGTTCATATTCCAGTAAACGGCAATCTAATTTTCCATTGTAAAACTCCAAACGACGCGAAGCTTTTAATCCAATTTTTTTCGCTAGATCAGGATTTCCCGTGAAGATGTATCCACGATAACCTTTGCATTGTTGCTTCATAAAATCACCAATGCGCTTATAGGTCGCTTCTAATTTGGAATGGACACCTAAGCGTTCACCATATTCAGGATTGAAAATGATAATACCAGGCTGCTCAGGTATTTTGGTGTCTGCAAAATCGCAGACGGCGAATTCAATCAGGTGATCTACTCCAGCCGTTTTTGCATTTTTTTTCGCAATAGATATGGCATCCTCTGAAAGATCGCTTGCGACTATCTTAAATCCAATTTCTTTTTTTGATTGATCTTTTAGTTTTCTTCGCTCGGTAAAAAAAACCTGCTCGTCGTATCCCATGACATGCATAAAGCCATAGTTCATACGAAACAAACCTGGACATTTGTGAGTAGCGATTAAAGCAGCCTCAATTGCTAAAGTGCCCGATCCACACATTGGAGCCACAAACGAACTATTTTGGTCCCAACCAGTAGCTAGAATAGTGCTTGCTGCTAATGCTTCCAGCATGGGCGCTTTACCTGGTATTTTACGGTAGCTATGTTTGGCTAAAGTTTCACCAGAAGTATCAATAAATATTTCGGCAATATCATCCTTCCAATAGAGGCTAATGACAGCTTTATTGGCATCAGCCCCGGTGTTGGGGCGGATGCCCTTTTTCTCTTTGATTCGATCTACGATGGCGTCTTTTACTTTGAGATTGGCAAAAAGAGGTGTGGTAATCGTTTCGTTATCCACATTCGAGGTGACAGAGAAGTATCCTGTAAAATCGATTAAATCTTCCCAAGCAATATCCAATAGCTCTTTGTACAGCCTAGCGGGATTTTCTGCTCGAAAAGCTTTTAGAGAATAGAGTACTTGACTAGCACAACGTAAGTTCAGGTTGAGAGGAATACAATCATTTATTGAGCCTTCTAATTCGACTCCCGTGCCAAAATTATTGATAACACGATATCCCAGAGCCTCCACTTCTTGCTGTAAATAGGAAGCTAAACGCTTATTGCAGGTGATGACTATTTTACTTTTGTTCTGAAAAACTTGCATAAGTCGGCGAAGTTAGTCAATTAAAATATGCAATTTTGTCAGGGATTTTTTTTAAGTAGTTTTGTATTTATGGAGATTAAAGTTAAAGGAAAAGTATACGAGATATCGCAGGTGATTACCGTAAGTGATAAGTTCAAAAAGCGTGAACTCATATTGGAATATGCCGAAAATCCGTCATATCCAGAATATATCAAATTTGAAGCAGTACAGGATCGAGTAGCACTTTTTGATAGTGTTAACGTTGGAGATCAAGTGGAACTATCATTCAATCTTCGTGGCCGTCCGTGGACCGATAAGACAGGTAAGACAACCTATTTCAACACATTGGTAGTTTGGAAAATAAACACACTTTCTGGTGCTGATGCAGCTCAGTCTGCACCAGAGTATGCTACTCCTGTAGATATCTCATCTGTTTCAGATGAGAGTGATGATCTACCATTCTAATAATTAATATGTGTTCTGATAAGAGTTTTGCCAAAACTCTTATCAGAACCAAAAAAAATATCCTTCTCAATTGCTTCTTCTCTGAGCAGTTTCGTACTCTTCTTGTAGTAACCTTTGCTACCGATCGTTTACTTTCTAGACTCTGTTAAAAAATGTTAAAACCTGAATCAGCCAAATTAGGTTATGGTATTTTTGTGTAGCATGAAGCAAAGAAGCATTCGTTTTATTATTGGTTTAATGGCTGCTGCCTTATTAGGCGTAATGGCGATGCAGTATTATTTTATTCAGGAGTCATATCGTTTAAAGTCACAACTATTTGATCAAACGATTAATGAAGTTCTCAATGTAGTTAGAAAAAAGATTGAGAAACGAGATGCTGTGATGTTTCTGAAACATAAAGTGGCGGGACATCTTACACTCCAGAATCTGGATTACCTAGTAAAGCAAGCAGACTCACCATTAAGGGAAGCGCGAAACTTTTTACGACATGTAAAGCTTAGGAAACAGAAGGTTCGCCATAACCTGCAAATGCGTGATAGTTTGTTGCGACTTCGATATCCACAAGCATTAATTATCGATAATGATTTTTATGAAACCTACCTTAAAAATCCGGAGGATAAAGATGTTGGTAAAGTTCATTTATCGATCAAAAAACAATGGTCTGCTGATGGAGATGTGTACCAAGACGAAATACGTGAACTATACGTAGAGGAGGTAGACAAGAAAAAAATGTTGAAGGCAAAAGATGATAGCATTCGTTATTTAGTTGAAGATCCCATATTAGGATCAACTATTATTACGCTGCCAAATGTCCATTTATCGAATCCAAAACAAGGGAAAGAAGAAGATGAACAACAAATCAAAAAAGTCCATCGCTATATTGATTCCATAAAAACAGTAAAACGAAAAATCGCAGTTTTTGAAGATCTTGCCAAAGAGTTAGTCAACATTCCATTAAAAGGTCGAATTGATAAAGCGTTTGTTGATTCTTTGATTCGAAATGAGCTGCTGAGCCAAGGCATTAATTTACCATACACCTATAAGTTAGATTTTGTCGATTTAGATAAAAAAGATACGTCAGGAAAGAAGAATGAGTTAGTTGATCATAGTGTTTATTCTGTTATACTTTTTCCTGGTGAGTTGGTTCATGAGAGTGGTATTCTAACACTTAATTTTCCGAGTAAAAAAGGCTTGTTGATGCAGGATATGAAAATGGTATTAGTATCATCGGTTGCTTTACTTTTAGTGCTGATTAGCTGTTTTGCGTATACTACGATGGTTATCCTCCGGCAGAAAAAACTATCGCAGATGAAGACAGATTTCATCAACAACATGACGCATGAGTTTAAAACGCCAGTCTCTACCATTATGATTGCTAGTGAGGCCTTGAAAGATCCTGAAATTGCTAAAGATAAGAAGCGTTTAGGTCGTTTGGCAGAGATTATTTATGATGAGAATGCACGCTTGGGGAGCCATATAGAGCGAGTATTGAATATTGCTAAAATGGAAGAAGGTAATATTCATTTGCAAAGCAAAGAAGTTGAGATGAATGGCTTGATTACCGCTGTTTTGGATAGTATGTCTTTGCAATTACAGAAAAACGATGCGAAAATACAGCTTGATTTACAAGCCAATCATAGTACTATTTTAGGAGACGAGCTACATCTCACAAATGTGATTTTTAATCTTGTTGATAATGCCAATAAATACAGTCTGGGCCATCCTGAAATAACAATTCAAACACAGAATGTAGGCAACAAATTGATCATTAAAATAGGAGACAAAGGTATTGGGATGAACAAAGACCAGCTTTCTAAAATATTTGATCAATTTTATCGCATCCCAACGGGAAACATTCATGATGTAAAAGGTTTTGGACTTGGCTTAAGTTATGTTTACGATATCGTTAAGCGTTTAGGAGGGGCAATTGCTGTAAAAAGTGAAAAAGATAAAGGATCCGAATTTGAAATTAGTTTTACAACCATATGAAAAGGCTTCTTTTAGTTGAAGATGATCCCAATTTGGGTATGTTACTGCAAGATCATTTGCAGTTAAAAGGTGGATTTAAAGTTGTATTGTGTAAAGATGGGGAAGAGGGTTTGACTGTTTTTACAAAAGAACATTTTGATCTATGTATTTTGGATGTAATGATGCCCAAAAAAGATGGATTTATGTTGGGCAAGGAAATTAGACAGCTTAATGGACATGTGCCGATTATTTTTGCCACAGCAAAATCAATGATTGGAGATAAAACAGAAGCTTTTAATTTAGGTGGGGATGATTATATCACGAAACCATTTAGCATAGAAGAACTGTTGCTACGTATTAACGCTCTGTTAAGACGTGCTGCCGAAAAAAACACACAGGTAGCAGCGGAATCGCCACCTAGTAAATTTAATATTGGCAGCTACTTATTCGATTATGGTTTGCAATTAGTGACAAGAGAGAAAAACCAACAAAGGCTTTCTACTAAAGAGGCTGAACTACTACGTTTGCTTTGCTTAAAGAAAAATGATGTGTTGACAAGGGAGGAGGCTTTAATTACTATTTGGCATGACGATAACTACTTTAACGGGCGTAGTATGGATGTGTTTTTGAGTAAGCTTCGAAAATACCTAAAGGATGATTCTGCTGTGGAGATTGTGAATGTTCATGGGAAAGGATACAAGCTCTTATGTTAACGGTATATCTCCTCAAGACATCATGGAGTATGTTCAACAAATATGGCTACAACATACAAATGTGAGGTATCAGGCTCTAGTACGTGCTTTTCAGCTACACTGGTAGGATGATGGATGTAGAAACAGTCGCAAGATTAGCAGCCTTAGTGGCGAAATATTTTCCAAAATAAATAGTTTGATCACTTACTGTGAAGTAAACCTCAAGCATTGGTTGATACTAAGTACGCGGCATGAGTACTATATTTGCATGCGAATTAAAACACTGTATAGATTTATGATTACAATAGGGCAAAAATTTCCAGCATTTACTAAAAAGGCAGTAGTAAGCTTAGAAAAAGGGCGAGAATTTGAAGACATCAATTCAGCCTATTTTACGAATAATGATAATATATGGACGGTAATGTTCTGGTGGCCGAAGGATTTTACTTTTGTGTGTCCAACAGAAATTGCAGAATTTAACAAATCATATAGTGCTTTCAATGACCGCGATACTCGCTTAATTGGTGCATCTACTGATTCAGAGTTTGTGCATCTAGCATGGAGAAATAATCACGATGATCTACGTGATTTAAAATTCCCGATGCTTGCAGATACGTCAAAGTCATTGGCTGAAGATTTGGGAATTCTAGAGCCTAGCGAAAAAATTGCATACCGTGCGACATTTATTATTGATCCAACAGGCATTGTTCGCTGGGTATGTGTAAATGATTTGAGTGTTGGCCGTAATGTAAAAGAAGTACTCCGTGTATTAGATGGCTTGCAAACAGATGAGTTATGCCCATGTAATTGGGAAAAGGGACAAGCCACATTGTCTTAAAAACAGTAAAGAAAATAGATTTAATCCCCGCTTTGGCGGGGTTTTCTGTAATTAAAATGTATTAGTCTATGTCAGAAAGCGCAGAAATAATAGCTGATTTATTGTCCAGTATAGGACAAGATATCATCCGAACAGAAAGTCTAAGTTTACTCGAGCAAGGTGATTCACGTTACCTTCGTGATCTAAAACTCAATTTTAATAGCATGCTCAGTTCAGAGCATTTGAGCCCCAAGGAAATAGGATTGTTGGGTTTAACGTGTGCTGCTAATCAGGTGAACAAGCCCTTGATCGAATTCTTTGTTACTTTTTCTAAAGAACAAGGTGCAAGTGCTGAAGATATTGCTGAGGCTGTTGCTTGTGCTTCCTTGCTAGCGTCTAGCAATGTCTTGTATCGATTCCGTCACTTTACACAAAAAGAAAAATATACTCAGATTCCTGCTCGTATCCGCATGCAGATTATGATGAATCCGGTTAATGGGAAAGAATTTTTTGAGCTCATGAGTCTGGCTGTGTCGGCAATTAATGGATGTGAATTATGTGTGAATGCACATGAAGGCTCATTGATTAAAATGGGAACGACTGAGGAGCGGATATTTGATGCTGTGCGTATTGCATCATTGGTCACAGCCACGAGTAAAATTATTTTTTAGACCACATTATATTTTAGCTAACGCTTCCACTTGAAAGTTTTGATCATCACATCAATATCTTTCTTGATAAAATCAAGAACGGGTTGTATCGAATCTAATCGTGGACGTTCTCTAAAATATAATGCTCCTCTTAGATAATTTCGGGTACTATCAGTCAGAAAAAACTGTACAGATGATGCAGTATTCCCATCAATAGAGTAAAGTATTCCATAAACGTTTTTATTGGGGTATGAAATAAATCCTTCGTCAATGGCCGTGGCTTTTGAGGTATGTTTGAAAGCAAATGTCCGAGCATCCTCAATGAGCTCATTAAACATTTTTTTAGAATGGATAGCTTGGTAACTGAGGTGAATTTTCCCATTCATTTGTGGATAGTTCACATCTAGCCAGCAAGGTTTAATCACACCAGAACTATCGGGAGCAATTGTCGCATATATTGGATAATCGAACGTGTATGGGCAGTCGCCGTGATAGGTTTGATAGCTTTTGGGAGGAAATGGTATTCTGAAATATCCACGAGGTTTAGGGGTATAATTGGTAGTACAGGAGACCATCAATCCAATCAATAATAATGCGATGATGTATAATGTTTTCATTCTTTTAGCTGTTCCAGATTTCCCATGCTTTTTCTGCCTGCAGATGCAGCATCTCTAATCCATTTTTGCTTGCCGCACCTTTGGCAGCACCTTGTTTTAAAAAAGCAGTTTCTTGAGGGTTATATACAAGATCATATAATAGATGCCATTTGGTTAGATATTGGTATGGGATATCGGGGCATTCCTCCACTTGGGGGAAAGTGCCTAGCGGAGTTGTATTGATGATGAGTGTATGTTCCTCTAATATTGCTTGGTTAAGCTGATCATAACTGTAATTTCTACCTTTTCCTTTTCTAGATACAAAGCGATAATCAATATTTAATAATTCAAGTACATATGCGATTGCTCTAGATGCGCCACCATTGCCTAAGATTAATGCTTTTTGATGATGTTTATGTAAAAGTGGTTTTAAGGAATGTTCAAAGCCAAAAGCATCTGTATTATATCCTTCTAAGTGAACCTCTGAGGAAGATATCTCACCCGTAAAAAAAGCATCTAGAGGTTGCTTTTTGACAATTTTAACACAGTTCACAGCATCAATAGCTCTAGCTGCGGGATCTAATTTATTCATGAAATAAATCACACCAATTTTGTGTGGAATGGTCACATTAAGCCCACAAAGGTCAGGGTTGGCTCTAATTAACCCAGGGAAATCGCTCAAACTTGGGAGTGAGAAAGACTCATATATGCACTCGTCTTGTAAATTTTCTCGTTCAAATTTTTCAGTAAAATATTCTTGAGAGAAAGAATGGGTAAGAGGATAACCTATTAAACCATATTTTTTCATGTTTATAATTTATTTTTTAATGGGCATGAGGCTATCAGAAATGAGTCAACTCAAGCATTCATAGATTGTGATCGCTCATGATAATTCCATCATCTTTTTGGGTCCTATATGATTTTGTTTTTGATGAAAAGGGGATATGTAATGGCGAAACAAATGTATCAAATGGAATAGATATTGTCACCAGGTTTTTTTAATGGATATTTATCTTTGGAGCTCTTTTGGAAGATTGCTAGTTCTTTTTTAATAAAAAACATATTGGGGTGATTGAAGATGGGGCCAATATTTTGAAGTAAAATCTGTATACCGACGTTAAACCTTAAAATTAAATCGAATGAAACTTAGATGTTTTCTCTTGGTGATGGCTGCTGCCATGATCGGCTCAGTAAAAGCTCAAACAAAAAGCCAGCAAGGTAGCACAGCTCTGCCACGACCTAAATTAGTAGTTGGAATTGTTGTTGATCAAATGCGTTGGGATTTCCTCTATCGTTATTACGATCGTTATGAAATGGGTGGCTTTAAACGCTTGCTGAATGAGGGTTTCAGTTGTGAGAATACAAACATTGACTATGTTCCAACAATTACAGCTGTTGGGCATAGCTCAATCTATACAGGTTCTATTCCTGCCATACATGGTATTACTGGGAATGATTTTATTATACAAGCGACTGGGAAATCTGTCTATTGTACAGGAGATACTTCTGTCCGAACAGTGGGTAGTACATCTAGTGCAGGTTTGATGTCACCTCGTAATTTGTTGGTAAGTACATTAACGGATGAACTAAAACTAGCGACTAATTTTAGATCGAAAGTGATTGGGATTGCTTTGAAAGATCGGGGTGGTATTTTACCTGCAGGACATGTTCCAAATGCAGCTTATTGGTTTGATGATGTGACAGGGAATTGGATTACAAGTACCTATTATATGAAAGATCTACCCGATTGGGTAAAACAATTCAATTCGGCCAGACATGTGGAAAAGTACTTAAAGCAAAATTGGAACACACTCTATCCGATTGATACCTATATTCAGAGCTTCCCAGATAATAATCCGTACGAAGGGAAATTTGCAATGGCGAGTGCGCCTATACTTCCTGTCAAGACTTCGGAAATGTTCAGCGAAAACTTCAGTATTATTCGAAACACTCCTTATGGAAACTCAGTCACTTTAGACATGGCTAAAGCGGTTTTGGATCATGAGAAATTAGGACAAAATACAGTCCCCGACTTTTTAGCCATTAGTCTGTCATCGACGGATTATATTGGCCATCAGTTCGGGCCGAATTCTGTCGAAATAGAGGATACATACCTGCGCTTAGACCGTGATTTATCTGCTTTTTTCAAATACCTGGACGCTAAAATTGGTAAGGGAAATTATACTGTTTTTCTGACAGCTGACCATGGTGCTGCCCACAATGCTCAGCTATTAGTCGATAAGAATATCTCAGCAGGCTTTTTTAATGGTGGCCAAGTTTTAAAAGATTTAAATACCATCCTAGAAACAAAATATAAGATCGCGTCCTTGGTTCTGGGCTTTGGAAATTATCAAGTCAACTTAAATAATACTGTAATTGCCAAAAACAATTTAAAAGAAGATGATATCGTCTCAGATTGTATCCAATTCTTAAAAACACAAACAGGTATTGCTACTGTAGTGGATATGAAAAATATTCAAGAGGCATCTATCCCAGATGCTTTGCGTGGACGAATCGAAAATGGATATCATCCAGAGCGAAGCGGGGCAATACAGCTCGTAACAAAACCAGGATGGTATCAGTGGTATGGTTATACGGGAACCACTCATGGGTCGTGGTATCCGTATGATACACATATTCCACTATTATTTATGGGTTGGGGAATTAAACAAGGGAAATCAACTAAGTCATTTCATATGACAGATATTGCACCCACAGTTTCTGCCCTTTTACATATTCAGGCTCCGAATGGATCCATTGGAAAGGTGATTGCTGAAGTGCTGAAATAGAGTTCAATTACAATATCAGAGATTTTTGTAGAATGATTTAATTAATGTCATCACATCATATCGTACGTGAAAAGCAGGAACCTGCTTTACTGATTTTAGATCTAGCTCATTTTAATGGGGAGCTTTTGGGCCAAATTCTGGAATGGAGCCCAGCTGTTTTTGCAACAAATTCATCCTATGAGGAGATAAATTCGTTAGGTATAAAAGTGGATTTTGTTTTCGCACCCGAATCCAATCTCGATGTACAAGAGCATACGAAAATAATTGTTTGCTCTGGTGATATATTAGAAGGTGCTTTGAAATACTTGGTAACTGAAGAGTATCCTGCTGTCAATATTATTACCAATTCATTCTATTTAAAAGACTATGTTTTATTCGTCGATTTGATTGATTTGGTAGTTTTTGTTGGTAGCAGGAAGATTTTTCCTGTACGTTCTGGATTTAGTAAGTGGCAAGTGGCTAACAAGGAGATTAGTTTAATGCATCCGGTGAATGTAAACACCTTTGGTTTGTGGGAGCTGGAAAGTCAGGTATTCAAAACAGAAAAAGACGGCTTTTATGGATTTACTTTTGAACAGCCCTCTGTTTTCATCTCTGAAGAGATAAGCTAGAGCTACTTATAGATGAAAAGTTAAAAGGGTATTTCATGCGATGAATTAATAGTTGTATTTGTTTTTCCAAAGCGCTTTTAAGCGTTCACGTAGTTTCTCTTCGGCTGCATTGTGGCCAGGTTGATACAGTGTAGTTCCGCTCAACTGTTCTGGAAAATATTCCTGTTCTGAAAAATTGTTTTGATAGGCATGGGCGTATTGATATTCTTTCCCATAGCCTATATTTTTCATCAGTTTGGTGGGTGCATTTCGAAGATGTAGCGGAACAGACTGGTCTCCTGTCCGGGCAACCAGCTCTTGAGCTTTACTAATTGCTTCATAGCTGGCGTTGCTTTTAGCTGATGATGCCAGAAAAATAACAGTTTGGGATAATATGATTCGTGCTTCTGGCCATCCAATCACATTTACTGATTGGAAACACGTATTTGCTAAAAGGAGCGCATTGGGATTGGCATTGCCAATATCTTCCGAAGCGAGGATGAGTAGGCGTCTAGCAATGAATAGTGGATCCTCTCCTCCAGCAATCATTCGTGCTAACCAATATACAGCAGCATTAGGATCACTTCCGCGTATAGATTTGATAAAAGCAGAGATGATATCGTAATGCTGCTCGCCAGTTTTATCATACAGGGCCATATTTTGTTGCACCTGCTGTGTTACCAAGGTATTGGTGATGGTTAATTTAGGTTGATTGGCTGCATTGACGACTAGTTCTAATACATTGAGCAATTTTCGCCCATCTCCTCCTGAAAGGCGGAACAAGGCTTCGTATTCTTTGATCTTGATCTGTTTTTTGCTCAGAAATTCATCTTCTTTTATAGCCTTATTTAAAAGACTTGTTAGATCGGCCTCGCTCAAAGGTTTAAGAATATAAACTTGGCACCGCGAAAGTAGGGGAGAGATTACTTCAAAAGAAGGATTTTCGGTAGTAGCACCAATTAAGGTAATTAAGCCGCGTTCTACAGCTCCTAATAAAGAGTCTTGCTGCGATTTAGAGAAGCGATGAATCTCATCGATAAATAATATGGGTAAATCTTCGTCCTCTTCTTTAATTTTTGTTGCCTTTTCGATGACTTCACGGATATCTTTAACACCTGAGTTGATTGCACTCAAGTTAAAAAATGGTCGGTGAAGCTGCTTTGAAATAATAAAAGCCAGTGTTGTTTTTCCAACTCCAGGTGGTCCCCACAAGATGAGCGATGGAAGGTGACCCCCTTCAATCACTTTTCGAAGAATAGAGCCTTCCCCGACTAAGTGCTCTTGACCAACATATTCGTTGAGCGTAACTGGGCGCATCCGTTCTGCTAGGGGTGGAATATGTGCCATAAGTATGAGTTAATATTAGCTAATTCGAAGTGGATAAATGGGGGCTGATTGTTTATGCGGGTAGGATTGAATCAATCTGTCTAGATGTAGGATTTAGATTTATTAGATCCAGACAGATTGGACATATTACTTGCTTGAGTGAAGTGCTACTGTATTTCCTTCCGTGTCTGTGAAAAATGCCATGTAACCTATTTCTTCAGTTATCAGTTTTTTAGGCATATTGATTTTGCCACCAGCTTTCTCAATCCGATCTTGAACGAGCTTTAGGTCAGGGTTTGCGTTCAAGTAAATGATAGCCCCTTTTGCACTTGGATGATGCATCTCACTTTGCACCAGTGCTCCACCAATGGATCCATTCATTCCATCTGGAGGAAACATGGCCATTTTCATCTCACCCATATTGGCCGGAATCATTTTGATGTCAAAAATCGTTTCATAAAATTTTGTTGCTCTTGAAAGATTTGCTACCGCGATTTCAAACCAATTTAAGGCATTGGTATCTGCACTCATTTTTTTGTTCATTTTTTCGATTTTTTTCTACTAATATCGATAGAATTTATTTTGAAAGTGCGGGGCTAAAAAGTGGGGTTAAAATTTAAATAAGCTGTGAAAATAAAAAAGGCTTCAATATTTCGTTGAAGCCTTTTTTATTTTAAAAAGTGAATTTCTTAGAAAGAATATCACACTTCCGCTAGATTAAGGCTAGCTGCTGGTTGTCATCATGAAAATATCTTCCAGCGTTTTTCCACTGTATACTTGCTTTAGGTCAAGTATAGGGTGATTGGCTACGATGTGTCCCTTGTTGATAATCACAACTTGATCGCAAATAGCATCTACCTCTTGCATGATATGAGTGGATAGGATGACTGTTTTTGTTTTGCCCAAATCTTTGATGAGTTTTCGAATGCTGATAATCTGATTTGGATCAAGCCCGGAAGTGGGTTCATCTAAAATGAGTATTTGAGGATCGTGTAAGATGGCTTGTGCCAAACCAACTCGTTGTCGATAGCCTTTAGAAAGATCTGTTATCTTTTTATGTTTCTCATCGCCCAAGCCTACTTGTTCAATTACATCTGCGATGCGTTGCTTTTTGTTCGTAATCTGATGAATGTCGGCTATAAAATGGAGGGACTCTTGAACATATAAATCGAGATATAAGGGATTGTGTTCGGGTAAATAGCCCACTATACGACGGACCTCCATGGATTTCTCCATGATATCGAGCCCACAAATATTTGCCGATCCTGATGTCGGTGGAATAAAGCAGGCCAGTATTTTCATGGTGGTTGATTTACCTGCTCCATTAGGTCCCAAGAAGCCCAGTATTTTACCTGCTTCAGCTGTAAATGAAATTTGATCTACCGCTTTTTGTTTGCCGTATATTTTGCTTAGCTGATTGACTTGTATACTCATGAATACACTGAAAAATAAATTTACCTCCTAGAGAATAATCGCAAATTAATAAATCAACAAGTATAAATCGCCTTATATTTGCGCCTTATGAGCAAAAACAACGACGAGCTTTTCAAAAATGTGATTTCCCATGCCAAAGAGTATGGCTTTGTGTTTCCTTCCAGTGAGATTTATGATGGGTTGAGTGCGGTATATGATTATGGACAATTGGGAGCCGAACTGAAAAATAACATCAAGACCTATTGGTGGAAAGCAATGGTGCAAATGCACGAAAATATTGTTGGTATTGACTCAGCCATATTGATGCATCCGCAAATATGGAAGGCTTCAGGGCATGTCGATGGTTTTGCTGATCCGATGATTGATAATAAAGATTCTAAAAAGCGTTATCGTGCCGACAACCTGATTGAAGATAAAATTGCCAAGTATATAAAGGATGGTAAGGGAGAGAAGGCGGAGGCTTTACAGCTAGAACTAAATAAAGCCTTGGAGAATGATGATCTAGCTCGTCTGAAAATATTAATTGAAGAACATCAAATCGTGTGTCCTATTTCGGGTACGCGTAATTGGACGGACGTGCGCCAATTTAACTTGATGTTCTCGACTCAGATGGGTGCTATGGCTGAGGATTCCGACGAGGTTTATCTGCGCCCAGAAACGGCTCAAGGTATTTTTGTTAACTTTTTGAGTGTGCAAAAATCAGGAAGGATGAAGATTCCTTTTGGTATCGCTCAGATTGGAAAAGCCTTTCGAAATGAAGTGATTGCTCGTCAATTTATCATGAGGATGCGTGAGTTTGAGCAAATGGAAATGCAATTTTTCGTAAAACCAGGCACTGAGATCACTTGGTACAGACATTGGAAAGAAGCCCGTTTGAAATGGCATTTGGCTTTGGGTACACCAGCTGCTAAATATCGTTATCATGATCATACTAAATTGGCGCATTACGCGAATGCAGCTGTTGATATCGAATTTGAGTTCCCTTTTGGGTTTAAGGAGGTAGAAGGTATTCATAGTCGTACTGATTTTGATTTGAGCCAGCATGAAAAGTTTTCGGGCAAAAAGATGCAATATTTCGATACTACCGAAAATAAAAGTTATGTGCCTTACGTCATCGAAACATCCATTGGACTTGATCGTATGTTTTTGCTAACCTTGTGCAATGCATATGAAGAGCAAGATTTAAGCACTGCCGAAAAACAAGATTCACGTACTGTTTTACATCTTCCACCAGCATTGGCTCCTGTGAAAGCAGCCGTCCTACCTTTGACGAAGAAAGATGGCTTGCCCGAGAAGGCGCGTCAAATAATGGATGAGCTGAAGCTAGATTTCAACATGCAATATGATGAGAAGGATTCCATTGGCAAGCGTTATCGCCGTCAAGATGCAATTGGAACTCCTTTTTGCATCACCATTGATCATCAAACATTGGAAGATAATACAGTTACTATTCGTCATCGCGATAGCATGGAACAAGAGCGTGTTGCAGCAACTGATTTAGATCGTATGATGGGCGATTTGGTTAGCTGGAAAACTTTATTGAAGTAACTTCAATTAGCCCTCTCCCAAAGAGAGGGTTTTTTTATGAATGGTATTTAAACAAATACTATTCATACTATTTCTTCAGAATTTTTTTCGCCAATTCTTTTCTCCCGTCGATTTTTTCAGTGTAGGTTAATCCTAGAAGTTGAGTGATTAGTGGATATAAATTCACATTTTCAAAAGCTGGAATCTTCAAGTTTTTTTGGAACGCGGGGCCCCAAGCATAAAAAGTGGCTAACATATCTTTCACCAAAGTTGGATCATATCCGTGCCAACCGATATTGGGTTTCCTAGTCGAAAAATTGAAAACCTTTGGCCATTTAGGGATCAAGATGATGTCCCCAATCCGATTCATGACATCGTCACTTTTGCCATAATGTAATCTTGCAGGAACATTTGTTTTGAGATAAACCTCATATTCGGTAGCCTCTTTTTTAAGTTTTTGATAAGTTGGTTGAATGTCTCTCCTGTTTTTAGCGTAGAGTTGAACTTGAGTTCCTCCGGAGGGAATGATAAACTTGGATGTGTCAATAGCGGCGGGCATCCCCAAAGTATGTTCGGTATCTACTTGAGTCATGCCATGATCAGATAGAAAAATATAATTCACATTTTTTAGTCCAGTTTTTTTTACTGCTTCGGTCAATTTATAAATAGCTGAATCAACAAAGCTCACGGCTTGTGCTGTGACTTCGCTTTCTGGTCCGTATAGATGCCCAGCGTGATCTGTTTGGGGCATGTAAAAGGTGATGAGGTGAGGGCGGCGATCGGCAGGTAAATTCAGCCAATCAACCACAATTTGTATACGCTGATCGATATCTATTTTCTCTGTGTAGTTGTAGTAATAGGTTGGGCGAATGCCTTGAATAGCAGCTTCAGATCCGACCCAATAAAAACTAGCGGCTAACATGTGCTGCTGCTCAGCTAAGACCCAAAGTGGGGTACCACCGTACCAAGTTCCATCTTCTACTTTTGGCCGGTTTCCAACAATGTAGAAATCGTTGCGTTTTGCATCGTAAAATCTATTATCCACAATACCATGGTGAGATGGATACAAACCTGTCACGATCGAATAATGATTTGGAAAAGTGAGCGAAGGATAAGAGGGAATCATCGCCTCCGCGCGAATGCCTTCTTCACTTAGTTTGATTAATGTGCGAGCTTTGTGTTTTTGGGCGTAGTCGTATCTAAATCCATCAGAAGAGACGAGAATCAAATAGGGCTTGTCTTGTTGTTCTTTACTATTGTGCCGGTTTAACTCTATCCGTTGAGTGGTATCAACTTGAGCACTAATCGTTAGTGAATAAAAAAAGCAAATGAGGTAGAAAAAGGATCGTTTCATAGCGCTAAAGATAGGAGATCCAGCTATACTATAGTTTGATTCACAACCATATGAAAGCCCAAGATTTAAAAAAAGGTGAAAAAAGCTCAAATTAGAGGTGACTAAACAACTTTAAAAAGATGAGTCTCTTTTGTCGCACCAAAAATAATGATACACGACCATGAATTATAGTATCAGTGGACTAATCGGCCCAATATTCATCTTAACTCCCTGGATCTTGTTTTTGCTTTGGTTTGTTTCTTTTTTTAGGGGAAAGACAAAGGATATGTGGGTTTTTGGAATACTTCTTGTATCCTCCATACTTGCTGTTTTCTTTGGAATGGCTGCACACATAGGGTCGTGTGATTGATTCACTCTTTGCTGTTGAGAGTGATATATGGGGTAGATAGTTTTCTACCCCACATCGCGACTTACTTCGACAAATACATCGACTTCTCTTTATATAAATGTCTAAAGTATGGATCGTCCAAATCTTTAATAAATCGAATTGCCTCGCCAGTTGATTTCATCTCGGGACCTAATTGTTTTTCGACTTCGGGGAATTTATCAAAAGAAAACACGGGTTCTTTAATTGCAAACCCTTTTAGCTTTCGCTTGATTTTAAAATCTTTTAGTTTGCTTGTACCCAGCATAATTTTCGTTGCAATGTTGATATAGGGTACATCATATGCTTTGGCAATAAATGGTACGGTGCGTGATGCACGAGGATTCGCTTCGATGACATATACTTGCTCATTTTTGATTGCGAATTGAATGTTTAACAGGCCCCGTATTTGCAATGCCTGTGCTAAGCGCTTGCTGTATTCTTCCATTTGGGCAATCACCCTTTCTGACAAATTGAAAGGAGGAAGTACCGCATACGAATCGCCCGAATGAATGCCGGCCGGCTCAATATGCTCCATCAAACCGATGATATGTACATCACCTCCATCGCAGATAGAGTCTGACTCTGCTTCTTCCGCACGGTCGAGGAAATGATCGATCAGCACCCGATTGCCTGGGAGATTCTTCAATAATTTAACAACTGCTCTCTCGAGATCCTCGTCATTGATCACGATGCTCATTCCTTGACCCCCTAATACATAACTAGGGCGGACAAGTACGGGATAGCCCACCTGATGTGCTACCTCTAAAGCTTCTTCGGCATTTTCGGCAACACCATATTGGGGATATGGAATGTCAAGTTGTTTCAAGAGATCTGAAAAACGGCCACGATCTTCAGCAATGTCCATGTTTTTGTATGAGGTACCGATAATCTTGATACCATGCTGGTGAAGTTTCTCAGCCATTTTTAAAGCAGTTTGCCCACCTAGCTGTACAATTACTCCTTCTGGTTTTTCAAATTCGATGATTTCTCGTACATGCTCCCAAAATATAGGCTCAAAATAGAGCTTATCTGCCATGTTGAAATCCGTAGAAACTGTTTCGGGATTACAGTTGATCATGATGGCTTCGTACCCTGATTCTTTTGCAGCTAACAAGCCGTGTACACAGGAATAATCAAACTCAATTCCTTGCCCAATTCGGTTTGGCCCTGATCCTAAAACAATGATTTTCTTTTTATTGCTTGGCTTGGATTCATTTTCATCCTCAAATGTGGAATAGAAATAAGGTGTTTGAGCAGGGAATTCAGCGGCACAAGTATCGACCATTTTGTACACGCGTTTAACCCCTAGTTTTTTTCGATGGGCATACACTTCATCTTCGGTTACATGACCTAGTTGCCACGCAATTTGGGCGTCGGCAAAACCTTTTTGTTTGAGGGTAATGAAAAAATCTTTGGGAATATTGTTGAGCGAATAGCGTTTTAGTTCTTGTTCAAGTGTTACCAATTCCTGAATCTGGGTTAAAAACCAGCTGTCGATATGAGTTACTTTACGGATGGATTCTAATGGTACTCCTAAGGTCATGGCATCTTTAATATGAAATAGGCGATCCCAACTGGGGTGTGCTAGGCTCCTCATTATTTCATCAATATCTCGGCTCTGTTTGCCGTCAGAACCGAGACCTAAACGATTAGTTTCTAAACTCTGACACGCTTTTTGAAGTGCTTCGATAAAGGAGCGGCCGATGCCCATTACTTCGCCAACTGATTTCATTTGTAATCCTAGTTCAGTATTGGCTCCTTTAAATTTGTCGAAATTCCAGCGAGGTATTTTGACAATCACATAATCGAGTGTGGGCTCAAAGTAAGCTGAAGTGGTTTTGGTAATTTGATTTTCGAGCTCGTCCAGATTATATCCGATGGCTAGTTTAGCCGCTATTTTAGCGATGGGATATCCAGTTGCTTTGGATGCCAGAGCAGATGAGCGAGAAACACGCGGGTTGATTTCGATGGCAATAACATCTTCTGTAATGGGATCAACGGAGAATTGCACATTGCACCCTCCCGCAAAATTTCCAATGGCACGCATCATGCGGATGGCCTGATTACGCATGTCTTGATAACAACGGTCGCTCAAAGTCATGGCAGGGGCTACGGTAATCGAATCGCCAGTGTGAATACCCATTGGATCAAAATTTTCGATCGAGCAGATGATAATTACATTGTCTTTGTTATCACGAAGTAATTCCAGCTCGAACTCTTTCCATCCTAAAACAGCCTTCTCTATTAATACCTCATGCGTTGGGGATGCTTGTAAACCACGGCTTAGTGCATGCTCAAAATCTTCTTTCTGATGCACAAATCCGCCTCCTGATCCGCCAAGTGTATAGGATGGCCGGATCACTAAAGGATATCCAATCTCTTGAGCGGCTTCTTTTCCCTCCAGAAATGAATTGGCAATTTTAGATGGAGCGACACCAACTCCGATCTTGATCATCAGTTTGCGAAACTCTTCTCTATTTTCCGTTTTTTCGATCGCATCGATATCAACCCCAATAATCTTCACCCCATATTTTTTCCAAAGGCCACGTTCTTCAGCTTCTTTACACAGGTTCAAGGCTGTTTGCCCACCCATGGTTGGGAGTACGGCATCAATTTTTTGTTCCTGTAAAATATGCTCGAGACTTTCGCAAGTTAAAGGCAGTAAGTATACATGATCTGCAATCACTTTGTCGGTCATGATGGTAGCTGGATTGGAATTGATAATGGATACTTCAATTCCTTCTTCTTTCAGAGAAAGTGCTGCCTGGGAACCTGAGTAGTCAAATTCGCAAGCTTGGCCAATAATAATAGGTCCTGAACCGATAATCAAGACAGAGTGGATGGAGGTGTTTTTAGGCATGGATATGTTGTTGGTGTTTTAGTCATTAAAGAACATGTGTGAGGAGTGTTAGGTTCCTGTCAATCTGTAGAGTTTACTGTAACTATGGGCAGCTAAACGACAGATTAGGTTTCTGAATCTTTCAAATTCTTTAGTCTAGGCTATCCTGATCCAGACAAGTTTATTCTAAGCCATCAATACGAACAGCCACCTGGCCATTGGCTGAAATGATGGCAACAATCGCGTTTGGAGTTAAGACAATTTTCTCGGGATTGAGTTCGGTTATATTTCCTGATACAACTACTCCTTTTACGGGTTGGTAATTGTTTAGATATGTTTTTATCGTTTTCTCAGTTTCTGCTAACTGATTTGCAATGGAGAATGTGCAATTCTGCTGAATTTTTTTAGCGATGATTCCATGAACTAACCAGTCTCCAAGCTTCAATAGTTTATTTTTCGAGTCAAGTACAAAGTTTACTTGATCGAGATAGATTTCTTTTTTGTCAAGGTTGTACATTGGAGTTCCGCTCAGATAAAATGAACCATTGACAGATCCTTCCATTTCTAGCTCAACAATGAGCTTGCCATCCTTACCCCATAAATCTACTTTTTTGATGGTTACAGCACGTTTTCCAGACTGAAACTGTTGCCCAACAAAGTTCTTTTGCATGAGACCAGCTGCATTGGAATAGGTGATAATTCCTGCTAGACTTGTGTGGAAATCCGTACGCATTTTATCTACAGCTGCCAATGTCAATTTGGTTTTATCGAAACTTAAAGTTGGCTTTGAGTTCACCGAGGTTTCTAAATAAGCTTTCATCCCCAAGCCGATAGATATTTTTTTATTAGCAATGACAGCTGGTTGGGTGTAAATTTCCAAAGGCTGCATCGCAAACCAGATATGATATGTTTGATCAACCTCTACAGGTTTGCTGATCTGGTCTAATGCTTGGAGTACATAGGGCTTAATATCTAAAGACTGAGCAATGGCATCATCCATCATTTTAGTTAGTTGGGGCTTGAATATGGATAGTGCAGGATTGATTAGATAGGTGATGGAAATATCTTGACCTGCAATGGAGATACTTGGGCTGTCTACCCAATCGATGCCCAATATTTGTGTGCTTGTATTTACCTTCCAGTTTTGGAAACTCACCGAAGTACTTATTCTTACTTTGCCATTGAGGTTGATGTCGCGGGTATCATACACTGAAAGTCCAAATTTTTCGAGGCCATAGCGTACACGTGCCCATACTTTCAATGGAAGTTCGATTTCTAGTCGTCCATTTTTTTCAGCAATGGTGATGGGCCCTTGCTTCCACACCTTCATCATGAGATTATCTCCTTCGATGGAATTGTCCTGATAGATTAACCCACTTAGGTACTTGTTTGTTTGATTCTGTAGGTCGCTTACTGTTATCTCAATCGGAAGATTTAAAAAAGACGTCTGTTTTTCATAGACAACCTCTGTGCTATAGTTTGGTGTAGGTTTTAGCGCTTGTATCTTTTTTTTTGTGCTGCAAGCTGATAGTAGAAAAATTAATCCAAAGGGAACAAAAAGTAAGCTTAATGGAGGTCTCATAGTCTTTAAAATTTTTGTTCCGCGAAGGTATTATTCATTTTGTTGATTTACAATGTCATAGCAGGAGTAGGCTAAAATGGCGTTTAACAATCGATAAAAACGAATAAATTATTTGGACTCAATTTTAGGATAATTAGTCATTGGGCATTCGAACACCTGTAGATACCTATCGTATAAAAAATCTTTATTACCTCACTTCTGCTTTTATATGTAGTGTGTTAAGTTCTATTTGTAGTACAGATTTGGTCCATGTGTATACCAATTTTAATTTATGTGAATTAGTACCTATTTGTAAAATAGTACTGTCATGTTATGTGTTTAATGGTTTAAGTAATTGATTTACTATTTTAAACAATAAATTTATTTCTTATTAGTTAAAGTATAATTGGGATATTAATCTATTGTTATATGTGTTTGTTAGGTTCGTAACGACGGGTAGTATAACTAATTGAGATTTATTGTTTTTTGAGAAGCTAATGACTGAGTAAAATGCTAACAAAATTGAGTGATAGTCGGATCGACTATATACGAGGATAATAGGATCTAAACTGCTGCGTATGAAAAAAGCTTTACTTCATGTATTGATCAGAATAGGATGCGGTAGTTTAATAAGTTCGATGGTATTGTCAGCTTGGGCTCAAACCCCAACGATTACTTCTTTTAGTCCAGCTAATGGGCTTATTAGTGCGACGGTCACAATTGTGGGTACAGGCTTTAATACGACGGCAAGTAATAATGTGGTTTTTTTTGGAGCTACAACGGCTACTGTAACAGGTATTTCAGGGAGTACTACACTCACCGTAACGGTACCATATGGCGCGAGCTATCAATATATATCAGTTACAAATCTGGGTACTGGTCTAACAACTTACTCCGCAAGACCCTTTGTAGTAACCTATAGTACGGCTGGTATTAATACCCTTGCAATTAAAACTGATTTTGCTGTACCAAGTAATTCGTCAGCTACGGGTGTGGCTATAGGCGATTTTGATAAAGATGGAGATCCCGATGTAGTGATTCCCAATGTAGCTGCAAGTACATTTACGGTTTATCAAAATATGACTTCGGCTGGTAGTATGAGTTTAACAGCAGCTGTATCATTGACTACGGGCAGTAGTGCTACGCCTCGATCAGTAGCTGTAGGTGACTTGAATGGCGATGGTTACCTCGATATTGTAATTGCGAATTACAGTTTAAATACATTATCTGTCTTTTTGAATAAAACAGCCACGGCCGGTAGTATTAGTTTTAGCTTATTTTCAAATAGTATAGCCACAGGCTCAAACCCCGTATTTGTAGCCATCGGCGATTTGAACTCAGATGGCAAACCAGATATTGCTGTGGCTAACTATAGCGCAAGTACAGTATCTGTAGTTCGTAATACGATCAGTCTCGGAAGTTTAAGCTTCGCTACAAAGGTAGATCTATCCGTGGGTTCGACCCCAAACTCAGTGGCAATTGGTGATTTAGATGGCAATGGCTTACCTGATCTAGCAGTTGCCAATATTGGTTTTAATAATATATCGTTGCTACGGAATATCTCTTCAGCAGGTGGAACGCTTAGCTTCTCTTCGGCTAGCTCCATCAGTACAGGCAGCAATTCTCCCTATTCATTAGCAATGGGTGATTTGGATTTGGATGGGAAGCTTGATTTAGCAGTTGTCAATGAGGGAAGTAACTCGATGTCTACATTTCGTAATACGTCAGTTTCAGGTACGATTAATTTTGCAGGGAGCTCCAATATTACTTCCGGGGCAACACCTTATTGGGTATCCATTGGTGATCTAAATGGTGATGGGAAGCCTGATGTGATAACAGCAAATAATACACCGAATACTGTTTCTGTATTTATGAGCACGTCTGTATCTGGGACTATTAGTTTTAGTGCGAAGGCTGATTACCCAACTAGCACAAGTCCGTTTTCGATAGCGATTGGCGATTTGAATGTGGATGGAAAGCTTGATTTAGCAGTTGTGGGATCGAGCACATTATCTGTCCTACAAAATGTCAATATACCAGCAGCACCCATTATAAGCTCACTTAGTTCATCGAGTGCAACAATTGGTGCAACGCTCACACTGAGTGGACAAAACTTCAATACGGCAGCGAACCAAAATGTGGTTTTTTTTGGAGCTACAACGGCTACCGTAACCGGAGTGACAGGTAGTACTACGCTTACCGTTACGGTACCCAGTGGTGCGAGCTATCAGTATATATCAGTCACAAATTTGGCCAATAATTTAACAGGTTATTCTTTTACACCCTTTATTGTCACTTATAGTACAAGTGGTAACAATACGTTTGCTGTCAAGAATGATTTTGCTATTACAAGCAACTCATCACCTATTGGTAGTATAGCAATAGGTGATTTGGATAAAGATGGTTATCCCGATGTGGTTATCCCGAACGTTGATACAAGCACACTTACGGTTTATGAGAATACCTCTTCTTTAGGGGGTACTGTAAGTCTAACTGCATTAGCGCCAATGAGTACAGGTACAAGTGCTAGTCCGCGCGCAATAGCTATCGGAGATTTAAATGGGGATGGTTATTTCGATGTTGTAGTTGCAAATTATAGTTTAAACACCGTGTCTATTTTTCTGAATACAACAGCTACAGTCGGAAGTTTAAGTTTGAGTTTATTTTCTAGCATAGCCACAGGCTCTGGCCCTGTAGCGGTAGCCATCGGTGATTTAAATGCAGATGGTAGGCCAGATATTGCTGTGGCTAACTATAGTGCAGGTACAGTATCGGTATTTAGAAACGCCATGAGTTTGGGTACTTTAAGTTTTGATCCGAAAGTGGATATTACTGTAGGTACGAATCCAGCTTCGGTAGCAATTGGTGACTTAGATGGAAATAAATTACCCGACCTGGCAGTTGCAAATTCCAACTCGAATACCGTATCTATTCTACAAAACCTATCACCAGGAGTTGGGGCTCTAAACTTTACGGTGATCACTTCATTGGCTACTACAAATAATCCTTTTTCAGTAGCAATAGGCGATTTGGATTTAGATGGTAAAATGGATATCGCCCTTGTAAATCAAGGGGCTAATTTTATGTCTACATTCCGTAATACATCGGTCTCCGGCACCTTTAGTTTTGGTGTAAGATCTGATGTTACGTGTGGAACAGGTCCTTATTATGTAGCAATAGGCGATTTGAATGGAGATGGAAAGCCCGATGTGATCACATTAAATAATACGGCTAATACAGCTTCTGTATTAATTAGTACTTCTGTGTCTGGTACGATTAGTTTTAGTGCTAAGAGCGACTATGCAACGACCACAAGTCCATATTCAGTAGCAATAGGCGATTTGAATGTCGATGGGAGGCTTGATTTCGCAGCAGTGGGATCGAGCACATTATCGGTGCTGCAGAATGTGACAATACCCCCAGCACCTGTCATCAGTTCATTTAGTCCGTCAAATGCATTTGTTGGGTCCACGATTATACTCAGTGGAAACAATTTTGAAACAACAGCAAGTAATAATGTGGTTTTTTTTGGAGCTACAACGGCTACCGTCACTGGAGTGACAGGTAGTACCACGCTTACCGTTACTGTACCTTATGGTGCGAGTTATCAATATATATCAGTTACTAGTTTAGTGACTGGCTTAACAGGGTACTCTTTTAAGCCTTTCATTCCAACATTCAGTGCTGCTACAACCACGTTGAGCTTTAGCGCTGCAACAAGCCTTACAATCACAACGAACAACTCGGCTACCACATTAGCTATAAATGATTTGGATTTAGATGGCAAACCGGACGTGATTATTCCAAACCCAAGTGCCAATACGCTCACTGTTTATCGTAACATGTCTTCGGCGGGTGCTGTGAGTTTCACAGCAGCTGTATCATTAAGTACCGGAGGTAGTAGTAGTCCTACCGCAGTAGCTGTAGGTGATTTAAATGGGGATGGTTATTCGGATATTGTGGTTGCTAATTATGGTTTAAATACCTTGTCAATCTTTCTTAATACAACAAGTACAGCAGGAAGTTTAAGCTTCACCTTGTTTTCGAGCAGTTTGATTACAGGTACTAATCCAGTAGCGTTAGCGGTTGGAGATTTAAATGCAGACGGTGCGGTTGATATAGCGGTAGCGAACCTCAATTCCAGCTCATTATCGGTATTTAGGAATACGATGAGCTTAGGGAATTTGAGTTTTGATTCGAAAGTGGATATTACTGTCGGTACGAGTCCGAACTCGGTAGCTATTGGTGATATTGATGGTAACGGTTTACCAGATATAGCAGTGGCTAACTCTGGAAACAATACGATATCTGTTTTACAAAATACCTCTCCGGTAGTGGGAGCTCTTGCTTTCACGATAGCGACCTCAGTTCCTACATCTAATAATAATCCCTATTCGGTAGCCATCGGTGATTTGGATTTAGATGGTAAGCTTGATCTTGCCGTAATAGATGGTGGTAATAATAATGCAACCACATTTCGTAACACATCTTCATCGGGTTCATTTAGTTTTGGTGGTGGGACTAATTATGCTACTGGAACACTACCATATTATATCGCGATTGGTGATTTGAATGGAGACGGTAAACCAGAGCTTGTAGCAGCAAACAAGACAAGCAACACGATATCTATACTACAAAATACATCTTCGAGCGGAACGATAAGTTTTGCTGCTGCTATTAGTGTTACTACCGGAACAACTCCGTATGCAGTAGCCATCGGTGATTTAGATTTGGATGGAAAACAGGATATGGGCATCGTTTCTACAAATTTTTTATCAACGATTCGTAACACGGTTGTTTCATCCGCATTATCGATTACCTCATTCAGCCCAAGTAGTGGCTCAGTCGGTACAACTGTGACCATTAGTGGACAAAATTTTAATCCAGTAGCATCTCAAAACAAGGTTTTTTTTGGTGGAGTCCAGGCTACTGTTCAGTCAGTTGTTGGTACTTATTCTCTAATTGTAACAGTCCCTTATGGGGCCAATTATCAATACATATCAGTAACAGATTTGGGCGCGAATCTGACAGCTTATTCGGCTATTCCTTTTGTTGTTACATATACGCCTGTGGGCAACAATAGTTTTCGGGCTAAAGTTTCATTGACGAGTGGTAGTTCCGCTTCTAGCCGCTATGTCACTATTGCAGATATGAATCTTGGGGGAATGCCTGATCTTATAGTTTCTAATTCAAACAATACTGTATCGATATTTTCAAACCAAATTACCTCAACGACCCAAGCTGCTACGTTCGCTTCTGTTCTTACATTGGGAACAGCTAGCGGCTCCGTATCCTCATCGGTTGTTGTTGCAGATATCGATGGTAATGGATGGATGGATATTGTAGTTGTAAACTCTGGGACCAGCGTTGTCTCTGTATATCGGAATACGACCACTACAGCAGGTGCAACACCAACATTTGCGAGCGTAGTTAATTTAACGACGACTGGAACTCCTGTATTTGTGGGTGTTAATGATTTAGATGGGGATGGCAAGCCCGATCTCGTAGTAGCTAGTAAAATTGCTTCTAGCAACATCTCTGTATTACGTAATGTATCTGTATCGGGTACTATTAGTTTCACGACTCAACAGATTTTTTCGGCAGGAACCAGTCCGAGCTCTTTGGCAATTGGTGATTTTAATAATGATGGAAAACCAGACGTTGTGGTAACAAACAGCGGTACGACTACGGCATCTGTATTTAAAAATGTGTCATCAGTAGGCACGATCAGTTTAACAGCTCCTACTTCATTAACCACAGGAACCACACCAAGTTCTGTGGTTATTGGTGATTTTAATAAGGATAGTTTCCTTGATATTGCAGTGGTTAATAGCGGGAGTAACAATGTTTCTGTGTTTAAAAATAACGCGCTTACCAGCTCCATTAGTTTTACCTCTGCAACCAATATCACTTCTGGTAGTAGGCCATCTTTATTAGCTGTTGGTGATGTCGATGGTGATAGCAACCCAGATATTGTCGTGGGAAATTTTACGGGCAATACAACTGTTGTTTTGAAAAATGTTTCCACTACGAGCACACTCTCATTTACGGTTAGTGCGGATATCAGTGGTGGCACTGCAAGTCCATCTAGCCTAGATGTTTATGATTTGAATGCAGATGGTAAACCAGATATCGTGATCACTACGAGTGGTACGACTAATAATGTGGCTGTTTTCTTACAAAAAATTACCCAATCACTCACCATAACATCAGCAAATACACTAGCATCAGGCAGTTCTTTAAGTGTAACAGTGGCACAGTCGGTGTCGCCAACAAGCTTGGGAGGTAGTTTAACATATAGCGTGGCAGCAGGGTCTGGGTCGGCTACGATAAATGCTTCCGGAAATTTAACAGGTGTAAGTATAGGTACAGTAACGCTTACTGTGACTGCATTAGGTGCTACAGATTATGCTTCTGTTACTACTAGTCAGTTGGTTACCATCATTAGTAAGACTACGCCTACACTAACTATCACCTCTGCGAACACTGTGCTAGTAAATGGTAATCTAACTGGAACTGTTACCACGACGGCCACTGGAGGAGGAGGGGGGGCAATTACCTATTCAATCGTTGCGGGTAGTGGCTCAGGGACAGTAAATTCGAGTACTGGTTTGATTACGGGTATTAGTATTGGCACAGTTACTTTGACGGCAAGTAGCGCCGGTGATACGAACTACTATAGTGCGAGCGCGAGTCAGTTGATTACTATTGGTAAAACAACACCGACATTGATAATTACCTCGGCAAATAGTTTGAATGTGAATGGCACTTTAACTGCGACGACGACCACGAGTGCTACTTTGGGTCGAGGCGGCTCGATCACGTATTCGATTGTTGCGGGTTCCGGTTCAGCGACAGTAAATTCGAGTACCGGTTTGATTACGGGTATTAGTGTTGGAACAGTAACCTTGACAGCAAAGAGCGCTGGTGATACGAATTATTATAGTGTTACTACAAGTCAGTTAATCACGATCGGCAAAACGACGCCAACGTTGACGATTACCTCTGCTAACAGCTTGAATGCGGGTGTTAGTTTAACAGCGACCACCACCACGAGTGCTACGCTAGGTCGTGGTGGTTTGATTACGTATTCGATTACAGCTGGTAGCGGCTCTGCCACAGTGAATCCGAGCACAGGTTTAATTAAAGCTGTAAGTATAGGCACTGTGACGTTAACAGCCACATCGGCCGGCGATACAAATTATTATAGTGGGAGCACGAGCCAGCAGATCACGATTAGCAAAGGGACCCCCACGCTAGTGATCACCTCATCCAACACGCTGAATGTGGATGGTTCCGTAACTGTTACAATCACTACGACTGCGGCTTCAGGTGCTGGTGGCTTGATCACATATTCCATTACTGCCGGTTCCGGTTCAGCTACGTTAAATCCAAGTACAGGTTTGCTTACAGGCTTCAGTGTTGGGACAGTTACTTTAACAGTAAGCAGTGCAGGTAATACAAGTTATTATAGTGCTAGTACAAACCAAGTAATTACAATCAACCAAACTACACCAATACTTATTGTTACCTCAGCTAATACGTTGAATGTAGATGACACATTGGCGACGGCGGTAACAACAACGGCAAGCCATGATATTGGTGTGATAAGCTATAGTATGGTAAATAATACGGGTGCAGCGATTGTGGATGCCAATACAGGTTTAATTAGGGCATTTAGTGCTGGTACCGTAACGTTAACGGTAAGTTCTGCTGGTAATGGGGATTATGCTCCAACAAGTATAGATCAGTCGATAACAATAGGTCAGGCAACACCTACTCTTACGATTACATCTAGCAATAGCATGAATGTGGATGACAATCCAACAGCCACTGTAGTTACAACAGCGACTTTTGGTCGAGGAGGTGCTATTACTTTTTCGCTGACAGCCGGTAGTGGCTCTGCGACAGTAGATCCCAATAGTGGTTCGATTGTGGCAATAAGTGTAGGCACAGTTACTTTGACAGCAAGCTCGCCTGGTGATGGAGACTATAATCCAGCTAGTACGAGTCAATTAATTACAATAGGACAAACCACTCCAACATTAAATATTACTTCAGCGAATACGTTAAATGTCGATGGTATTTTGAGTGTTACAGTAACGACCTCTGCAACGCTTGGTCGAGGAGGTGCTATTACATTTTCGGTGATTGGCGGTTCGGGTTCTGCCACAGTGAATCCCAATACGGGTTTACTTACGGCGATTAGTGTAGGTACGGTTACTTTGACTGCGAGCAATGTAGGAGATACGAATTACTATAGTGGAAGTACGAGCCAATTAATCACGATTGGTCAAACTACGCCGACGCTGACAATAACTTCGGCCAATACGCTGAATGTAAATGGTACGTTGACTGCAACGACGACCATTACTGCTACTGGAGGTCGTGGTGGTGCTATTACATTTTCGGTGATTGGCGGTTCAGGTTCTGCGACGGTGAATGCAAATACGGGCTTGATTACAGGTATTAGCATAGGAACTGTGACTTTGACGGCAAGTAGCGCAGGAGATACGAATTACTATAGTGCAAGTGCGAGCCAACTAATCACAATCGGTAAAACGACGCCAACACTGACAATAACTTCAGCCAATACACTCAATGTAAATGGTACTTTGAGTGCGACTATTATAACGAGTGCTACGTTGGGCCGTGGTGGAGTGATCACTTATTCAATCGTTGGGGGTAGTGGCTCAGCGACAGTAAATTCTGGTACAGGCTTAATTACGGGTATTAGTGTAGGCACTGTTACTTTGACGGTAAGTAGTGCGGGTGACACCAATTATTATAGCGCCAGCACGAGTCAGTTAATTACAATTAGTAAAACGACGCCGACGTTATCGATCACTTCAGCCAATACGTTAAACGTGAATGGCACTTTAACCGCGACGACGACCACGAGTGCCACTTTGGGTCGTGGTGGGGTGATTACCTATTCAATTACATCTGGTAGTGGTTCTGCGACAGTTAATTCAAGCACGGGTTTGATCACGGGCATCAGTATTGGTACGATCACCTTGACCGCGACTAGTACTGGCGATACAAATTATTATGGTGCAAGTACGAGTCAGTTGATTACAATTGGTAAAACGACACCGACTTTGACAATTACCTCTGCGAATACATTGAATGTGAATGGTTCCTTAACTGCGACGACTACCACGAGTGCTACTCTGGGTCGTGGTGGGGTGATCACCTATTCAATTACATCTGGTAGTGGTTCAGCGACTGTGAACGCGAGCACGGGTTTACTTACAGGCATTAGCATAGGAACGGTCACCCTGACAGCGACCAGTGCTGGCGATACAAATTATTATGGTTCAAGTGCGAGTCAGTTAATTACGATTGGTAAAACGACGCCAACGCTTACGATTACTTCGTCCAACACGCTAAATGTAGATGGTAGCTTGACAGCGAGTGTGAGCAGTACTGCGACTTTAGGCCGTGGTGGAGTGATCACGTACTCGATTGCTGCGGGTAGTGGATCGGCGACAGTAAATTCAAGCACTGGTTTGCTTACAGGCATTAGCATAGGAACAGTGACCTTGACGGCGACCAGTGCAGGTGATACGAATTACTATAGTGCAAGTGCGAGTCAATTAATCACGATAGGTAAAACGACCCCAATCTTAACAATTACTTCAGCGAACAACTTAAATGTGAATGGCACGTTGACTGCAATGACTATTTCAAGTGCGACCGGTGGTCGTGGTGGAGTGATCACGTACTCGATTGTAGCTGGTTCTGGTTCTGCGACAGTGAATGCGAATACGGGCTTGATTACGGGTATCAGCACGGGTACAGTTACTTTGACTGCAACTAGTGCTGGTGACACGAATTATTATGCATCTAGTGCAAGTCAATTAATTATGATAAGTCAACAGACTCCAATTCTGACTATTAGTTCACCCAATATAATAGCTGTTGACGCTAGCTTAACAGCAGTAGTAAGTACTACAGCTGTTCAGGGAGGAACAATGAGTTATAGTATTATAAATGGTGGTACAGGAGCTGCGTTGATAAATCCAAGCACAGGTTTAATAGAGGGTATTCAAAGAGGTACAGTGACTTTAAAAGTAACTTCGGCAGCAACTCCTAATTATGCTTCGGCTTCAGTAACTCAAACGATTACAGTTATCAAAGGTTCTCCGACCTTAACGATCACATCAGCAAACAGAATTAATGCGGGTGGTATGCTAACAGCTACAGTAACAACTTCAGCGACGTATAATAGAGGGGGGGCAATAAGTTTTGTGATTAGTGCAGGCAGTGGCTCTGCTACGGTGAATTCAAATACGGGCTTGATCACAAGTATTAATTCGGGAACTATAACACTAACGGTGACTTCTGCTGGTGATTCTGACTACAATCCAGCCACAACAAGTCAACTAATTACGATTGGTATGAGTACGCCAACTTTAACCATTTCATTGGCTAATACGATGCTTGTAGATAGCTCATTAACGGCAACGGTTTCGACGACAGCTATCACTGGGCAAGGCGGCGCTATTGTTTTTGCGATCGCGGGAGGTAGTGGTTCAGCTACCATTAATTCGATAACAGGATTTATTCATGCGATTAGTACTGGTACGATCACCTTAACAGCTACTTCTGCTGGCGATACAAATTATTATCCGGTGAGCACAAATCAGCTCATGATAATTGGAAAAACAACACCAATACTAACGGTTAGCTCAGCTAACACAATGGTGATTGATGGTACTTTGGCTGCAACTGTAACAACAACTGCGACGAATGGTCGAGGTGGTGTTATCACGTTTGCAATCTCTGGCGGAAGTGGTTCTGCAACAATAAATCCGAACACAGGCTTGATTACTGCAAAGGGTGCAGGTACAATAACGCTTATCGCAAATTCTGCTGGTGATTCGGATTATAATGCATCAAACACTACCCAAGTGATTATGATTAATAAACGTACGCCAACACTAACCATTACCTCAAGCAGTGCGATCGGCAGCGCGAATGGTACGTTAACGGCCACGACAACCAGTTCGGCAACAAGTGGTGATGGAGCAATTACATATGCAATCATTGCTGGTAGTGGTTCTGCAACAGTAAACTCGGGTACAGGCTTTGTTCAAGCGATAGGGGCTGGAACGGTTACACTGATCGCAAGCTCGGCCAGCGATACCAATTATAATGCAGCAACCACGAGCCAGTTAATTACGATTGGAAAGAGTGTACAAGTATTGGCCATCACATCGCCCAATACGATGGCTGTAGATGGTATTTTAGCGGCCTCTATCACATCGTCAGCAAATAATGGAGGAACAATCACTTATAGCGTCAAAAATGGCACTGGGGCAGCTTTAGTCAATGCAAATACAGGTGTGATTCAGGCGACTATACACGGTATGATTACTTTAGTAGCAACTACTGTAGGTAATAGTGTGTATGCATCTGCTACCACAAGCCAGGTAATTACAATTGGTCAAGCTACACCGACACTGATCATTACCTCAGCGAACAATGTTCTTGTTGGCCATAGCTTGACTGCAACGGCTAACACAACAGCAACGTATGGTCGTGGTGGAGCGAGGAGCTATTCGATCCTAGCAGGCAGTGGCTCTGCTACGATAAACGCGACTACAGGCTTGATTCATGCAGTAGGCTCGGGTACTGTTACGCTCGTGGTTTCTACTGTTGGTGATGCTGATTATAATCCAGCTAGTACGAGCCAGTTGCTTACAATTAGTAGTGGAGGATTGTTGGTAACTGTGCCAAGTAAGGAAGGTACAGGAGATGGTTCAGTTTCACGCTCAGTATCGGGTACACCTATATATCCAACAGAAGATCATGTTCGGGATTATGAGATCGTGATTTCGAAAGCAGTCTCTCCGAATGGGGATGGGATAGATGATCAATTCGTGATTGAGCATATAGAAAACTATCCAGAGAATGAGGTAGTAATCGCAAATCGACGTGGAGAGGTGGTGTTTAAAGCACATGGATATAATAATGAAACAATTGTTTTTGGTGGTCAATCTATTGATGGTACCCCAGTGGTCGATGGTGTATACTATTACAGAATTGTTTTCTATGATCATGGTGTAGCTAATCACTTTGTAGGATATTTCCAATTGAAGCGTTAAAGCTGCCAGCTAGGATTGAGTGGAGTCAGTACAACCATTAGAATTAGTCAGCGTTTTAGTTTAATACGCTGACTAATTCTATGATCTAATTTAAGTGATCTTGTGAGTGTCTTTAGATCGGGGACTATCGTCGAAGATGTGAGTAGATTAACTTTTGAGCTTTATGCTCGTTCCAATATTATCTTCTTTAATTTTTATCAAGGCAAACAATATAGAAAGGCTTTGTTTAGCTGATAAATGGCTGTTAAATAGTGTTCTTTCAAGGCTCATTAGCCTTTTTGATTCCTCATTTAATCCCAATAATTAACGTTACTCTTTGATAAATCTGGATTTGGGATGGGATTTATTGTGCTTCAGTTATTTGATATGTAAGTTTTTATTTGTTTTATTGTAAATTATATTTCGTATTGGTGAAATATAATTTAACTTTTAGTTTTTTGTTATTTCTGTGTGTTAGGTTAGATGATGCCAATAATATGTTTAATTCACAAGGTTTTGGCGTGTTGTTGTTTAAGATCATATAGTGAATTCTAGATCGAATTAGACTCTTCTTGTGCTGTTGATTGCAAGTATTTATAGTGTAGCTTTTGTGAGATGGGGGTTTAATAGAGCAAAAGTTATGACTGTTAAATAACATCATAATACAACAGAATTTTAAATGCATGTCTATGAAAAAAGGGTTACTTAGCGGATTTATCAAGATTATCGCCGGAGGTCTATTAAGCTTATCTGTTTCTTCAGCTCTAGCTCAATCATCACAAACACTCACAATCACCTCGGCTAATGTGATGGTTGTAGATGGCAGTTTAACTATTGCAGTAACAACCACGGCAACTGATGGTAATAATGGAGGTTCACTCAGTTATACCACTACGAATGGAACGGGTTCAGCCTTTGTAGGTACAGGAGGGATTATTTTGGCACTGCAAGCAGGTACGGTTACCTTAACAGTTAGCTCTTCGGGAGATACAAACTATTTGCCTGCTACGGTAAGTCAGCTGATTACTATTGTCAAAGGAACACCAATACTTTCTATGACCCCTTTAAATACGTTAGTTGTGGATGGGGGCTTAACGGCATCTGTAACAACGACTGCGACATATGGACGAGGAGGGGCCATTTCTTTTAATGTTGTTGCTGGTAGTGGTTCTGCAACGGTGAATCCAACAACGGGTTATATTGTGGTAATTAGTGCAGGTACGCTCACCTTAACGGCAACTTCTGCAGGTGACTCAGACTATAATTCAGCGAGTGTAAGTCAGTTTATTTCGACTGCTAAAGCAACACCGACATTGACAATCACTTCGGCTAATACGATGGATGTAGATGGTACTTTAATGGCGGCAGTGACAAGTTCAGCTACATTGGGTCGTGGTGGAGCAATTACATTCTCAATTACTGCAGGTAGTGGATCGGCAACAATCAATCCAAATACAGGTTTAATCACAGCTCTTGGGGCAGGCACGGTCATGCTTATTGCAAACTCAGTGGGTGATACCAATTATTTGGGGGCAACGACCAGTCAAGTAATTACTATTGGTGCAACCACTCCAAGCTTAACAGTTACTTCAGCCAATACAATGGATGTAGATGGTACTTTAGCAACAGTGGTTGCTACGACAGCTAGCCACAGTATAGGTACGCTAACTTATAATGTTACCAATGGAACAGGCTCCGGCTTTGCGAACCCAACATCAGGTTTGATTTCAGCGATTAGTGCGGGTGACATCACTTTAACAGTGAGCTCCTCAGGAAATTTAGATTATAATCCGACTAGCGTTGATCAGTTAATTACTATTGGGCAGGCTACGCCAACACTGGCGATCACCTCAGACAATACGATTGCCTTGGGAAATAGTCTAACGGTTGTTACCAATACGACAGCCACCTATGGTCGTGGAGGAGCGATTACATTTTCGATTACTGCTGGCAGCGGCTCGGCCACGGTAGACCCTAACTCGGGGCTTATCAATTCGATTGCTTCTGGTACAGTTACGGTGACAGCTACGGCAGCTGGTGATGCAGATTATTATCCAGCTACAGTCACTCAATTAATTACGATTAGTAAGGCTTCACTGACACTAACGATCACCTCAGCGAATGTGATGCTTGTAAATGGCACTCAAACAGCTACCGTCACTACGACCGCCACAGCCAGCAGTGGCGGAGCAATTACATTTTCGATTATTGCCGGAAGTGGCTCTGCGACAGTGAATTCATCAACCGGTTTGGTTACTGCTATTAGTGTGGGTACAATGACGCTAACAGCAACTTCTGCCGGTGATACGAATTATAATTCGGCTACGACTAGCCAATTAATTACAATCGGCCGAGCAACCCCAACGCTGACAATCACCTCAGCAAATAGCACGCCCCCAGGAGATTCTTTGACAGCTACTGTGACTACTACAGCTACATTAGGTCGTGGCGGGGCAATTACATTTTCGATTACTGCCGGCAGTGGTTCTGCGACAATAAACGCTAGCACAGGTTTATTAGTAGCTATTGATCCCGGCACGATTACGTTAACGGTGACATCAGCTGGGGATACGAATTATTATTCAGCTACGGCGAGTCAGTTAATAACAATTAGTGGAGCAGGTAGTACCCCAACAATCATTAGTTCGTTTAGTCCTGCTAATGGCCCTATTGGCACTACTATAACTATTACTGGAACCAACTTCAGTGCTACACCAGCGAATAACATCGTATTCTTTGGAGCTACACAAGCAACAGTAATAGGGGCAACAAGTAGCACACTTGCGGTAAAGGTGCCTTATGGAGCCAATTACCAATATATTTCTGTTACGAGGTTGACAACTAATTCAACAGCTTACTCATCACTACCTTTTGTGGTTACTTATCTTACGGGGCTTACAAGTTTCTCGAAAGACACAGGTATAGCGGATGGTACAACTGTG
>CALLKE010000133.1 GCA_938008555.1 uncultured Pedobacter sp.
CGCCGCCGACGCCACGGACGAGGCCACCTACGCCGCCACCCACGCCGCCACCCGCGACGCCACCTACGCCGCCACCTACGCCGCCACCGCCGCCGCCACCGCCGACGCCACCCGCACCGTTAATAATGAAGGGGCTGCTCATGCATGTCATGAGATTGCGGGTGATTTTGGGATCGCTTGTGCTACACGTTGGCACAATATTTATCAGGGTGGAAATATGTGGGCAGGCTATGAAGCCTATCTCACGGCATGCAGAGATATTATCGGTTTGGAGTTAAATAGTCACGTTGCTTATACTCATTGGGAACAGGCCGCGATCCACGGCGGATTCAGGGTTATGCATGAAGAATTCTGCATGGTTAGTGATTTCCCAGAAATTATTCTCAAAGATGAACAAAATCGACCACACTGCGAGACGGGTCCATCACACCGCTGGCGCGATGGCTGGTCACTCTATCATTGGCACGGGATAAGAGTACCATCTCACTGGATTGAGGATCGCGGATCGCTTGATCCGGCAGAGGTCATGAAAGAGACGAATGTCGAACTACGCGCAGCAGGTGCTGCAATCATCGGATGGCCACGCATGGTCAAGCATTTGAACCGAAAAATTATTGATGGAGATCCGGATACTGATTTAGGCGCGTTAATCGAATTAACATTGCCTGGATTGTCAGAACCAGGCCGTTTTCTTCAAGCTATTTGTCCTAGAAATGGGGTGATAGTTGAGGGCGTTCCTTATGTTAGCGACGTCGACAATGAACCGATCAATACTGTAATGGCAGCGCAGGCTTGGCGTGATGGGCTGCCAGCGCGAGAATATCAGCATCCGCTATATAGGACTTGAAAGGACTAATATTATGAAGCGTGAAGTTATTGCTCAACAGGGTGAGGCTAAGATTTTTCGTATCGATGCTTTGCCGAAAGATATGGAGACTAGACCTCCACAGCGCGACACCAATGGTGCTGCGATTATCTCTCACAGCGAGAATGGACATCATCATGTCATCGCAGATGCCAAAGTCATAGAGCGAACGGACAATGTTCCAACAGGAATGGCTATTCTGTATGCCATCGTTAAGAACGCTACGGCATTGCGTCAGAATGCTGCAAGCCCGCATGGTGAGATTGCTCTTGATCCTGGCCTCTACGAAATCCGAGTGAGCCGAGAATATGATCCGTTTGCGGAGCAGATTCGTCGCGTACAAGATTAATAAAGGAAGATTAATATGAGTATCGATATTCCAAAAGACGATTTATCTCGCTCTGTAAATATTGATGCAAATACTGCATATCCCAAAAAGGTTCAATTGAGATTGGTTTGGGATCTAAAAGGACGTGAAGTTTTAAAGACAATTGAAATTAGTTCTGATGAGTTTTTTGGAATGGGTAAATATGGCGCGCCAATCCCAGCAGAAGCACTGATTCAGCATATTGAGCGTGCTAGGAGGGAGGGGCCTCCAACTTTTGTACGGCGTCGAAGGTACTTTAATGACAAAAAGTAAGAAAATTATCCCGTGGCGGGCACACAAAATTGTGGTTCGAAATCTGGAAGAACTAGTACCGTCTCCCAAAAACTCTAGAGAACATCCTCCAGAACAGATCAGACTATTGCGTAATAGTCTTAAAGAATTTGGGTTCACAAAACCAATTTTAATAGACGATAAATATGAGATTATAGCAGGCCATGGGGTTGCCCTAGCGGCTAAGGCTGAAGGTCTGGTAGATGTTCCCACCATTACGGCAGAAGGTTGGTCAGAAGAGCAGAAGAGGGCCTATCGTCTGTTTGATAACTGGTCTGCTACTCAATCAATTTGGATACCAGATATGGTGGAATCTGAGATAACAGAACTCACAGAACTAGATTTCAATTTAGAGCCTTTAGGATTAGATGGATTTTCTCTACAGGAAGAGATTGAGGATCTTCCCCCCCAAGCCCAACGTGCACCGAAAACTAAGACAACTTTGTTTGTTTCTATAAAAAATCAGGATGTTGAAAAGGCTAGAAAAATTATTATTGCGGCCCTAAACAAAGAGAAGATAGAACATAATTTGTGATTACTTTTTGTTGACCGGGATAATAGGATGATACGTACATTCCAAGGTTTGAATTTTGAAGTAAGGTCACCGTCTTTAATGAGTTTAGTGATCCCGGATCACTTGGCAAATAAATACAGAGACATTGGAAATATTTACATATTTTATGAAGGTGGATCTACCTGGCGATTAGTTGTAAACGGACAGCCGTATTTTGAGAGGGTCTTCTCTTCTAGAGAAGATGCAATAGATTTTTTAGGCGGAGATCGCAAAACGATTAAAAATGAAGCTTAAAATAAAATGGCATTAGACGTATAGTTTAACTACATACAATCCATGCCGGATTGAAACAAGGTGCATCACGCGATGTCGAGATCAGATTTTAGTTGTTCTTCAGAATCCCTGGATAGGTTGATTCTTTTAGCCCATGCAGCGAAGGCAACAGGGCATACAGATCTTTATCGAAAGATGCGTAATCGGTTTCTGGACCTATATCAAGTTAAGCAAGAATGTTCAGCATTGGACGCTACGCCATGAGCAAAGAAAATAAAAGTTTAAGCAGAATTTTTCATGATGCTCTCAATGAGAAATGTATTGAACCAATAAAACGCAAACACGGAAACTTTGTAGAGGAATGGCAACGGCACCGATTCCCTATCAAAAATGGCATTTCATCGCATGAATCATTTTTAAGAGATATGCGAGAACCAAATACACTTTGGGAAAAAGTGCTAGATAAGGCTTTGAAAGAAAAATGAATTGTAAGATGAGTGCCAATCTAAAGAAACTTAAAGATTTAGTCGATGAACAGGCAGAAGACGAAGGGCTTTGGTTTCTGGATCCTCTATGTAGTGAGGCATATCTGCAAGCTTCCCTACGAAGACTTCATGCTGAAATTGAAGATATGTTAGAGGAATATAAAAATGACAATTAAGCCGTTCGCGGTATTTGGTTTTGAAGTGGAACCTTATAATGAAGGTGTGAAAATATATGTTATAAATGATGATACTGGGGAAGAAAATTTCACTATCTTAGGTCCTATAGGAACTAAATGCCTCTCTAAATATCTTCAAGATGTGGTTTCGTTATCTCAATCTTCGATTCCAAATAAATAACTATGCCAATCCTAGACAATCCACGACACGAGAATGTTTGCCAAGAATTGGCAAAGGGAAACGCTGTCTTAAAATCCTATCAAACGGGTGGATTTAAGGGGGGTATGGTTGCTGCAAGTATATTTTGCAAGAAACCGTTTGTTAAGGAACGGGTTAAAGAGATCCAGCAAGATCGCATCCATCAAGAAATGAAGGCTAGCCAAAGTGCGGCTGAATCTTTAGGTATCGATAAGAAATGGGTTTTGCAGAGATTGCAGTACAATGCGGAACGTTGTCTACGAGGAAAGCCAGTTCTTGATAGGAATGGAAATCAGATACCTGGTAAGTTTACAGGGATGCCGGATTCGAGGGGAGCTAACCAAGCCCTAGAGCTTATTGGCCGAGAGATCGGTATGTTTATCCAAAAGGTCGAAGTAGGGGGTCCAGGAGACTTTTCTAGGCTCACTGATGAGGAATTGGCAGCAAAGGTAGCTTCTGACGCGGCGGCTCTAGGGATCAGCGCTGAAGCAACTGAAGCACTTCTATTGACATTCCAACCAAAAGATTCAGAAGAAGTTGATTAGAACAACTTGTGTTGTCTGACATAGGTGATCAATCAAAATAAACCAAAAATTTACTTGAATCCTCTAGAACTTCAATTCTGGTCGTGTTTATCCACGGGCCACTATGAAAGAAATTCAGATGATTCAGAAAATAACATCTCTTAAAGTCGAGAACATAAAGGCTACTTTAAACCAGGCGCGCGAGAATAATAAAAAAATTCAAGTTTCCGATCTCTCCGGAGAGGATCTTAGTAATCTTGATTTTACAGGCATGGATTTAAGTGGGAGTGATTTTAGGAACTCTAATCTTCAAAATGTTTTTTTTATTCGTTCAAATCTAGATAAATGTGATTTCACCGGTGCTAATCTGCATGGTGCAGATTTTACCGGAGCTAATCTCTCAAACATCATTACGGAGCCACAGTGGATTATTCAGGGGCAAGTACGAAGTGATGGTCGCGCGTTCTTTCTACAGCGACTTACGGGGGATGATTGCCCGATGATCAAATCTGGTCCAATTTACTTTTCGGCGCTCTCTGCCATAGCGTGGTATAGCGCGGTAGAGGGTAGTCGGGGGAATCGAGAAGAAACTCTTATTATTATTCAATCATTAATCGACACTATGAAAGCATTAGGCTTAAAATAAGATCTGTACTTTCTACCAGAAGTATATCCTATCTTGTCATAACACACGATAAAGTGTAGAATATGTCTCTGTTTAATAGGCAGGGAATGTATGAATGATGAGGCTTGTTATTGCATTAGTCGCAATTCTTAGCTTTAATATATCTGAAGCTGAGGCAAGACATCGTCATAGACACCATCATCACAGACATCACCATAGCCATCGATTACATTCAAATAGTGGTACAGTAATTGGGGGAAGACCATCAGGATGTCCGCATGCGTTTTGTGGATGTGGCGCTTCCCTTCATATATTTGGCCGAATAATTCCTAGCCTAAATTTATCATCTAATTGGCTTAGGTTTCCAAGGACTTCTCCCCGACCGAAAACTGTAGCGGTTCGTAGGGGGCATGTGTTCGTCTTGGAACGTCACATATCAGGCTCAACATGGCTCGTTCACGATAGTAATTCTGGCGGACATAAAACCAGACTTCATCCCAGGTCGATTGCTGGATACGTGATCGTTGATCCATCCAGAGGGTAATATGTACAAAGTAATAATCGTTGTGGGGGTTGTATTAAGCCTTACGAATGCTGCGTCTGCCGCAGATAGGCCGCGAGGTTGGCGATGTGCCATAGTCCAAAAAGCTGTTGCCGCATATGGAGAGGTTGCTGCTATCCAATGGGCAAAAAACCACGGTTGGTCTGATAGCAAGATTATTGAAGCACAGAAGTGCCTAAGCGATAGAAGCAACTAATTTATTGAAAATATTGATATTTATTATTTTGTGAATTATTTCACATCGCAGACAATAATTGTCTTGTAATAGTTTCAAAATTGTCCCATATTATTTTCAGAAAGTTGGTTCTGAAGCATCAATAAACGGGATAAAAAAATGACAAAAGCCGATATCTCTTTCACTTTTGAATTCGAAGAACTTCCCCTTGCGACCGTCAATGGCATCCCAGCCGCGCTGATTAATGGCCGCGTTGACATTAATTATTGGCCCAATGGGGAATGGAAAATCAACCGGGTCTGTGTCGAAGGCCATCGGGAGATTTCCAGGGAAGAACGAGCTGCAGGCAAGCGTCCGTGGGTGTACGTCACCGCACCCTATTCTTTGAACCGCCTTATCATTCATCGTCTCGAATTTGATGATGAATGGCGTGACAAGATAGTAAACGCGGTTTCCGATCAGCTCGATGAAGACCACGCATCTGATGCCGACACCCGCGCCGATGTAACCAGAAACAGAAGAATGGAGGTCGCGTGATGGCTCAGCATTTGATCAACGGCATTAAAATTCACACCTATTTCGATTACCCGCCAATCCCAGTTCGAAACATGGATTGGTCTGCTGTCACTGACGATTATGACTGTGATTGCGACCAAGATGGATTTTTTAGCACTTGCCATGTCGGTCGCGGCGCTACGGAATTGGCAGCAATAAAAGACCTCATTGATCAACTGAGGGATGCAGATATTTTTGGTGAAGTTGAGGGATCTGACGCGTGGAATGAAGCGCACGGTCAGTTTGGAGTCGGCGCATAAGGTTTGTTGCGGTCGATGCTTCACGACTGTGCCAGACACACAGTCTCTACATAAACTGTTGAGCATTATGTAAGTCGTCCTGGCGGGCCATAATTTAGAAAGAATGAAATGACTTTTTCGAAAACAAAAAGAACCCAAAATGTCAGAGGTCATTTGGATAGTCAGGGTCGTCTACAAATCGCTGTCCGCTTGGATAGCGTAACGTTTGACGCGCTTAAGGAGCAAGCGATCAAAGACAAGATGTCCATTGCTGAAAAAATAAGAGACTACATCGATGTAGGATTGGGCCTGGACCAAGACTTGGATGACACACCAGAAATAACAACTTTTGAAGGGGTCTCTTCATGAACATCATTTTGGAAATAATATCGGCTGTATTGGTTCTAGGTCTATTTAGTTGGAACGCCTACACAATAGGTTATGCGCGTGGTCGTCAACACGCTCGTCGACTGATCTTGTGGTAGCGGAAGGAAAATTAAATGAACTTATTAGCAAGAGATGATCGTCAGTGGTGCAACCAATGCCATGGCACCCGTAATACTTATTATTGTAAACCCACTGACGAGTATCTTTGTGAGGAGTGCGAAGAATACGCACTTAAGATGATCTCAGAGGAAGAAGAACGAGAGTTTGAAGAAGAGGATGCGAAATGACTGAGCATACTCCGCGCCTTGGCGGTCAAGAAGCTATGGATTGGGTTGATCGCCAATTGTCGATGGATGACGACTACCGGCATAAAGATAATGGTCCTCCTTTCATAACCGCTCTCAAGAACGGCGGCACCAAGGAAGAAGCGATCTTTGCGCTGGAGAGGATGTGGGAGGAGAACTGTGCGTTGCGGGCAGAGATAGAGAAATTGCGTGGTGTTCCTCAAGAACAATTAGCTTGCGACTGTGGTGCGCCCACAGAAGGAGAATGGGCGGACAAGCACACAGCCGGATGCGCGTTGCGCGCGGAGATAGATAGACTGCGTAACTTTTCAGATAAAGCCATGAAAGAATGGCAGCACGCACTTTGTCGCGAAGGCAAAATGATCGGAAGGATAACTAGCCCCATATCACAATCGGATTCCGACTCATGACCGACATGATTGGAGAATCCCAGCTCGAATGGGAAAAAATTATCAGTGCTCTTGTTGAAGGTCTTGCCGAGTTGCGAACACAGATAGAAGAGACGCGCGCAGAGAAAGAAAAACTACGCGCCGATGTAATCGAGGAATGCGCCGCGTTTATGGAGCGATGGTCAGATCAGGCTAGTCTGTATGCACCTGCAATCAGAGCGCTAGCAAATACTTGGGATCATCGCCCATGACCAACACAATCGCACCGCCGACATTGGAAGAGTTGAATGAGAGAATTGTTGCTATTGAGGACCTTAGAAACACTTGGCGCGATCTTCCTTCTAAAACCCCGTTCGATCTCGAGCTGTATTGCTTGTACGCGGTGCGGGATGGTTTCATAGTTTTACCAAAGGCTCTACTAGATTTCTTCACGTGGGCAATGAATGAAGGCCCATTTGATGGTTGCTCATTAGATGGTGGCGATGTTCAAGACAAAGCTGAAAAGCTTGGATTGATTGTATCTGAAAAATACGATCCCGAAGTACATGGAGAACGTTGTGATTTTGAGGAAGGTGATAACATCTATGTGTTTTCACCAAATCTAACGGGGATTCCTGTTCCCACCCAATCACCATGGATGGACATAGAGACAGCGCCGAAGGATGTAGAGCTTCTACTTGGATGGTGGCGTTCTGGACTTGAACGTAAGTGGGAATACGCATCGGGGCTTGCTGGCAGTACAAAAGGTGGATGGCTTCACGGCCAAGCTACCCACTGGATGCCTATCCCCGCTCCACCAACACACAATTCACCCCCGGATGTCTCGACCTCTCACAATCACGGTGAGGGTGATCCGTCAGTGATGCCGGATTCGTCCGGGGGTGAGCAGTGATGGCTGAGAGGCTTTTGTTGAAATGGGGCACCGTCAAGGGGTGGGATAGTCTGACCGATAAATCGGTAGAACTTATAAATCGGTTCTTTGCCGGTGGTGTTTCAATGTCTTGCATAGCGGACCAGCCAGATAGCAATCGCAAGCATATCTTATGCGAATTGATCGACCAATTGAACGGTGAAATTCATAATGATTGGTCTGGCGAAATGATGTCAAAGGAAGAAGCTAAGAAATACATCATGGACTATCAAACATGACCTTGTGCCCCAAATGCGGAGCGGCGCATCTTTCGACAAGGGTGCAGAAGTTTAAACACCTCACCTATGAACAGATTTACAACAATCTGGACGGAATGACGGCCATGCATGTCGCTAGTATTACATCTCTAAAAAAGCAAAAAGATGAAAGAGGCACGGCTTTTGTTAAAAGAATAATAGCAACGTACCTATTGTACGAACAGCTTTTGGATATTTCGGTTTTGGTTGCTCCGTTAGATCGGGGCACGCTATGAATGATAAAGACCTTTCTGATCGTATAGATGAACTTGAGGATGCATTGCACAAGATCATGCAATGGAGCGAGGCCTATCCGCTCAAGGTATTTCCCGAGCCTGACTGGGAAAAGGCTAGAGAGCTTTTAGAAGCTGGTGGAATAACTATGGACGCTGTTAGCGCACATTGTATGCGCCATGTCGTCGAAGGTGTTGGCAATATTGCTCGTTCAGCACTCTCTTCGGCAGATCGGGGCACACCATGAGCGAGATGATTGAACGACTTGCCCTTGCAATCGAAGCTACAATGTTTGCTCCCCACGAACTGCCATTAGACACTGGACTTCATGCTAAATATCGAGAGACGGCACGCGCTGTTATTGAGGCTATGCGCGAGCCGACTCAGGAAATGAGACTTGCTGCGGTCGCTGAGTGGTCAAGGCCCGACCCAACACCGGAACATGAAAGCACTTTAGTGTTTAACGCTATCTGGCGCGCGATGATCGATGCCGCGCTCTCACGCCATGACGGAAAGGCTCAGCCATGAGATCAACATTTTTCGAAAAATGGAAATATCGCTTTACATCAGCATGGGATGTTCTGACGGGCCGCGCTTTCGCTTGTTATAACCAAGATGCGTCACTTCCGTGGTCGCCACAGGAGAGCGCCAGTGAGTAAAAAATTCCCGGTTGACGATTGTCAAAAACGTCACCTCATTGCGGCGTTGCAACAAATTAAAGTCGTATGCGAGGACAAAAGGCTCGTGAAGGATATAGGCCCAAGCGAGCGAATGACGCTGTTTTTCATTCATCAGATATCAGAGCAGGCGCTACGCGCGCCTGTATCCACAGCGGGGAAGCCATGACTCGCGCTGTTCCCCTCGATGGCATCAAAATCTCTCGCAGAGATGCGCTGGAACTTGTGAGACGTATGAATGAGAATTGGCCAGGAAAGTACCGGCTGGATTGGCGAAATGAAAGGAACCCACTCTTTAGGCCGGAATATTATCAACAAGCCAACGCTAATTAGAAAGCGCCCAGGAGACTATGAGCCGAACCGCCGCCAGATTTACTCAAGCTGATGTTGCGTCGGCGCTTGGAATTTTCCCCAGCATCACCCTTGGGTCCCGTTTATGGGACAGGTTTGGCGAGGCGTGGTTTATCTGCGGCGCTTATTTCATGTGTCGAGTTCTTGAAGCAGCGCAGGCCCGTAATGCTGCAGGATCACCAAAGAAGCCATGACGTTACCCGAAACAACAACACCGGAATCTGAAACGGATATTTTATAATGACTAAAAAAAAGAAAAAAAATTCAATTTCAAAAATACAGCCAACTAAACGTGGGCGTCCCCGTATTGGGGAAGTTAGAGAAAAGCCATGGCTTAAGGAGTTTCCTCCTATGTCTCGTGCAACTTGGTATAGGCGCCAAGCAGAGAAGAACGGGGCAAACAATGGGAAATGATTGTCCGAATGCTTTCTGGAATGGGGCTCATAAATTTAAGCCAAGATATGACAAGTGGATCTACGCAGAAACAGATTCAGAAGAAAGAACATATGTTCAAGATATCTGTGTTAGGTGCGGGAAAATTATTAGAAGACCAGAGAGGCAGCATGTCTCTGTCTCGGAATAAATATATGAGCTTTTTATAAATGAATGACATTATTTCTCAAGCGCTTCGCCGGAAGCAACTCGAATCCTTGGCTGCTAAATTATCTGAGAAAGTCAGCAGGCAAGCCAAAATAGAACACCAAACCCGTGGTTATAGGGACGAAAATGGTGTGTGGCGTTGTGGTCTCCTATCGTTTGTAAAATACTTCTGGCATGTATTGGAGCCAGGTACGGATTTTGTTGAAGGTATGCCTCTTGAAGCAATGTGTGAGCATTTAGAGGCAGTCACTTACGGGGAAGTACGTCAACTTTTAATCAATGTCCCCCCGGGCTTTATGAAAAGCCTTTTAGTAGACACGTTTTGGCCAGCCTGGGAATGGGGCCCAATGAAAATGCCGCATCTACGATATGTAGCATTTTCATATTCATCGAGCCTTACTGAGAGAGACAATGGTAAATTTAGGGATCTAATGCAAAGTCCAGCTTATCAGGCGATGTATGGCGCAGATTTTGTTTTAAAGAAAACAGGCGAAACTAAGATTACAAATAACAAACATGGCTGGAAGTTAGCTACCTCAATTGGAGGTGTAGGCACTGGAGAGCGCGGAGATAGAATAATATTGGACGATCCGCATAACATAAAAGAAAGCGAATCAGATAAAATTAGGGAAGAAACTATAAGATGGTTTCGTGAATCGATGTCATCTCGTATGAATGATATATCTAAAAGTGCTGTTGTAGTAATTATGCAGCGTGTACATGAGTCTGACGTATCAGGAACTATTTTAGAGCTTGAGCTGCCATATACCCATCTTATGATCCCGATGCGCTATGTGTGGAGCGCAGATGAAAACGGTGATCCGTACACAACGTCTATTGGGTGGCACGATCCTAGATGGAAAGAAAACCCCGAGGATTCTGATGGAGAATGGGCGTGGCCTCAACGGTTCCCTGAAGAAGAAGTGATAAAACTAGAACATGTTCTTGGCCCGTATGCGACTAGCGGGCAGCTTCAACAAACCCCCGAAGCTCGTGGGGGCGGAATAATCAAACGTGAGTTTTGGCAGCCATGGGAAGGAAAGTTCCCGTCCTTCAGTTATATTTTTGCATCTTTGGATGGAGCATTTACGGCAAACGAGCAGAACGATCCTTCTGGCCTTACTGTGTGGGGAGTTTTTGAGGACGGATTAGGCCACAATAAATTGATGCTGATATTCGCATGGCGAAAATTTCTTCAGTTTGAAGGACAACGATTACGTCCTGACCCCGATGAAAATCAGAGAGATTTCATGGATCGGCAGATGAGGGAATGGGGATTAGTGGAATGGACAGAACATACTCTTAGATACTGGAAATGCGATCGATTGCTTGTAGAGGCTAAGGCTTCTGGAATTAGTGTATCTCAAAGCCTTCAAACCCGTTACCGGAACCGTAACTGGGCAGTTCAGCTTGAAGATCCCAAGGGCGATAAGGTTGCTAGAGCATTGGCTGTTCAGGCTACTTTCGCTAATAAAATGATCTACGCACCATTAGAACGAGAGTGGTGCAGAATGGTTGTCGATGAAGCCGCTATTTTCCCAAATGGAAAATATGATGATTTAACGGATTCTTGTACAATGGCCATTAAACATATCCGTGATCTGGGATTATTGGAGTTTGACGACGATATTCGTGCAGATGAACTAAAAAATGCCCGAATGCCCGAATCCGATAAAAAGCTCAGAAATTATATGCCAGGAACGTGAATATGATAAATATAGATATAAACCGAACAGAATCAGACATAGTTAAACATCTAAGGGATATGGTAAAAGAATGCGAAAATGGATTGATTATAGAACCTATGCACGTAGCCTGGATTTTAGCAAAAGCTGCTGATGAAATTGATGAACTTAGGATTCAGGTAGTGGATTATAAATCCGCAACCTAAGATCCGTTGAGATTATTTGTACTTTGTAACACATTCGGCTTCCCAAAACCCTATGGAGCATAGATAATGGGCGCCTTTCTTGTTGCTTTAATGTTCTTTGGTATGACAATGATCGCTTCAACTGCGATTATATATTCAGATGGTACTAGATCTCAAATAGGCAAAATATCCCCGGTTATGGTACTTATTGGCGGGATGATATTTTCTGCTATGATAGCCTTCTCGCATTGGGTCCCCCATCTAGGGTGGTAAATCCCAAAATAAGAAAGTCTGAAATGTCAGAAACTTTAAATCCAGCCTCTCTCGCATGCGTAGAACTCCTTAATAAAGTTTTGGAGGATGCTAGGGCAGGAAACGTTACTTCAGTTGCGATAGTAGCGTGTGGTCCTTCTGATTTCGGGGCGAATATGGCCGGTCCCAATGCCCCGGCCATGAATATGGGTTTGGATGTCCTAAAAGCTAAGATCATCTCAGGTGTGACACAGCCGCAATACACCCCAAAACGTTCAGTGGTAACGCCTATGCGGTCTCCGATTAAGGTTCCTGGTAGAAATTGACCGATCAGAAGATCTTCGCACATTTTGTGGAATGTGATATTACAGCAACCTCATTGGAGAGATTGCTGTGGTTAATCCATTATTGTCAGACGAAGATATTGAGGTCATTATTGAGGGCCCAGAAGACAATTCTGTAAGAATTGATCCAGAAACTGGCACCATAGAAACGGATCTGCCTGATGGGAGTGTGGTAGTTGAGCTAGATGCCCACACTCATTCAGAAGATGGTTCTACATATCTTGAGAATTTCTATAAAAATCTTGTAGATGACATTGGGGAGGAGCGCCTACCCATCATTACAGAAGATCTTCTGGAACAGATATCGGCAGATAACAATTCAAGGTCTCAGACATTAGTTACCAGAGCCCGCGGTCTAAGCCTCTTAGGACTTCAATTAGAGCAACCAAGGTCAGGGGTTGGTGATTCGGCATCCACTGCTGATGGCATGTCTGTGGTTACAAATCCTCTATTGCTAGAAGCCTGCCTGAAATCATGGGCAAATGCCCAATCAGAACTCTTGCCTGCTGACGGGCCCTGTAAAATAGAGGATTTTAACCCTGATGAGCCTGATGCAAATAGGGAACTTGCGGATGCTTTTGAGCGGGATATGAACTTCTATCTGACGACTATTGCGTCAGAATATACTCCAGAAACCTCTCATATGTTGCTTTGGGGTACTGTATTTGGTGGGTGTGGGATAAAGAAAGTATATGTAAATCCTAGGTTAGGCCGTCCTGTATCGGAAAGTGTCGATATTGAGGATTTGATCGTATCTGATACCACTAAAGATCTAAAATCTTGTGAAAGAATTACCCATCAGATTTTAATGAGGCCTTCTATTTTGAAGCGCCTACAAATGAAGAAAATTTATCGAGATATAGAATTGGGCCCAGCCACTGCACCGCAACCTGATGTGGTCGCTCAAAAAATAGCAGGGATACAAGGTACCTCACCGAATCAGTTTGCCCGGCCAGAAGACCAGCCATATACACTCTATGAAACTCAATGTGAGTTGAATTTGCCGGAATTCTCTCGGGAGCCTTATGCCCCTAAAGGATTCGCAGATAAGGGCATCGCACTGCCGTTCCTGGTCACAATTGAAAAGGATTCTAGAAAGATCCTGGCGATCCGGAGGGATTGGAAGCCAGACGATGAAGAATGCATTCGTAAGCAGATGTACGTTAAATTCCCATATATTCCGGGGCCTGGTTTTTATGGGACCGGACTTCTGAATGTTTTGGGAAATGCCTCCGCTGCTATGACGGCAGCGTGGCGCCTTACCCTAGATGCAGGTATGTACGCTAACTTCCCTGGAGGACTTCTCTCGGAGATCGGAGGGCGGCAGAAAACCAATACCCTTAGACCCGCCCCAGGCGAATTCACCCCTATCCAAACAGGTGGTAGGCCTATTCAAGAAAGCATTATGTCTTTGCCGTATAAGGACATAACGCCAGGACTTCTTTCTCTCATAGATAAAATTACCCAACAATCTGAAAAGGCGGGTGGGGCAATTGAGGTCCCGGTAGGGGAGGGTATCCAGAATGTCCCGGTAGGGACGATGTTGGCCCATATCGAGCAAGCGACTAAGCTTATGGCCGCTGCCCACAAGGGCATGCATATGGCCCAAAGTGAGGAATTAGGTCTAATTGCAGATCTTTTCCGGGAAGACCCTGAATCATTCTGGAGAGGGAATAAGAAATACAAGAAGTTCTGGGACGAGCAGAAACTATTTCTGGCGTTGAATACCTACACTTTGGTACCAAAATCGGACCCGAATGTTCCCAGCCATATGCACCGGCTGATGAAATCTATTGCCCTTATTGAGCTGAAGAATGATCCTGATTTTAAGCCATTTTTAAGCATACCGAACATTCTAGATCGTGTTCTAAGTTCGATGAAAGAAGATCCCACGGGCATCCGTATTCAGCCTCAGCCGCCACAATCGAATGGTCCTAGCCCAGATATGATGACGGCCCAAGCTAAACTAAAAGAGGCCGACACAAAGGCTAAGAAAGTGGAAATTGACGCCGTTAAGGTGGCAACTGATTCCAAGAATCGGCAGGAAGAATTAGCCAGTGAAAAGGAACTACAAACAGTAAAACTGGCCCAAACCTTGATTACTCACGCCAACGACGCTAAAGAAGCCAGCCGTTCAAATGCTATAAAAGCGAATCAACATGCTCTGACTGTGGCTAAAACGGTCCATGATGCTTCATTAGGCCATCGGCAACAAATGTTGAATGAGAGAAAAGCCGGTGGGATAGTGAATTCTGATCATGATCTATCTCAATAGATCATGATGTTCTTGCTCATAGTGTTATTTAATGCGATATTGCGAATAAGCATATAAACCTGCCCGGGCCGGGCAATCACTCAAGGATTGACCCTATGGATCGGCACCCCTTTTCAGATCATCGCCAACACAAAGTTGAGCGTGAGCGCGTTTCCCACATCACCAAGCAATGTCGTGCTGCGGGTGGGGGCATTCAGCAAGAAGAACGGAAAGATCGGAAACTCTTTTCGAAAATGATAAAAGAGCACGGTATGGTCCCTGAGGGGAAAAAAGCCAAACATCGTGCTGACCGGGTCGTGGCCCGGAAAAGCGGCGGCAGGGTCAAAAAGGGCGCTACTAATGTAAATGTTATTATCGGTGGTGAGAAGAGTGCCCCGATGCCTCCCATGATGCCACCAATGGAAGGTCCCCCAGGTGGACTGCCCCCGGTAGCTGGCCTTGGTGGACCCCCTCCGGGTGCTGGGGCCCCTCCTGGAATGCCCCCTATGCCCATGCGGGCTAAGGGCGGCAAGGTCAGTAAGATTGACTCTATCGGTAGGAAGGTATTAGCCCTCCACAAAGACGAGCATTCTCTACTCGAGTCTGAGGGGAAAATGCGGGCTAAAGGTGGGCGCCTAAAGTCAGGACCAGCTTGGGAAGAAGGGCGGCGACTTGGAACCCAAGTTAGTCATGATAAAGGCAAGAACGAGAAACCCGAGGATCTAGACCGTCCCCGTGTCATCACCTTCGATAAGGGCGGTCGTGTCATGCAGATCCAGGCCGGAGGCAAACCCCAGAAAGGGTATGCCCGTGGTGGACCTGTAGAGGCCCCTGGATACGGTAAAGGGATGGGACCTGACCTAGAGGCCGGTGTAATGGCTGGGGAAGCCAGGATCGCCCAAAGCCGTAGGGCCAAGAGCAGGTATGCCAAGCCACTTAAGGAAGTCGACGGGGCCAGGTAACCCATGAGCGAGGCGCAGCAGAGTCTTAAACTGCCCGATCCCGGAGATAAGGTTATGGTTTGCGCCCGCTTTGGGAATAAGGAACTCGCCTTTATCTGCAATCCAGATACCAACGATAATAACTTTACATTTCTCACACTAAAATTACGTGATCTAGTTATTAAAGGCGATGAAGAAGCAGCCTAAATTAAATTAGGAGGAACTCCTATATCGGTTAGTGTGGAGATCGGTACATCACAGAAAGACACCCTGCGGCCTCGTAACCCAAAGGGAACATTCCCGTGCAAGGATATCGTTCCACACAATCTAGTTTCAGAATTCTCGCGGCGGCATGGAAAGCAGACATGCAATCAAAGTGGTAGAACGGCGAATTAACGCCAGAATGGGTCGTCCCAGCAAATTTGGGGAACAAGTAGCCGGGGCCTATGAGGTGTGCCCACTAATGAGCACAAAACTACCATTCACCCCAGAAATAGCCGGAGTAGCGCCCGGCCCGCGAGAAACCAAGGATGAGGTTTGCAAATGAAGATACTCGATATCGTCAAACCTGACCCTTGCGACGTCAGAGATCAGATAGCTTTAGAGCTAAAGGCCCTCCGTATGAAGATCGCAGAATTCAATCTAAAGCAGAATTTGCTTCATGATAATTCAGGTAACGGTGGATCGGGCGATCTTTTGGACGAAAATGACCAAACCTGAAATTTAGTGGAATGAATAGAAACTCCTTCGATCCCGATGACCCCATAACCAAGGGTATGGTCGATAGCCTCGTAGAGAGCGCATACAAGAGGGGATGGAAGGACGCCATAGCTGCCGTAAGGGACAGGCTCTATGAAGAGCCCATGCCATCCTCTAGTCCACCAAAGCCCATTGTGATACAAACGAAGATATAAAATATATATTTAGAATATAAAATATCTTGTGGGAAAATACGATGAATAATATCGAGCCAGTTAGATTGTACGCTGAAGATGATATCCGGCTGCCACGTGTATTGGCAAAATTCCTGAAAGATAGAATAAATGATATTAGTAGTGTTGTTCTTCAGGGACAGCTTACAGATCAGAATTACAGGTTTTGTACTGGACAGATTTCAGGTTTAAGAGAAGCATTGCAAGAATGTGAAAGAATTGATAATGACCTAACAGGTAATTAATACTGTCAAAGCTGACAGGAAGTATATTAGGGACGCACCCATGGATGCCGTACAGGCAGAAGTAGATAAACTCACTAAATATATTGAGAGTAGATTTCCGGTAGCCTCACATTGTGACAAGCCAAAATATACTGGTCACAAGCCATCTGAGTGGAAATATTCGTCACCTACTGGGTTGAAGTATAAAGAACTTATAAATTTCCATTCTCTCAAAAATCCCGTAATTCATCGAAACCTTTTCTCTTTTTACGATTCACTTGAGTCCTGCGCTGAGGGTGCACGGGCTGCTTTTGATCGGTATGCAGAGAGGCGGAATGGCTCTCTTCATTGGAGGGTAAAGCCTGAATTTTCCACTCACCCAAAGACTGGGAAGTGGCGATTTTATATGCGTTTATTGATATCCAATAAGCCAGTTAAGGAGAATATTAGTGGCCAAGTCAAATGCATTAGAGAAAATGCGAGAGATCGCGAAGTCTACACTGTCAGAGACAGAGCGGCATCTAGGGGCTTTGGGTGATTTCAAAGATACTATTTACCATAGTCAGGTCCTGTGTATGACCTATATCCAGCCGGAAAAGACGGCTGGAGGCATATATCTTTCAGATCAAACAATTCAGGAAGATAGGTTTCAGGGTAAGATTGCATTGGTTGTGGCCATGGGCCCCGGTGCATTTGAGGACGATAAGATCGCTCAATTCCATGGCCAGAAGCCTAAGGTTGGGGATTGGGTATTGGTTCGACCCTCAGACGGCATGGAAATATTCTTTAACGGTAATACCCTGCGTTTATTCCAAGATGTGGATATTCGTATGCAGGTCGCAGATCCGCGTGATTACTGGTAAACCAATAACTATATTTTAAAGAGGAAATAATATGCCAGTAGATGAAGATATTGTTGTGACTATTGATCCAGAAGTATTGGGTAATATTCCTGGTGAAACTGAAGTTATTATAGAGGATGGAGAGGCATCGTCAGTTGTTAATAAATCAACTGATAACGACCTCATCAGCTCTCTGAAATCCCAATTAGCTGAAAAGCAGGCTGCACTATCCACAGTTCAGCAGCGGGTGGCATCTAGTGAGACTGTTGCTCAACAGGCAATTCAGCGGTCCCAGAAGCTAGAGCACGAAGTTCAGAAGAGTAAGCAGGAAGCGGTTGAGAGCAATCGCGCCACGATCCTTACGGGAATTGCCGCAGCAAAGGCTGAGAGGGAATCGGCTGAGAGGGACTATAAATTAGCTTTTGAGGCTGGGGATGGCTCGGCAATGGCAAAAGCCCAAAGTAGGATTGCCGATGCTCAATATGACTTAAGGGATCTGGAAAGGTCTAAAATAGATTTAGATAATGCCCCTCAACAGAAGGGCCAAACTCATCATGTTGAAGACCAAATATATGTAGATCCAATAGAAAAATTCATTCAGGAGAAGAGTGCTCCTACTCAAGCATGGTTAAGGGAACATACAGAATATCTTCGTGATCCCAAGAAAAACGCCAGGATGGTTGCTGCCCATTGGGATGCAGTTGGAAATGATGTTCCTGTAGATTCAAAAGAATATTTTGATCATGTTGAAAGGTATTTGGGCTTGAAAAAATCAGAAAATACTCAAGATGGACAGGCTCAATATCAGCGCCGGCCAACAGCGCCAGTGGCGGAAGTAACCCCTACATCAGGCGGTATGAGTGGGCAAGGTAATAGGGTTAGCCTTACCCCGGCAGAGCGAGATGTTTCTCTAGATGGGACGTTAGTTTGGAATTATGACGACCCAACTGGAAAGAACAGATGGAAAAAAGGTGAGCCAATTGGAATTCAGGAGATGGCGCGCCGTAAACAGCAATTGTCGAAGGATGGACGTTATAACAATCCAAATGCGTAATGTAACATAGTTAATAAATTGTTTCACATGAAACACACAGGCCATCTTCCGTTATGCGACGGTCTAGGCCTTCTGATGAAAGAGGGTTTTAAGAAAATAGATGATCAGATTGATGGTATACAAATGAATAATATAAATAAGTATACAGAAGAATTTATTTCTAAATTGAAAAAGGATGGTGTTTTCAAAGGGGAAATAAAGGTTTTTATTGAAACTAATAAGGGACCTCATACAGAAATATATAAATTAGAGGATGATTTAGGTTCAAAAACTCTTGTCCCACCAGATCTTATCAACCATCTTCCGGAACTAATGAATGAAAGAGATTTCTTGTTGGAAGTATCTTTTAAAGGAGATGAAGAAGAGCAGGGAGATATAGAGCGCTCCATAAAGCTAAAGCATGCGTGTATGCAGCTAGCGATCTATAGGATTAGAAAGAAATATAATATTCAGATTCCAATAGAGCATTTTTATAACGGTTATCTAAATACCTCTCAATTTGGCGAAGATATTAAAGAACATACTCAAGAATTGATGAGAGAAAGAGATCGTTTGTCTATAGAGCGGTTTGAGCCTTGGTTTCAGGAATGCACCGAAATAGCCATATTAAATATTAGGAACAAATATAAAACGGAAGGTGGAATAAATGAACAATCCGACATCAATGCAGGAAAAAACGGAGATACCAGTGAAAGCAGCCAAGAGGGGTCGCCCGCCGGGCCCATCGAAACAGAAGGTTGTAGATTTAGACGAGACTGAAGCTGGGTTTGAGCCAGCTCCTATGCGCACTGCCCCACGCCAGCCTGCTAGGGATTCTGTTCGTGAAACTGTTGTCCATACTCCTCGTCGTGGCGCTATGGTTGTTACAGGACGTAATGGAGAGGTTCTTACCCGTCGTCGTACACAGACTGGTGATCAATATTTTGTTCCCCCCAATGAGATCCCTGATGGATGGTCATACCAATGGAACCCGGTTTCGATACTAAATGAGGAGGTAACAAGAACACAGATCGAAAATTACGAGAACGGATGGCGTCCTGTTCCGGCTAACAGGCATGCGGGTCGATGGACTAAGCCTGGGACTGTTGGCGAGATCGTTATTGAAGGTCTCCGTCTCGAAGAGCGACCTGAGGCCCTTACTCAAGAAGCTTTGAGGGAAGAAGAGCGGAAGGCAAAACAACAGCTCCGCGATCAAACGGACGCTCTGCGCCTGTCTCGTAAACTTCCTGAAGGGTTCGACGTTGGACGGCAATATAAGGGCACCGGAGCCGATGTGAGGATGTCTATTGACAAGAACCTCGACCTTGCTCCTTCGGGATACCAACCGGCTGATGATGAACTATGATAGTTAACGGCGTTCCATATCCCATTAACGTTAAAGATGAAGAAACACTTTACGAGTGGATATCCTCAATAGATCGTCCTGTTTCTTATAGCGATGAGGGGGCAATTAATGGATATGTACATGATGAAGTTTTTAAATTTGCTTGGTTTAATACCTCCAATATGGACAGCAAAGAATTAGCTATTGCCCATGTAGTTCAGGGTATGGCCCTTTCCCTTTTCTTTCATTTGGCCAAATCCCCAAAGGGTGAGCTTATTTGGAGAATTAAGCCGGACTTTGGGATTTATCCTGAGGCGATTCCAAGTGATCTATCAAAGGTAATGGATAGAGAAAAAATAGATCAACTCCTTCTATCTGAAGGAGAGACAAGATCTCTATCTTTACAAGATGCCAAATCTTTTCTTGGACTAGATGATTGGGTGTCAGATTTGACAAGAGATTCGATATTTCCGCTTGCTGCTCCGCATGGAGAGTGGAGCCGATATGCAGGTTATATGAGATATTTAGTTCATGTAGACGGTGTAGCTACTGATCCTCTCAAACGTGGATTTAAACAAAAAAATGACGACCATCTTCATATTTGTCCCGACCTATAAAAACCAGCTTACCGCAACGACCTTTCTGACCACCCACGCTCTCCGAAGCTTCCTTGAAGCAAAGGGAATTAAGGTGGGTGTGTCGGCGATATCGAGCCCGGATATTGAGTGGGTTCGGAACTTCGCTCTTACCTATTGGTACGATAAGCAGAAGCAGTATTCCCATCTATTGTTCATCGATGACGATATGGGATTCATGCCCGATGTGGTCATGGACATGCTTCTGTTTAATGAGCCTGTTGTTGGGGCTATGTACCCTAAGAAGACTATGGATCGGCAGTGGGCCGCATCAGGTGTGGCCAATCCCGAGACTAGAGGGCCATTCCTAGAGGTTCAGGGGCTTGGGTGTGGTTGCTTCCTGATCAGGCGGGATGCTATCGACACTATGCTCGAAAAGATGCCAGAGCTGATCGATACCCGGTACAATGCTGTTGAGCAGACATTCCTAAAAAACGAGGGAATGACCAGGCTCATTACTGCATTCAGTTGCATGAACGACCCTGAGAGAGGGCGGGTATCCGAGGATATTTCATTCGGTCGACGATGGATTGAATGCGGTGGCAAGGTATGGGCGGCCACTCACCATAAGATGGTACATGTTGGCCCTCACGAATACTCCGATACTTATGTGACTTGGGCGAATGATAAGAAGAAGCAGTTAGAGGAGTCTCAGAACGATGAATTGGCAAAAGCCCCTATTTTGAAGGAGAATCCAGTTCTGAAGGGTAAGGCCTGCAAGCACGGTCTATTCATCTATAACCCGAACGATACTTTCATCGGTCGTTCATTAGAGAACTACGGGGAATGGTGTGAGTTCGAAATAGACCTTCTGAGTAAGTTTATTAAGCCCGGCGATACTGTGATCGATGTAGGGGCCAATATTGGAACCCATACTGTTCCATTCTCCAGGATGGTCGGAAAGGATGGCAAAGTATTCGCATTCGAAGCCCAGCCCCGTCTTGAGAGGATCCTTGAGGCCAATATCCATCTCAACAAACTAGGCAATGTGATTTGGGATAATAAGGCTATTAGTGCCAAGAACGGTAGAAGATCTCTCCCAACACTCCCAACTGATGATACCGAATTTAACTTTGGGGCTAAGTCTCTAAATATAGGCTCCATCTTCCCTGAACATAATGGTGAAGTGGACACGATCACCATCGACTCATTCTGCTCTGACCTATCACCATCACTTATTAAAATTGATGTGGAGGGTATGGAATCGGAAGTAATCCGAGGGGCATCAGAAACCATTAAGCTGTGTTACCCAATTCTTTATGTGGAAAATAACGGAGAGGATTCATCCGAGATTTGGGATGTTCTTCAACAAATAGGATATACCGCTTATTGGTCTATCGGACCTTATTTCAATCCAAATAACGCTTTTGGGAATAAGACCAATATCTGGCCGACGGTTATGCCGAGTGTGAACCTGATCTGTGTGCCAAGTGATTCAGAACATAAATTTCTGGATCTTCAAGTCCTCATAGGACCAGATGATAATTGGAAGAAGGCTATGCAGAGGATGGTTGAGGCACATAATCCGCAATAGGGTTCTTTTAGATGGGTAAGAAGAAAACAGGATTGGATTGTCTTTTCTTATCTAAAAAGGAAAAACCAGAACGTACATATGTCAGCAATCTTTCAGACGAATATAGATCTATTGTTCTTCAAAAACTTATGACTGAGCTTGTTTCTATAGGATTCGAATTTGCTTTTAAAGATGGCGATGATTTTTACCTAAGATATCCCAATAGTAAGGATCAGATCAGACTAAGTATGTACAGTATAAAAGCCCGTATTCATTCCAATGTTATTAGAAAATTTACACCGACAAATAGTATGTCAGATACTCAAATAAAAGGATTTGCTCGCCTCATAGTTGAGGAATGGGCTCAAGGCAAAACTGCGAAGACTAAGGAGCTTCCTCAAATAATTGCTACACCACCGGAAATGAAAGATTTCAGGGGAAGAAAAATAGGTAGCATAAAGGTTATTGGAGTTATTCATCCAGAGGAAATAAAACGACTTAAATGGAAACTAAAGAGCAATGATAGTCCGATATGGTGTGTTCAATGTGAATGCGGAATATATGAAGGAAGAACTCCAGAACAGATCAAAAAATCTCTTCATTTAGAAGGCGGTCGCATCGAGTCATGCTCTTTTTGTAGGAATCTCTCTCCTAGAGCAAAGATAGTATATAAAAAAACTGGGAAAATATTTATTAATACCATTAAAAAAGAGTTTGATGTCTTTACTTGACGTGGAACAAAATTTAGTTGTATATGACTTTCATAAAGTTCCAAATGGCGCGCAAGTCATTTGATGAATATCCGGAAGCCCGGATGAGGACCGCCGAAGCCGCGCGGATTTAACCCGGCCCACCATCCAGACAGAGCCTGTCAGGGGAAGCCTCCAACTTGGAGCTTGTTCGACAGTCATGGCTAATACTCAAACCGCATTTGGATTCAAACATGCTGGGTACTTGCCCGGCGGCGCAGTTGATTATCAGCTGTCGACCCGTCTTGTGGCCTCCAGCAACACAACCGCAATTTACTTTGGTGACCCCGTCCAAAAAGTGGCGACCACCAAATATGTCGCACAGGCGTCGAGCACTACTGCTCCCCTAGACGGCATTTTCCAGGGTTGCATGCTGATTCCGGCAACCGGCGGTGCGCCGACCTGGTCTCCGTTCTATCCCGGTTCTGCTGGGGGTGATGTCACGGCTTACATCATTGAAGCCCCAAGCGCCATTTTCCTTGCGGCCGCAACCAATACCAACATTCCAGCTACTGCAATTGGCCAGAACATTGGCTTTTCTACCGGTACTGGATCGACATTCGGCGGTGCACTTTCGGGTTTCACCCTAGATCAGTCCACCATATCCACCACAAACACTTTGCCATTCCAGATCGTGGGCCTTTTCGGCTCCCCCGATAATTTTGGTGGCGTAGGCAATGGGTCAGACACGACCTCAGCCTACAATTGGGTGTTTGTCACCTTCAACAATCAGCGATTCAAACAGCTGACTGGCGTCGCTTAATTCGCAGCATTAACGAGGATTGATAGATGCCCGTAGCATTAGCTAATATTCGCTCCGAACTCCTGCCGGGACTTTTTGACGTCCGTGGCTCGTATGAAATGATCCCGCGTCAGTGGGATAAGGTTTTCAAGACCCATCAGTCGAACATGGCCGTTGAGCGATCAACCCAGATGGCCTTCGTTGGTCTTCCGTTCCTTAAGAACGAAGGTGCGGCCACTAACTTCGATAACAATGCGGGTGAGAGGTTCACGTGGGCTTTCGTCCACATTGAAATCGCACTTGGTTACGCGATTACCCGTAAGGCAATCGACGACAATCTTTACAAGGCGCAGTTCAACCCAACGAACCTAAAGCTGCAGGAATCATTCGCGCAGTTTAAGGAAATTCAGGGTGCTAACGTCCTGAACCTTGGCAACGTCTACAATCCTTCACAGATTGGTGATGGTCAGCCATTGTTCTCGGTATCCCATCCTTATGATGGTGGTGTGTGGGCGAATACCTCTGCTGTTCCTAAGTCTTTGAACGAATCCTCCCTTCTGGCGGACATGACGGCAGTTCGTAACCAGTTCGTGAACGAACGTGGTCTGCGTATTCTGTCTCGTGCAAAAAGATTGGTTGTGCCGACTCAATTAGAACAGGTGGCGATCCGTCTCTGTAAGACTGAATTGCGTCCTGGTACGGCACAGAATGACGTCAACGCAGTTCTGAGCTTGTCGGGCGGTCTTCCTGAAGGATTCATTGTTCTCGACTTCCTCACCTCGGCCTTTGCGTGGTTCCTTACCACGAACATTGAAGGCCTTATTCATATGCTCCGTATTCCGTATGAGTCGGACATGTGGGTCGACAACATCACGGACAACCTTCTTGTGAAGGCGTATGAGCGTTATTCGTTTGGATTTAACGATCCGCGCGCTGCATGGGGTGAATTCCCAACCTCGTAAGAGTTTGGGATTCTTCTGAAGAAGGCCTCCCGATTGGAGATTTGAAGTGACCAACATTAGTACGACAAATATCCCGTCGGGAATCACCAACGCTGCACTGGATACGGTGATGCAGTCGTATGGGGCGCCAGATCCAACTGTGTTCCATACGTACTTCAATGATTTTGATGTCTATACAGCGGGTGATTGGACGAACACTGCCACTGGTGTGGTAACAAATTCTATTTTAGCATCGGGAGCTGTGGACGGCGGTATTCTGTCCATGGTCAACTCTGCGGCTAATAATGATCTAAACTCACTTCAATTAAAGGCTGCTACGTTTGGCCTTATTGCAGGGAATAAATGGTGGCTAAAGGCAAGATTTAGCGTCGACAGCGCAACTAATGCTGCCCTGATTCTTGGCTTAATCCAGACCACCACAACGCCACTAACGGTTACTAATGGTGTTTACTTTTCGAAGGCCGCAGCGAGCACCTCACTTGTGGCCAATGTTACCAAGGCTTCTGTAACTAGCAGCTTAAATATCGGGACACTTTCAAATTTGGCGTATGTCAATGTTGGCCTCCATTACAATGGAGACAGCACGATTACGGTTTATTTAAACAACGCTAAAGTAGGAGCGTTGGCGACAACTAATATGCCAACGACGAACCTTAATCTTACCCTCGCTGTTGCTAACGGAACTGCCGCACTTAACACCCTTCTTGTTGATTATGTTCTTGTTTCTACAGAGCGTCCATCAACCCTTCTTTGATTGCGGTATTCCGCACCGAGCCCACGGACCCGGGTGATCTGAAAAGGAATAAGATATGAGCCGCGCAAGACATCACGAAAAGCACAAAGAAGGCCACAAGAAACATCATCGTGACGATGGTGGCCGCGTTGGTATGAGAGTTTCGGGAAATCCGGATGTTTTTGAAGAAGCTGATGAGCGCAAGCGCGGCGGCAAGGTTCATAAGAAGAAGCATGTTGGCGAGCCGGAAGGCAAAATTGCGAAACATCGTATGGATCGCCTTCATCGTCCAGGTCGTAAGATGGGTGGCCGTGTTGGTGCTGATAAACATCCTCTTTCGAGCGCTCATTCAGGTGGTAAAGCCGACGAGAAAGCTCACGGTCAGCCGGACTAAGCTAATAGCTGGTCAGCCGACTTAGGCTAATCATTGATCGGCACTCGCCAGCTTACTCGATACAACTGGAGAGTTGCCGACAATGTCTAAACTTACATCATCTGAACGTAATGAACTTCCGGATAGCAAATTTGCTGGTCCGGATAGAAGCTATCCGATTGAGGACGCTTCTCACGCTCGTAATGCTCTTGCGAGGGTAAGTCAGCATGGATATCCGGAGCTAAAGGCTAGGGTACGAGCTGCTGTTCACAAAAAGTTTCCAGATATTTCTGTTGATGGGGAAAGATAATTATGGGTCAACCTATTATCTTTTCTCAGACTTTAGTTGCAGCTGTTTCTAACGGAATCTCTCTGTCTCAGTCGCCTGGTGCAGGGACCATTCTTTTGAATGGTTCTTTGGTCGCTAATGGTGTGGCGACGATGGATGTTCAGAGGCGCGTCATTATCACGTCTGGAGGTAATGATAGTGGTATCACGTTCACAGTGACTGGAACAAATCAGTCAGGTGCTGCAATCAGTGAAACGTTTTCTGGATCAAACGGCAGTGTTGCCCAATCCAATCTTGATTTTCTGACTGTAACGAAAGTTACTCATACAGGTTCTGTGGCGGGAACAATCACGATTGGTACTAATGGTGTTGGTTCTAGCCTATGGCAGATCATCAACTGGAACGCTACGCCATTCAGCCTTGGGTATTCGGTTGAGCTTCGAAGCGGTGCAGTTAACTTCACGGTTGAGCACACTTACGATGACCCTAATAATCTAAGGGCAGGTCTGTCTTACCCTCTTCCTTGGACAGACGCTGTGATCAATGGCGCATCAGCTAGCATTGAAACATCTTCAACATCCCCCATCACTGCTATTCGCCTAACGACAAATTCAGGGACCGGAACAGTCTGGTTCAGAGCACTGCAAGCAGGGTTGGCATCACCATGAAAAAACACCTACTCGCGTTTATTGCAGTCATTTTTTCTTTCGCGATTAGTGGTCCAAGTAATGCGCAAGTATTCGTATATGGTGTTACCAGCTGTGGAACCACACCAACTACCATTGTGAATGGGAAGCCTGCTTATCTTACGGTGGATACGACCGGAAAGCTTTGCGATACGGGGAGTGGTGGCGGCGGCGGTACATCAAATGTTAATGTAACGCAGTTTGGTGGGAATAACGTTGTTACAGGAACCGGCGTAAGCGGTGTCGGGATTCCTAGAGTAACTGTATCGAGCGATAGTTCGATTCTTCCGTCCCCGGCTACCACTACAACGACAAATTCAACGATTGCAACTGGAAATACATTCCAAACTGCACTTGCAGCAAGTGGAACCCGCAAGGGATGTCTGATCCAGAATACCTCCTCTGAAACTATGTATTTCTATTTTGGTACGTTGGGGAGCGCGACTTTATCAAATTCAATTCAGATTATTTCTGGTCAATCTATCTCCTGCAATTCAGGGGGAGTTGTCTTGACTGATGCGGTCAATGTTACTGGGCCAACTACCGGCAACACTTACGTCTTAATAAGTCAGTAAGGAACGTTTCTATGAAAAAGATGTTACTGACAGCAGTCGTTTGTATTTTTTCGTTGTCGCCAACTAAAGCAGATATAATTGGGCCATTTCCACCATTAAAACAAAAAGTAGTCTCATTTACATCGGTTGGAGGTTACAGTTGGACTGTGCCCCCAGGTGTTTATGTAGTTTATCCGTATGGATGCGGCGCGGGTGGTGGCGGTGGCGGCGGACAGTCATTCGGAGCGGGTGGCGGTGGCGGCGGTTCAGGGCAATGCATTCAATCCTACGCCTATGCGCTTCCAGTTACTCCAGGCGAAGTGCTTTCAATTTCGATTGGTCAGGGCGGCACCGGTGGCGGTGTTGGTTTCCAAGGAACAGACGGCAACGCTGTCTACCTCTCTGGTGCGCATGGTCCTGGTGGGGTTGTAAGCAACTTTCCAAGTATGCCAGCAGGCAAGGGTGGGTTCCCCGGGTTTAGTATAGGTGGGACCGGCGGCGATGGCGGTGGTCTACTTTATTATGGATCTGGATCGTCCTCCGGGTTTTCCGGTGGAGCCTCATACTACTCACTTAGCGGTGTCATCCCCGGAGCAGGTGGTGCCGGTGGTGGAGCTATTAGCTCCCCTGCTGGCCTAACCGGCGGCGCAAATTACTTTTGGCAGGCAATCACAAATAGCACCGGTGGTGCTGCTGGCGGTGGTCCGGGTGCAAACTCGTTATTTGGTATAGGTGGATACGGTCCAAACTCAGGCGATCCCGGCAACTCACCTCAGGCTGGTGCTTGTGGTGCAGGTGCCTCAGGTGGTGGCGGTAATGCCGTCGGCGGCAATGGCGCTGATGGTTGTCTGTACATAATTTATTGGGGTTCATAAGATGAGAAAGATTTTTATACCTATCACATTCTTCTCATTTTTGATGGCTTCCCCAATAAATGCCGGTTTTATTACTATCACCAAAACCGGTAATAACACCTGGAAGCCTCCTTATGGGGTATCAGAAGTCTATATTGATGCTTGTGCAGGCGGTGGCGGCGGCGGTGGCGGCCGCAAGGTAAAAGCCTCTGGCGGTGGTGCAGGTGGAAGTGGTGAGTGGGTTAAGAATTATCGTCTTCCTGTTAGTTATGGTTATAATCTAACAATCTTTATTCCTAAAGGGGGTAAAGCCGGTACCGCAGGAGGTGGTGATGGCGGAGATGGTGAAGACCTGAAAATCACTGGAGGTATTGCGTCATTCCAACCACTTAATGGTGGTGGCGGCGGTCCGGGCGCTGGAGCTTTGTTCCCTGGACTAGGTGGAGTAGGTGGCGGTCGCAATGGAGTAGGCGGCCTCGGTGCAGGACCGTTAGCAGGTGGCCTTAAACGAGATAATAAAACTATCCCTAGGTTTAATGATACTGGTGGTGGTTCCGGAGGGGGAAACGGCGGCGGCGACGATCCGATTATGCCAGGTACACCTCTTGCAGCTTCCTATGGGTTTTCAAACGGTCTATTCAAATCGTTAGGTCCTGGCAGCGGAGCTTCGGCAGGAGGGGGGGGCGCCCCTTCACCGTTCGGCAATGGCGGTCAAGGTGGTGATACAGCTCCAGCTACAGCAGGCGGTGCCCCTACAATCGGTTACTGCGGCGGCGGCGGTGGTGGTGGACCCGATCCTATGACGGGCGCGGGTGGCGAAGGCGCACAAGGTGTGGCTACCCTAAGATGGGTACCATAATAACCCACGTTCTTTGCATTTTGGCTTGGATACTATTGCCAGCCATAATTGGTATAGGTGCGTTACTCGTTATAAATATGTTTTCGGATAACGATTCATGACAAGTAGTGGCACCTATAATTTCTCTCTATCAAATGGCGAAAGTGTTATTTCTGCTTTTGAAAGAGTTAACGTCAAACTACCTGAATTGCGTCAAGAACACTGGCTGACTGCAAGAAGGGAACTGAACTTACTGTTCATTGAATGGAACAATAAGCAGGTCAACCTTTGGAAAGTAGAACTAGATACAATTCCATTAGTATCGGGGACTGCAACATATACCCTACCTCAAAAAACTATATTAGTTCTGGATGGGTATATAACCACAAATGCAGGTTCTCAGTACGGTCAGAATAATAGGTATATAACCCAATTATCCCGTACAGAATTCTCCTCCCTTTCCAATCCGAACACTCCTGGTCCACCTACCCAATATTGGTTTAATCGCCAAATTACACCAACTATAACGTTCTGGCCTGTTCCAGATAGTAATGGGCCATATACATTCGGATATTACCGGGCAGTTCAGATCCAGGATGCCAATCTTCCTGCAGGGGAAACCCCAGATTTGCCCGAGAGGTGGTTGGATGCCTTGGTTGCGGGTTTGGCCCATAGATTATCCCGTACATATGCCCCTAATTTAGAGGCATTACGCAAGCAGGATGCTATGGATGCTTGGACTGTAGCGGCGTCCCAGGATATTGAAGTGGTTAATCTCAGTTTGAGTCCTCCTCTTCAGCGCTATTATCCCAGATAATCCTATGTTATAGATGATTTGCCCCCACGCTGCGCGGGCAATATCTTTAGAGGCCATGCCGGCTTCGCTTCTTGAGCGAATACCATGGCATGGCGCCCGCACCCACGTATGGCGAGTACCGATCCTACCTCTCCTAGGGGGTGGGCAACTTGTGCTCGGTGTAATTTTATTGGGAACCTTGAAGATCTTTCGTGGCAGTTACAGTGGCGCGGTCTTGGCCTTTTCAACACGAGAATTCTCGTTTGTCAGCCATGTCTCGATACGCCTCAAAGACAGTTAGGGACCGTAATACTACCTCCGGACCCGCCTGGGTTACTTAATGCACGACCTGAAGCCTATCCCGCCGATGAGGCTTGGGATCGTTTAGTTCAGTGTGGGGCACCAAGATACTTGCAAACCCAAAATGGGACCAAGCAAGCCTTTGCCAGGCGCTTGCAATACTCCAAATATTTTACATGAGGTGAGATGTGAGCGCTCCATTCGTACCAGCGCTGGATACTTTCGCGGGCGGTCAAATGACCGATCTTCCCGTTTACAATAGTACTGGTTTTGACGGAACAGAGTTATTCGAGATAGTTGCTCCAGGAGACCCTAATCTGGGCGTCAACTATTCGATTACTTCATCTCTTCTAGCTATTCTATTAAATGCGCAGGTTCTCGGAACACCAACAATTATTACTTCCGGTGCCACTCTGGGATCGCCATATAATGTTCTAACTTCAGATACCAGAATCTTGTTTAACAAGACGATATCATCGGCAAGTTATGCCGTTCTAGGTGCTTCCTCCCTTCAACCTATTCCGGTTTTCTTTAAGGATCTGAAGGGGGATGCAGCGACCAATCCGATAACAATTAGTTTTACAGGTGGTCAATTGTGCGACGGATTGTCGACGATGGTCATCAACTCTGCATATGGGTGGTTGGAGCTTAGTCCGTTAGCTTCTGGTGGATGGTATCAATCAGCATGAAAAAGATATTCACGGCATCACTATTTTGTTTTTCTCTTCTTATAAGTTCATCGAACTTGTCTTGGGCATCTTGTTCAGGCCAATTCAATCCGGGTGAATTTTGTGGGAATAGTGGGTTAGCTCTTGGTCAGCCAGGCCCGGTATTACTAACGCCGGGTGTTTTGCAACCGATTTCTAATGGAACGATCTTAAGCAACATTTCGGGTGGCAGTGCAGCTCCTGCTGCAAATTCTGTATCTAGTGTTTTTGATTTTATCGGTTCAACGCGTGGCAGTCTGCTCTATCGTGGTGCTGCTGGTTGGTCAATTCTTACACCTGGAACATTAGGTCAGATTTTGACTGCAAATGGAGCTGGTAATGATCCTACTTGGGGAAATGTTATAGGAACAGTTTCTTCAGTTGGATTGTCGCTTCCGTCATTTATTACAGTTACAGGATCTCCTGTCGTTGCAAGTGGTACACTCACAGGAACTTTGGCAACTCAGACAGCGAACACTGTTTTTGCGGGGCCTGGAACTGGAGCAGCAGCTCAGCCTACATTTAGAGCCTTAGTTGGCGCAGACCTGCCAAATCCCTCTTCAACAACCTTGGGCGGGGTTCAATCATTAGCCGCTGTTGCTAGCCGATGGATAAATCAAATATCTACAACAGGCGTTCCTAGTGCGATACAGCCTAACTTTACCGATATAGCAGGGTCAGCAACTCTATCTCAGTTACCTTCTATTTCTAATAATTCAATCCTTGCAAATAACTCCGGCGGTACATCCGTTCCCTCTGCGTTATCGGCTTCAAACGTTTTGGATATGGTTGGTGCCACTCAAGGCATGGTTTTATATCGTGGAGCATCAAACTGGTCGGTTCTTTCACCGGGAACTTCAGGACAGGTTCTAACTACAAACGGTGCGGCAGCTAATCCATCTTGGGCCACAATAAGTGGCACAGGAACCGTCACTAATGTTGCTACTGGAGCGGGGCTTACCGGTGGTCCAATTGTCACTACAGGCACGATTAGTTTGGCCAATATCGCCAATGGTACAGTTCTCGCAAACACCTCTGGTGGATCTGCTGTTCCTATAGCAACAACCCCTTCCACAGTTCTAGACGTAATTGGATCTGCTACCGGTAATGTTCTTTATCGAGCGGGTGGTGGATGGCAGGTTCTAGCTCCTGGTACTAACGGCCAAGTTCTAACAATGGGTGCCAGTACGCCCGCATGGGGGAGTGTGGGGTCAGTAAGCAATGTGACCATTGTAGCTGGTGTTGGTATCGCCGTTACTGGAACATGTAATATTTCAACAACAGGTACTTGCACAGTCGCATCGGATAATTCGATGGGTGCGAATAAGTACCAAGTAAAAACTGCTGGTTCTGGAACTATTACAACCCCGACAGGGGCTGCATGGGCCAAATTTACGTTGGTAGGTGGTGGTGGTGGTGGATCAGGTGGTGGAAGTGCGGCAGCTGGCACAGGAACAGCAGGAAATCCTACTTGTCTTAATACAGCAGGTACTGCGTGTACTACGCCAGTTTATCAAGCTGGTGGTGGAGCTGGGGGGTCACTTGGAACTGGTAATGGAGGTACAGGAGGATCAATAAGCGGATCTGGAACATGTACAGATTCTGTTAATGGTGGCGATGGTCTAGCTCTTAATCAATCATCTGCTACTGTTCCATCCAGCGGAGCTTCTGGAGGCGTTTCAACGCGCGGGGGTGCTGGAGCTAAGAATTACGGTAATGTTTCTGGATCGGCTGCGGCTTTAAAAAGCGGATCAGGTGGGCAAGGAGGGGGAGCAGATACAGGAGGATATGGGGGAGCTGGGGGTGGATCTGGCGCGACCTGCGTAGCATTTATTCAATCCCCAGCAGCTTCATATACTTATACCGTTGGCACCACTGCTGCTGGTGGTACTGCAGGAACCAGTGGCAGTTCAGGTGGTGCGGGCGGTTCAGGTATTCTGATTGCCGAGTTTGGGTTTAACTAATGTCACTAACATACTCCACATATACAGCCACAATAGCTAACCTAATGGATATTGGGGTTAGTGATACCAACTATCAGCAGATACTGCCGAGTATGATTGATGATGCAGAGCAAAGGATTTGCCGAGAACTAGATTTCTTAGGCGCGGTAATTACCGATTCTTCTTTTGTAACTGCAATAAATACCCGGCAGATAAATTGGAGCAATGCCTTTTTTGTTGTCGAATCCATCAATGTGATTAGCCCGTCTGGAACAACAAATCCTGAAGCTGGAACTCGATATCCTCTTACTCCGACCACCAAAGAAACTTGTGATTTCCTTTTCCCAAATTCAACTGGATCTGGAATCCCGCAATATTTTGGTCGTGTGACTCAATCAACTGCTGTTTTAGCTCCATGGCCTAATGCGGCATACACATTAGAGATTACAGGTACACAAAGACCTCCATCCTTGTCGTCGACAAATCAAACTACGTTCATATCAACATACCTTCCTGATTTGTTGATTGCGGCTTCTATGATTTATGCGGCGGCATACCAGCAAAACTTTAGTGCCTCTGGAGACAATCCAGCCCAAGCAGTGAATTGGAAGGGGCATTACGAAGATCTGATTAAATCAGCGATGGTTGAAGAAGCCAGGAAGAAATTCACATCTGAAGGTTGGAGCCCAAGTCAGCCTTCTCCAATTGCTACACCTCCTCGCACCTAATTTATAGGATAGTACAGTGGCAGATCCGACAACAGTTAATATAGCTCTCGCAGTCCCGCTGCATGGTAGTAATGTTGATACCTGGGATGTGCCATTAAATGCTGACTTTACTGCCATAGATGGATTTTTCGGTGGGGTTCAAACGGTCAGTGTGTCTAACACGCCGGTTACTTTGACATCACCAACAGGTACGGTAACTCCTTCCGCAGGACCGTCTCAATCTCAAAATTCAGTGCTTGTTTTTACTGGAACATTGACTGCTAATGTTCAGGTAACACTACCACTACCAGGTCCTATAATAGTAACTAATCTAACCACAGGTGCATTTGTATTAAACTTTCGAGCAGCTGGTGTCGGAGAGATTATAGCGGTTGATCAAGGAATAAGTCAGAGAATTTATAATGATGGTACCAATGTTAGGTTTGTCGATCTACCTCCCATTGGATCATACTTAGATATTGCTCAAAGCACAGTTCCCGCATGGATTACCACATGCACTAAGCCGCCATTCTTACTTTGCAACGGAGGCACTTTCAGCGCAGTTACATATCCATATTTAAATACTAAACTTGGTGGGAATACCCTTCCAGATCTGAGGGGTGTTTCAAGATACACTTTGAACCAAGGAACAAGTCGTCTAACAACAGCAGGATCTGGTCTGGATGGCGATACATTATTTTCAATCAAATCTACGCAATCTAGAACGTTACTAACGGCGAATCTTCCTCCATATACACCATCTGGAACCGTATCAACAAACGTGAGTGCAAGTGGCTTCGCAATTAACGTGGTTTTAGGAGGCACATCTGGAGTGGGAGTTGGCGGTGGTGGCGCCTTTGGAATATCGGGCAATGCATCTTTATCAATTACAGCTAATGCGACCTCTTCATTCACAGGAATAGCGCAAGGTGGAACAAGTACTCCTATTGGGTTGATAGGAACCGGTGTTGTTGCAGGTATCACCTTAATACGGGCTGGGTGATAATGCCTTTCGGGGAAGTAAAATTACGTCCAGGTGTTTCGGTCGATACTACTCCGACCCTAAACGAGGCTGGGATTTCCGAAAGTCAACTTATTAGATTTAAAGATTCTTTGGCCCAAAAATATGGAGGCTGGTCTAAGTTCTATTCATTTACAGTGAGTGGCGTTCCAAGGGACTTGCATGCTTGGCAAGACTTGAACTCTGTAAATCATTTATCTATTGGGTCGACGACTGTTTTTGGCGTTATTACTGCGGGCTCTTTTCAAGATATTACCCCTCAAACTCTCACATCCAATTTTACTCCTAATTTCTCGACCGTAATAAATACAAAAAAAGTTATCATCAAAGATACGAACATCACAAATGTCACCACATTTGATTCGGTGTTCTTCAACACCCCTATTTCGGTAGGTGGTATAATTTTATCTGGTCTTTATCCTATTACGTTAATAACTGGAACCAACTCCTATCAGATAGAGACGCAGACGGCTGCGACTTCAACTGTGAATAATGCAGGTACAGTTCCTGCATTTACGACATCTACGAATAGCGCCATTGTAAATGTGAAGTTGGTAAAACACGGAATGGTGGTTGGGGACAAAATAGTGTTCTCAATTCCTACAAGTGTAGGCGGTATAACCGTTTTTGGAACTTACCCTGCCACAGCTATCGTAAATGCTGATAATTTCTCTATCCAGGCGAATGCCTTGGCAGCATCTGCTGCGACAGTCTCTATGAATGCAGGGAAAGCGCAGTTAGTTTATTATATAGCTTTAGGTCCTCCTGCGGGAGGTACGGGATACGGAATTGGCCCTTATGGGGTGGGAGCATATGGCTCCGGGGTAGCACCTACGGTTCAAGTAGGTATACCGATTACCGCGACAGATTGGACCTCTGACAATTGGGGTCAATTGGTTTTAGGTTGCCCAGCTAATGGTGGAATATATTATTATGATCCTACAGGGGGATTTCAAAATCTGTCACTCGTATCTTCTGGTCCAATATTCAATTCAGGAATATTTGTTTCGACATCGCAACAAATATTAGTGGCTTATGGATCGTCAGTCGTCGAGAAGATAGGCGTCCATCAAGACCCTATGTGGATTCAATGGTCTAATTCTCAAGACTTTTTTGATTGGAACCCTACAGACACCAATTTCTCTGGCGGTTTCCGTATTCCAATAGGGTCTGAAATCCGTGCGGGTGTCGCTGGATCTGCTAACCAAAATTATATTTGGACAGATCTGGATATGTGGGCAATGAACTACATAGGTCAGCCAGATGTATATGGATTTACCCAAATAGGAGCAGGTGCTGGGGCGGCAGGCAGGCATTCCATCATTAAAATGCGTGGGGGCATGTATTGGATGGGAGTCTCAAATTTCTACGCTTATGATGGTGGGGGCGTGCACGTAGTTCCGTGCCCAGTATGGGATGCTGTATATCAAAATTTCAACAAGACATTTGCCCAGAATGTTCGGGCAATGCCAAATACTCCATTTAATGAGGTGGGCTTCTTATATCCTTCTCTGGCAAGTGCTAGTGGAGAATGTGATTCCTACGTTAAATGGAACATTACTGAGCCTGGTCAACCCTGGGATTATGGGTTGTTACCGAGGTCCGCATGGATTGACCAATCGGTATTTGGCAATCCTATTTCAGCCAATCCTAGTGGGATTGTGTATCAGCAAGAAACGACCAACGATGCCGATGGGCAGCCGTTAGTATCCAGTTTTACGACATCTTATTTCATGCTGACTTCGGGGGAGGATTTTGTCGCTATCGATAAGGTATACCCTGATTTCATTTGGGAAACTTATGCGGGTTCAACGACGGGCGCGCAAATACAATTGACCTTTAATGTAGTTAACTATCCTGGCGAAACACCCCGCACTTTTGGGCCTTATACTGTCACTCAATCAACTAAATATGTTGATGTGAGGTTTAGGGGTAGACAGGTCTCTCTAACTGTACAAAGTGCAGATTCTGGTTCATTTTGGCGGTTAGGGCGCATTAGATTTAGATATTCTTCGACAGGTAGGAAATAATGGCATTTGAGCAGAATTCCCCTGTAGGGGGGGGCTTACAGGATGTAGTAACCAACTTATTAAGTGGAGTTAATTATCTCGGGCAATTGGTTACTATTTGGAAGAACGCCATTCCAAGGGCGACAGGGTCATTTACGATGCCGGCGGCCGCAACCTATAATGTTGCAGATGTGCGAACTCAAACAAATTCTATCCCTCAAATAATGGCTACAAACGCTTCTGCGGGTACATTGCAAGGGAGTGTAAAATCGTTGTATATTTCATCTGTAACTTCTGGAGTTGGATTTACTGTAGCTACGGCAAATGCGACAAATGCAGCTGGAACGGAAACTTTTTCATATACAATAAATAATCCGGTTTAATATGCCACTTAATCCATCTTCGTCAGTTTCAGATAATATCCGTGAGCTTCATAGTGGTGAAACCTATGAACACACTAAGGATAAATTCGGTAAGAAAAGGGCTAATAGTCAAGCTATAGCCATAGCTTTATCCGTAGCTAGAAAGGCTAAGAGAGCCTCTGGCGGTAAGGTCCATCTTGGACCTATTAAGGGTGAAGAACCTGGCCGTACTGATGTCCACGAAATGAATGTCCCCGACGGGGCTTATGTATTTCCAGCCGATTTTATTTCCCATTTAGGGGAAAATAATACGGATGCAGGTATGGAAAAGGCAAATCAGCTGTTTGGAGAAAGAGGAAAGCATTCCCCAAGGAAATCTGGGGGACGGACCGAAAAGGCTAAACCGGTTCCATGTATTACGGCTGGTGGTGAATTCGTCGTAAGCCCAGAAACGGTTCGCCATATAGGGGGCGGAGATCTAGATACCGGCCATAAGATACTTGATCATTTTGTTATGTTGATGCGTAAAGATCATATTAAAACCTTGGCGAAGTTGCCAAGGCCAGCAAAGGACTAATCATGACTGACAGCGCGCCGCTGAAGATTAAAGATACGGATAATGTTCCTGTTATATTTATTAATGATGTTGTGGGTATTGGTTTTCTGAATGGGGTTTTGAATATCACTATGGCAACGGCTAGATTTACCCCAGAAGAAGTTGGGGGGGCTGTTCCTGTAGATTTAATCATTGCCTCTAGGTTGAGGCTGGATCTACGTTGTGCCCAGCAATTACGTGATATGCTGAGTGATATAATTGAGAAGAACACGAAACAATCGACAGTGAATTAAGATGCTTGTCACGCTCCCGGTTGTCAAAGCTGCGCCACGCCATAAATCCGTTATTCTTGATATCTGCCGACAGAACCATGAGGAAAATGGTCAATTCCCTCTTGCTATGGATAAAGTGGAGGAGACGGTAGATCGGGCACTAGATAATGACGGAGTTATTGGCATAGTAGGTAAGCCCGATAAGATTGAGGGCGCGATACTTTTAACTATTGGTCAATTCTGGTACACTAATAAATTCTGTTTAGAAGAAGTATTTAATTACGTTCTTCCAGAATACCGAAAATCTACACATGCAAAAGACATGATTAAGTTCGCAATGCGGTCTGCGGAGGAACTTAAACTACCCTTAGTAATCGGGGTTGTTTCAAACGAAAGAACCCGTGCTAAATTGGAACTCTACAAGCGACAGCTTGGAGACCCGGTTGGTGGGTACTTTATGCATCGTCCAATAGGACTAGCGCTTTAATCTTCAATATAGTATTAGTATTAAACGAACACTGCCCAGCATGCCGCCGGGTCTTTTAAGCCAATCGAGCCGATTGGTGGAATGGGACCTATAGGAGGCTACAATCGGAAAGGGTTCGAATACCACAACATCAACGAGCACCACGACGCCAAATGCACAGGCGGCTGGGGTTTACAATGATATTCTTGCGAGAGCGCAAGCCGCGGCTAATACACCGTATCAAGCTTATACAGGTGAGCTTACAGCCCCTGTAAATGCTCAACAAAATACGGGCATTGCGGGGATCAATTCTGCTGCGAATTCGGCCCAACCTTGGCTAAATACGGCAGGGGGAATGGTAGCTGGCGCGGCTAATCCCCTTACACAGCAGCAGATCCAGAATTACCAAAATCCATATACCCAAAGCGTTATCGACGCTACACAAGCACAGTTTAACAATCAAAATGCACAAGCGGCAGCAAAAGTAACCGGTAATTCGATCTCTAACGGTGCATTGGGTGGGAACCGTAATGCTGTTGGACAGGCCGTTCTTTCGGGGCAACAACAACTTGCCCAAGCTCCAGTCATAGCTGGTCTATATAATCAGGGATATAATCAGGCTCTTCAGACGGCCCAGCAACAATACCAAGCGAATCCGCAACAAGCGGCAGGTATGCTAGCAAACTTTGGCCTATCTGGCCAAAATGCTGCATTGCAAGGCGCGAATGCCCAAATCGGGGCGGGCACTCTCCAGCAGCAGACCCAGCAGGCCCAAAACAATGCTAATTATGGTCAGTTCCAGAATCAACAGGCCTATCCATTCCAGGTTGCTCAATGGTTAGCCCAGATTGGCACTGGTGTAGGGTCCCAATTAGGAAGCACCACGACGGGTCAAACGACTGGTCCACCGCCTAATCCATGGAACCAGATCTTAGGGTTAGGGACGGCTGGTCTAGGTCTTGCAGGTAAGTTCTTCCATGATGGCGGCGCTGTCCATAAAGATGGCGGGGGTGGCGTTGGCGGGATGCCCTATGGAGCCCAAGAATTGTTGTTTGCTGGGGTCCATGGATATATCCCAGAAGCTCTCAAATCAAGGATGTCTCCACAAGCTCTTCATACATCTGCCGCACCTCATCTAATCGATCCGTATGCAGGATCGACTGATGTAACCAAAATGGTTGATCAGGCCATTCAGGTGGCCGATAAAATCAATAATAGAGCCACTATGGGATCACCAGGCTTAGCCTCCCCAATTTACAAAGTGGGGGCTGCTGGTGATTATGCAGTACCTTCATTTGTATCTACTGGAGGTGGTGTGCATGGGTATTCTGGTGGTGGCGTTCCATCTTTTGATGACAGATTTTCAGCCATTCGGAGCCCTGGGATAGCATCAACTGATCCCATTATTGAACCTCAAAAAGAGGAAGAGCCTTATCGGCTGGCTGGACCTGAAGCTATGGCAGCGTGGAGGAATGAAACCCCTCTACCAGAGGCGCCTGTTGTTGCTAAAGGCAACGATGATGACGAAGATGCAAAAATTCCTCCCGCTAGCACTCCGACGGCAGGTGTTGGATCTCCTCTAAGGAGATCTGCTAGTGCTCCTGTTGCGGGTCTAGCCGATGTTCCAGAGCCTGTTCGCCCATTTGATCAGGGTAGTCAAACTGCGGGCTTTGCAGCCCCCCCAGAGCCTGTAGATGAAGGATCTTATGGGTCTAGCAAGCTCTCTAAACATCTTCCTAATGCCCTTCTAACAGCGGGACTGGGGATGCTTGCCTCCCGGTCCCCATTCCTTGGTGTAGGAATTGGAGAGGGTGGTCTTGCTGGAATGAATGCCTTTAGTGCCGCTCAAGCTGCTGAAATTAAGCAGAACAATGAGAATAGGCGTATTGAGATGGAAGCCCAGAGGCTAGCTCAAAGCGCTACTCAGGCTAAGATCGAACAGGCCAGTAAACCTCTTGTTGTAGGTGATGATGGTAGTATGCGTGTTAACCCGGCGTATATTGAGCAGTTGAAAGCAGAAGATGCAGTTAAAAGCTATCAACCAAAATGGGGTGTGATTGGGGAAACTACCGATCCCGATACCGGTACGATGCGTAAAACATACGGTTGGGTTGATGCCAATGATAAGAAGATAACTGACTCAAAGGGAAGCCCAATTGAAACGAGCGCATCACCTACTCCTGTTAGGTCTCCTCCGGTTGTAGGTGTAGATGGGAAACCATTACAAGGTGAAGAATGGGCTTCTAGTGTCCCTCCTGCGCGAGCAGATCGCGCGCGTATGATCGCAAACTATGAAATGAGTCCATCTGATTTGCCAACACGTGGTGGTGTACGTGCAGCGGCGATAACGGACGCGAAGCACTTTAACAAAGATTTCAACGAACAAAATTATGCGGCATCGCAGCGAGCGTATAATAACTTTGTAGCTGGTCCAGAAGCTAGAACAGTTCGGTCATTGAATGTTGCCGTGGATCATCTTGATACTTTAGAGCAAGCTGCAACTGCACTTAAAAATGGTAATATTCCATTACTCAATAGCCTTGTAAATCGTTATCGCGAGCAGACAGGGTCACCACTAACTACGAATTTTGATTCGATTAAGCAGGCTGTTAGTTCCGAAGTTGCAAAAGTAATTGTTGGGGGTCAAACTGCACTGGCAGATAGAGATGAAATGTCTCATAATGCATCTAACAGCAGATCTTTGGACCAACTAATTGGAACATTTGGTGGCTTTAAAAAGCTTATGGCAGGTCAGATGAAAGGCCTGCACAGGCAATATGAATCTGGAACGTATCGAAAAGATTTCGAGAAATTCTTGGAGCCATCTACAAAAGCCGCGATGGCTTCAGTTTCTCATAAAGTAAAAGATAATTGGGAAGAACCAAAGACCTCAAATTCTTCTCCAAGTTCAGATAAGACAACACAAACGGTTCAAGCATCACAATCTGTTTCTGTAACATCTCCGGCACAAGCGAAGGACCTTGCGCCTGGGACTCGTTACAGAACCCCGGACGGGCGTGAGTTTATCCGATGAGCGAAGAATGGCCTGGTCAAGCCGTATCTTCGGATGAAGAGGCATGGCCTGGTCAGGCTGTGTCAACTACTGGTCCAGCTAAACCATCTTATCCAGATCAGGGGCTGCTCCATGCAGCCGGTCATGGAGCATTGGCTGGCGCTACTTTTAATTTCGGGGATGAATTAGCTGGAGTTCGGGCAGCTGCTCCAAAAGTCGCGGGATATAACATACCTGATTTCTTGGGACCGATTCCGGCTCGGACAATGGCCGGTGCAGCCAGGCTCGCTACTAATTACTTTACCGGGTCTGACCCGGAGGCAAATTCTGCCTATGAGAAAGCTCGTGATGAAGAGCGTCAAGCTCAAGAATCAGCTAAAGCTAATCACCCCTATGTTTATGGAGCTGGCGAATTAGCGGGTGCTGTTCCTGGTGTAGCTATGATGCCGGAGATGGGTCTTTTCAAAGGTGCTGGGATCGCTGCCGATATAGGACGCGGAGCCCTGGCAGGCGCTGAATATGGCGGCCTGTCTGGTCTAGGAGAGGGTAGGGATGCTGGTGAGAGGGTTGAGAACACAGCTTCTGGCATCTTGGGTGGAGGCATCGGAGGCGCGGCAGGAGCTGGTGTAGGACGCGTGGTAGGTGCTGTTTATGATAAGTTTGGTCGCCCTATTGTTCAATCCGTTAAGGGATGGGCGAACCCTGAAGGAGAGGCTGCTCGCCGTGTTGCGCTTGCCCTTCAAAAAGATGAAGAATTAATTGCCAAGGGTACTGCCAAAGGCATGTCTAGGGCTGAATGGGAGGCTGCTAAGGAAGCTGGTGAACCGGTAACATTGGCAGATTTAGGATCTGGTAATGTTCAGGCTTTATTGAGATCATCTGCCAATACGTCTCCTGAAGGACGCGCTACTTTAGAAAAGGTAATCCAGGATCGTTTCCTTGGACAGGGCGAACGGGTTGCGAATGATGTCAGGAACCTTGTTGCTGGGGGCGCTAATGCGAGCAAGTCAGCAGACCAACTAGTCGCTGAGTACGACATTTCGAGGGGCCCTTTATACAAACAGGCATTTTCCAAGCCTGAAGCACAGGGAATGTGGACGCCAGAACTTGAACAGTTGACACAGGCTCCCGTCGTTCAGAATGCCATTCGCATGGCAAATATCACAGCCAAGAACGAGGCCGCTAAGATCGGTTTTACACCCATGAAGAAGAGCCCATTCTCGTTCGATGAGAATGGAAGAATGGTGCTTAATCAAAACCCTAATGGATCTGTTGTAAAGCCCAACCTTCAATATTGGGATACAGTCAAGAAAAATCTTGATAAAATGGGAGCCGATGGTCAGGCATGGTCGAAAACATTACGTGATCATCTTGACGAAGCCGTTCCGGAATACAGTAAAGCTCGTGGATTCGCCGCTCAATTCTTTGGCGAAAGAGATGCTTTAGATGCAGGAAGGAAATTGGCCGGTAAGCGCGTTGATCCCGAAGTTATTAGGGATGCTATGCGAAAGATGTCTCCTTCAGAGCGTGATTTATTTCGGGAAGGATACGCTTCTGATTGGTCTAATAGAGTTATCGGCAATGTCAGTGATACCCGAGATATAACCAAGGCTATCTTTAATTCCCCTAATGAGAGAGCTAGGGCTGAAGCCGTATTTGGTCCAGCTGGAATGGATAAAATCCAAACCAGAATGACACTTGAGACCATTATGGATGGCGCTCGCCAGGCGATGGGTAATTCCACCACAGCAAGACAGCTAATTGAAGCTGGATTGGCCGGCGGTGCGATTGAGGGATATCTATCTGGATGGGACCCTACTCACATGAGTCTAGGTGCCGCCAGTGCGGCTGGTGCTCGTAAAGCACTTGGCAGTGAGATGGCGGCTGGTGCTAGGAAGATGATCGGTAAGGTTGATGCGACCACAGCAAAGAATGTGGCCAAGTTCCTCACGTCTAATGATCCTGAAGAATTGGCTCAAGGAATTAGAATGGCCACTAAAAATAAGAAAATAACAGATGGTCTACGTAGGATCGCTAATGCGGTGAGTATCGCTCGGATAGCTCCTGCAGGCAGAGAGGCGGTTTCCAATATAGCTCCGACGTTGCAAGGTGCAGTGGGTGTACGCGCCGATGACAAAAAGAATCAACCCTATGGGATAGGGCACTAAAAGCCACGTTATTACCAAATAAGACATTAAAAACACTTTCTTTAGTTGCATATGTTCATAATACCATTATAGGTTATTGGAGGTCTTTTGTGTAAGAAAAAACTCTGGGACAATAGGATATGCAAAGTTCAACGGCTGCATTTAATCTGATTGTCACTGAAGAAGTTTCTAGTGAGTCTTATTACACAAAACATTATCAACATTTTGAGTTCCCTGGTGGGGCATCTGGTCCGACAGTCGGGATAGGATATGATTGCGGATACGCAACTCCACAAGAAATCCGAGATAGTTGGACCGGCATTATATCAGATGAATCGGTCGAAGCCTTAATAAAAGCATCGGGCATTCGCGGAGAGCGTGCTCATCAATTTGTTAAGGAGCATGGGAAAAGTGTAACCATTAGCTGGATTCAAGCTTTTTCCGAATTCAGAGGCAATGAGATGCCAAAATGGGAGGCGCGTGTAAGGTCGTCTCTGCCGAACACCAATCTGCTAACAGGGGATTGTTTCGGAGCTTTAGTTTCCCTTTCGTATAACCGTGGCACAGGTGGTTTCCATGACCCTGGATCAAGGTTCGTGGAGATGAGGGCCATTAGATCTCTTATGGAATCGAAGCAATTTGATAAAATACCCGACCAATTTATGAACATGAGAAGGCTCTGGCCGAATGTTAGTGGTTTGCGTCATCGCCGTGAGCGCGAAGCTGACCTTTTTAGAAAAGGTTTATCTACAGTGGAGAAAGCCAGAAATGAAGTTAAATAAAACACAGATACAAACGACATTAGCTCCGATTGTCGGTATTCTTGTTTCATGGCTAGCTCATAAGTTCCCGCTCTTAGATATGGAAACGTGGAACACATTGGTGAATGCGGTTGTCTTTGCAGGGATATCAGCTTTTATTGGGTGGAGAACTACCCGACTATCTTTAAAAGATGAAGTTGGAAGTATGCCGTACACTACTGTGGTAACGGACAAGGCTTCAGCCAATGCGCTCCCCAACAATCCTGATGTAATAGCGGTCACGCCACAGATAGTTGCAAGCATTAAACAAGCGAGTTAGTTCGATGAAAAAGCTCATATCTGCGTTTATTATTATTTTCACTTTAGCTGGGTGCTCTGGAGAACTCTCTAAATTAAGGGCGGTCTATACTATTGTAACCGAAGCTACTGTATCGCCGCAGGCTGTATTGGTCGCTGCAAACGCATTCAATGCGATTGAGGGTACTGCAACTCAGTATCTAATATACTGTAAATCAAATCTCTCTACATCTGCATGCTCTGCCGATAATCGTAGGGGTGTTATTAAGTATGTTAGGACAGGAAGGGCTGCTAGGAACCAGTTAGAGGCATCAATAGCTACAAATGCAAGCGCCCCGTCTGCTATTTATAATACTCTTGTGGCGGCCATCAACTTTCTTAATTCCGCGCCTATCACGATTGGAGCAGTAAAATGACATTTGAACTTATCGCGGCATTTCTGTCGATTATTGAGGAAGTTCTCCCGTTGTTAGGAGTAGGAACCAATAACACAGCTTTGATTACAACAATCATCAACGCTTTAAAGAAGCTATTGCCACTGATAGGCAATGAAGCCGCGGTTCTTTATAAGACTATTAAGGGTATTATACAGGCGCTTACGGCAGATCCATCGACTACTTCAGAGCAGCTTGCTGCATTACGAGAGATAGACGCTCAATACGACGCAGCATTTGAAGCCGCCGCCGCCGCCGTAGATCCGGACGCTGGCGGCACCTCTTAAGTTGACAGTTCATTATCGATGGTGAGGAAGCGGAAAAGGATCTCGTCATCGACTGATGATGAAGAAGGCAACGACAAGCATTGGCATGTTAGTCGTCGAGTACCTGTTGCCTTTATCGCATCAGGTTTAATATATTGTCTTGCTCAAATTGGTACATTCGGTTGGTACGCTAGCCAATTAAATATCCGAGTTGGGAATCTTGAAACAGCTCAAGTACAATTAAATCCTCAACTTGAAAAAACTCAAATACAATTTTCTAACCAAGGTGAAAGATTGACTAGGTTAGAAGAGAAAATGGGGACAATTCAATTTGGTGTCACTGATTTGAAAGCAGACTTAAAGGGGATGTCACAAACCCTATCTTCCTTATTAGGAAAATCTATTAAGTAGATTCCATTGAATTATGCATTGCGATATTGTCTGCCGCAATAATATTTTCTCTAATAACGGACATGCGCGACCGTATTTCGGTGGCATAAGATACAGCAGCGTCACGTTGAGCCCTCATGGTCTCAAGTTCTTCTCCCATATACTGTCGAACATGGGCCACCTCTTTGTGGAGGACTTCATTCTGGATAGATAGTGTTCTTATCTTATCATTCGACTCTTGAACTAAATTCATCGCGGATCGATAATCTTCCTGAAGACGGTCCCATTTGTGCGCCGATGTTGTTATTGTTTCTAATGCCGCATCCATTGGATTAACGGGATCTGGAATGATAGGGGTGAATTGGACGGTGTCGTCTTTTTCATCATTTGTCATGAATTATGCTCTAAATCCCCTAGAATTGATCTTTCGCTTTGGTCCATCTTTCCTGAACCCGGCGGACTTTATCTTACTTAATTTGGTTTTGCGCCTTTTCGTTATATTCAATCTAGTTGATGTTTTTGGATTTTGTTCTGTATATTTTTTATATAGTTTAATTGCCAAAGCAAATGGGTCTACACCTTGAGCCGACCACCATCCGATTTCATCACCATGGGCATGTTGAGCCATGTGGTGAGTGTGGTTTAAAGGAACAGCCCATCTATCTGATGGTTTTTCCCCCATACCAGTATACGATTTCCCGTATAGAATGGAACCTGATCTGATGTGAGCGGCGTCACAGGGTGGTGGGGACCCACACCCACAAGAACAGAACTGTTGTCTCAACCAACGAAGATAGCCTTCGTTTCGTTCACGGGGCTGGCGTTGCCGAAGTTCCACGATAATCAATTAATTTTTAAATTACACATCTTTCAGTCTGTAGTTCCATCCCACAACTTGAACAGTTAGTGGTTTATTTCGATCAATAAATTTAGCATTAAACCATTCACCCGATCTATAAACTACGGGATATGGGATACGGTAGATGCTGTTTCTATCATATTCAAAATTAGGGTCTATTGCGAAGGCATTGCAGAGTTTCATGGGTTCTGGGAACCTATGTTCAGTAAGAACATATCCAGGACCAGTTTCTGGTTTGATATTGGTAGGCTTCGTCACAGTTTGAATGTCAAACATTTTCAAATCTCATGAAATTGAAATTAATAGATAAATATTATATTTATAAATTTATTATGCCGTCAATCTATATTGTTGACGTCTTAAGAAATAGCCTCTGAAGCCCAGATGATGTATAAAATTATACCAATAATTGTTATTAACGATATCAACAACGGCAACATCATTAAAACGGAAGAAATTTTAAACCAAGGATGAAGGGGAATAACACCTATCAATAATAAGAAAGCTGTTATTAATCCCAAGCCAAAAGCTAACGCTATTAAGGTGGCAGTTATTTTTAGAAACAACATCACATTCTTTCTTCGGTTTGTTGGAGGTATACACCTCTAATCTTCAGAGGTTTGGCAATCCTTGATTTAGGCTCAAGGAGTAAAGCCTTGCGGCTCGACGTCTCCGCGTTCCGGCTGGCATTTATGTGGCCACTCACATTGCCCCGGCTAGCCTAATTTTCGTTTAACCCCATTTATTTTTGTATCCGGAATATTAATTCCGACCATGTTTTCTATCTCTGTACGTAACTCACCCTCATTCATACCAGGCAAGATCTCGGTGATCACAATGTGGATCATTCGATTAAATAAACGAGAGAATTTTTGCTGATCTAGAGATGCGAATCGGATGGATTTAGGTACGATCCTGGTTTCACCATGGTAATGGTCATGGATGTAACGAACGTGACGAGCCTTTATTTTCAAGAGGTCCATGGCATCTTCACTATCCTGTAAATAGTCACAGGCGTCTGCAACTTTTGATGCCAAGGCCCATAAAAGACGGTGGGCTTTAAGATTTCGAGGTTGGGTGATCTTAACCATCACCTGTGTTTTAAGGGGTATCTTCATAAGATCGTCCGATGACGACTGATCCACTGGAACAAGACGATTCCCTTCACGTATCATCGGAATCTCTGTCATAAATTATCCTAAGGAAGAAACTTAGTAGCGATATAAAAACAGAAAATTGATGATAATATTTCCAATCCAACACCCCACCGGGTTCTGGTTGAAATGTGTTTATTAAGAATTATTTCCCTCATATCAGCAAAAGCCCCAATAAATAAGACGACCGCTAGGGAACCCCAGAACATTGCCACTACTATTTCAGGTATCATGGGGAGATACCAAGTCTATCACAATGGCGATCTAATATCTCTTGTAATTCTTTTTGATCAGGTTGCATTAATTCGCATGAAGCAAGCCCTATCTCTGCGGCGTATACAACAGGTAAGTAATCGGGGTCTGAAATCGAAGCCAATCGCTTGTCTGCCCAGGCAAGGAAACCTTCTGGATCTTTAGATGGATCTGGGCAACCCTTCGGTAGCTCTGTAGCGGTCTCTGGTTCGTTATTTATTGGATCGGCCTCCAGCGTAGCATCCAACTCTATTTCGGCCTCAATGGCTTCTGAAGGGCTAGGAACGCGCACAGGTGTAATATCCCGAGCCTCGGCAATCGCTCGCCCTTCATCCTCGTCGTAGACACCTGAGAAACCAAAAGCGTACCGTGCTGCCTGGATCATAGCCTTATGACGCAGCATACGATGCTTCATTTTCCAGGGGTCGGTACCTCGGATGCATTCCGATAGATATTCAGTAACGACTACAGGGTGAGTTCTGTCCTTTCGGTATATGCGGCACGTACAAGAAACTAGATTGTTGTTTCCATCATGCTCCATTTCGAAATCGAACCCGTCACATTGTCCATGAGAGTTGACTAAGTTTACCCATCCATCGATGGATACAATCGGAACGATGCCACCGCCCTTGGCCGGGAAAGCGTAGATTTCCTTGGTTATTGGATTTAGGTTGTATTCTTTCGCCACTAGCAGAAACGCTGCGAACTCCTCTCGGGATGGAACGCGCCCCTCTTTATCTGGCCTCATACACGTTGCCCGAACTGTCGCTTCAAAGGCTGCGGGCTCCATCCCATAACGATCACTCATCGTAAGTAGGATCGATTTTGGCTGAATAGGAGTGGGAGGGCGATGATTAGGAAGAAGTGTATGGGGTTGCTTAATAAGGTTGCTTTGGGTCATTTAAGGTGCCTTTTGTGGGCCTAGTTTCAGCTCAATATGTTTTGAGGAATTTTCCACAAAATGTCAAGGAATCCTGAAATTAGGACAGACCAAGATATGTTTTGGCAATCCTAAAAGATTCTTTGCAATTACTGTCTAATTCTTGTTTAAATTTAAGATACTGAGAATACATCATAACTATTACAACAAATCCCATGGCTATACTTACATAAAGGGCAATAAAAAAACTGATTTCAGTGTCCATAATATTCACCATTTCTATCTGATTTTTACACGTTCTTCCACTTTTACACCATCAAGTAAAATGCCCGTAAAAGCGTATTTTTGGGCTAAGTTCTTGAAGAATTCGATCACCTCGGGTTTATCTTTTGATGCTTGGAAAACCTTATCAATGTCTATGTCCACGACAGATTGATAAGTCCTCACGGCTGCGGCTTTGCCATAAGTGGGCTTAATCTGCGTAGCGGGTGGCGGTAGGTTAGACGGGGAAATAGTGGGTGCTATAAGCGAGGGAAGATCCTCCCCATTTTGGGAAGCTTTTATAATCGAATCTGCGTGATCTCTGGCCGCTTTATTCGCCCTTTCCGAAGCCTGTGAGGCCGCTAATAACTTGGTGCTTTCCCACTCTTCTAAAGCCTTCCTAATAACGTCAGCACCGGTTTTGGCCTGCTTCACGATAGGTTGCCATTTGGCATCTACATTTTTGGCTTCAGCTAAGTAGGGTGATTTTTCTACCGAACGTGCCTTATCTGCATCATTTGATAGTTTTAATAAAAGATTACGCAAACCAGCAGCTTTGGTGCTAGTTTGGTCATCATCAATTTGAGTATAAGATCCGACGCCCTTTAATGCCTCTAAAATTTTCTCGGAGTATTCTGTAATAGAATCAATTTTATTGTTTTCCCCTTTAGTTAGGGAATCTGAAGTAAGCATTTCAGTTACAATCGGGTCAGAATCCGGCCAATTTTCACCATTTTCAACGACATTTCTCCAAACCTCCTCACTTACATCGTTAACCGCATAAGAAGGCCAGCATTCTATGCCAAACCTCTCATCGATAACCTCATTTCCAAATTTAAAAGCAAGTGACCCTTTGTTAGGCCATACCGCAACAGGAACCCATTTATTTCCCCGCTTCATGCGGTAAAATCCGCATTGAGGAGATTCAAGAATGGTCTTAGGACTTTCACCTTGCTGTCGTAATTTCCAATATGTGTAGGGGTTTGCCATGTGTAATCCTGCGGGGTTCACTAATTATATATTCTGCACACAGCATTGTGTAAATTTCCGCATTCGTCAAGATGCTCACAGAAAGATTTGTAAATTTCCGATAATTGTGGCATGAGTGATTCATGAGCATTCTTCCTATAGAACCCATAGCCCGTAATAACCTTATTTTATTAGCTCAAAAATATAAGGAGATTACAGGTAAAACGATGAATACCATTGGGCGTTATGCCCATGGGGATGCACCATTTTTTGATGATTTAATGAGAAGACATTTAAAATGGATCAAGGAAGGGAAACCAATAAGATCTGAACAAGATACTAAAGGATCAGTCACATTTCGTGTTTACGACAAAGTGCTGTCGTGGTTTAAGAATAACTGGCCAGAGGGTGAGGAATTTCCTGTTCTTGCCGATCTAACGCATATTCAAGGAGATATTAATAATGGCCCGTCCCAAGGGAAGCAAAAACAAGTTCAGTTCAAAACTGAAAACAGTGAAGACTGTAAAAGCGCCAAAAAAATCCGTAGTGGTGGAACATTCCGTGATCGAATCCAGTCCCTCCGCCGGGTTCAAGGGGCCGCCCCCCGAAGCCGTTAGACAATTAGTTCAGAGGCTCGAAGGGTATAGTGCTAATCAAAAAGAAATTGGTAGCACAGCTAATGAAGTAATAGCGAAGGCTGTCGAAACCCAATACTTTGATAAGAAAGCTCTTTCTTGGGTTCGTTCTATGTATAAGATGGCTATTAAGAAGCCCACAGAATTCGCTACTTCATTTTCACATCTTCTAACTTATGCAGAAGATCTAGGACTTTCTGATATCGCAGATAATCATAAGGGTTTCCCTCTTGAAGAATCTGTTCCTCAAATCTCAGGGGATGTTGTTAAAACAGGAAACCTATCTATTGTTCCTAAGTCTTTTGAGGACGAGCACAGTTCCGCTGCTTAATTAGTCGTGAAATTTAATTATTTTTGGAGAATGGCTGAGGAATACCTCGGCCATTTTCTTTTAAGGAATTAAAACCTAATGCCACGTCTTTTGAAGGTGGTCGGCATCGATGTTGGACTGACGTCTGGGGCGGCTGCCATATATGGATATGATGGTGACTGTGCGGGGTCTCCTAGGCTTCTGACCGTGTTTTCACTGCCTACTATAGGAGAGGATGGGGGAAAACGGATCGATGTCCCGGCCTTACAAGAATGGCTTCGTAAACACTCCCCAGACATAGCCTATATCGAGAATGCTACGGCAATGCCGTCCCAACCGGGACCAGATGGTCATAGGAGGTCAATGGGCGCTGGTACGATGGCCCGCTATCTTAGGGCCTGTGGGGCCATTGAGGCTACCGTGGCCTGTTGTGGGGTCCAGAGCGTGCTAATAATGCCTGCGGTATGGAAAAGGGCCATGAAACTATCTGGTCCCAACAAACAAAACAGTGTGGATTTGATTAGATCCCTATGTCCAGAACATGCCGCAACATGGTTCAAATTTAAAAAGAGTCATAACCTCGCAGAAGCAGCACTTCTTTCAATTTATGGAGCATCTCGGGTAGATATGATTGAATTGAAGTAAAGTTACTGACCTGCTTTGCCATTACGAGTGGCCTATTTCGGCCAGTACCAGTTTCTGCTCAAGAGCGTGAGAGCATGTGTTTTATCTTTTCCCACCATCCATCTGAAATCTCATTAACATCAGTGATAGGAAGATCTGGTACTACACCGATAAACAAATCTGGTTTGCCGCGAGACCTGTTAACTTCGTTATAATCGGTCATCGTGGCATTGACGTAATCCAGGTCACTACTAGCGGCGTCGGTGCCAGAAATTGCCCCGAGCGAAACAGAAGCATTTACGTTGCCGTAATCGCCTACAAATAACGCGATCTTTCCATCACGCATTTGAACAGTCCAGACAGCTTTATCCGGATGCTCGACGATAGCTTTCGCTGCTCTCAAAATGGCTTCTCTAAGCAACTTAGTATTGTACGGTTTATATGAAGGTGAATCTGAAAACGAACTCACAACAATATTCCCGCTCGAGTTTGCGTGACTAAGCGCATAAGCCACAGCATTAGAAACGGGATATCCTTCATATGTAAACTTCTGGTTTTGTATTGAAGCACTAGACAGTTTAGCATTTTTGGATTCGATTGCTGTCTGCGCCTTTGCTGTTCCGCAAAGTGCTATAACTACCAATACAGTTGCTAAGATTTTCATGGCGTCCTCAATGTTTGGTCATAGGTGTTATTGCAGCCCAGGAGATGGCTTCATTTTTATCACCAAAACAGTTTTTAACTCACCATCATCTGTTCGGTAGCATGCCGATGCTCCGCCGCATTCTGGACCACTGAACATTCTATCTTTGATCTTATTGTATTCTTCTTCAGTAATGGCCCTCAATTGACCTTCAGCTATACATTCATGGTGCATTTCATTTCCGCCCCAAGAAAATAGCTGTTGTCCCTTAGGGCATTTTACTTCTGCCGCTTGGCCAGATGAAATTGCGAAACTTGTAACAAGACCTAGGATTATTCTGAGCATTATGTCCTCCCTGTTTTGTCACGAATGTCGGCGAATGTAGTCTTGATAAGCGTCGATCGCGGCCTTGGCGTCAGCTAGATAGGGTTCTTTGTGAGAACCGGGCAGCAAGTTCCACGCTTTGCAACCCCTTCCATTCCGCGCCTCATAGATGGCCCTTGCGGCCGTCTCTGTGACCAGCTCTGGTTTTTTGTCAGTTATGCTCTTCATTTGTTCGATCAGGACCACTTGTCAGGCATCGGTTCAGCATTGTCGCAACATGCGGAAATCGCATTGGGCAATGTTTAACCTTTTGGTGCAGGCTTTCGCGCTGCCGCGCCTACAAGACGCGTGAAATCCTCTCGGTGAGTGGGGTTCTCGCCGTTGGCGAGAGGGTCGCTTTTCTTCTCGTGAGAAGCAGAGGCTGGCACGTCGGCGCTCGCTGCTCGATAAAGTTTAAGGTGATCCATTCGCTGTTTTTCCAAATCATCCTGTTCGATAGTTTCGAATATATCCCACGATGGAATAATAGTGGAGATGCCGAAATTGACCCACAGATTGTCTTCTTTCGAGTTACTAGCAATATATTCGCCGGAATCTTTTGCACGCAGACAGCCGCGAATGAGCCCCATAAAGAGGTAAGGCATATCTTCACTGTGAAGCGGCAGCTTCAATCCTCGCTCTGAATGGAAAATTCTTCGCTGTAGGAAATTGAGAAAGACAGGAGATCCACTATGGCCGCCGATCGATCTTCCTTCCATTAGATATGCGAGGATTGGTCCATCGCGCGTTTTTACAGGTTCTATAGGCATCCCGGCGATTGTGCCGCTCCGCAAAACCGGCAAGTTTCGCCCGTCTCCACTATGGGGCAAGAACAGTCCAGGGAAGAAAATCTCATCCCCTATGCCTATATCGCGATCCTGCAAGACTTGGCGCGTGCAAAATTGCTTCATTAGCACTGCCGCGACATCGTAAATGGTGGGATCGATAACGATAGGAGCAACGGCAACATCGACGAAGCGGCTATCGTCTGGATGGTAGAACCACCCAAAGGGCAACTTTAAATAATCTGGCTCATCGTTATGCCTGTTGACCCGGATGCTGATCGGGCGCGTTTCTTCGGCAATTACGTGCGTGGCTGTTACGATGTACTGATATCCTACATCGGCGGGATAGTCTTTGCGCACCAGGAACCCAGTTCCTAGTGGTTCAAAAACGCCGTTATCGACGACGCCGACAAAGACGACCGTCTTCAAAAATCGATCTGCGGTGCGCATACGCTTTTCCACCCTCTGGAATAGCCATGAGGGTAAAAGATTTTCGGAAAATTGCCCTTTGGGCATTTCTGGTCCTTTTCATTGGAACCAGAATCACCCGCTTAGACGGTGTTTACGGTGTTACAGCCGCTACTTGGCGTCAAGGGATAAATCTGGTTTGATAGGTGGGGCTTCACGATGTTGAAACCCCACCTTATTATTTACTTCTTATTGTTGAACCACAAACCGCCGTTACGGCGATATCGATTCTCTTTCTCTCCTTTGATCAATTCTGCTCTCAAAGCAGATGCAGAAACAACCCTTTCAACTTCAGAGTTTGCTTCTTTCTTGATTTGATCAAAAGTTAAACCTTTATCCATCTCCAACCCAAAGATAACTCTATCAATAAAAGCCCTTGCAGCCCCTCTGGGAGCGCGGTGCAATTTATTATGGTCTTCCAAGGGCTGTAAGAGGGTGTCGTCATTGGCGACTTTGACGAACTTAGAGATGGTATCCTTCCTGCCACGTTTATAAGATTCAGAAAGGTATCTTTTTAGGATAGAAGAAAGTTCACGGAACTCTGGGCCTTCAATGGCATCATTAATACCAACTCTACTAGAACCAATAGAAGTAAGCAGTTCTTTAGTTTTACGCTGTTGCATTTTTCTTTTCCTTATCGATCAATACTAAGCGGGCAAAGGTCATAAGATTTAACTGTGGTGGCCGCTTCAGATCCAGCACAGTTGTAGTAACAAATCTTATTCATGCCGGATGTTTGTTCTCCCGACTTGAAGCACATCAATGCGACCTTGAATGGTTTGCTGAAGTCCGTTTTCTCTGCTGCATGCCCAGTGAAAGGTACCAAGCAGGACAGGATAACCAGAAAAGATGTGGATGTTTTTTTCATGCGTCACTCCGTTGTTTCGGTTAGAGGTGAGTATTTTATATCAGTCTTCGGATATTTCCACAGCCAATATATTAGATAAATATATCCCCATGCGGCGTGGAATCTGGTTTGTTCCAGGCACTTACGCGGTTCGCCTTGAATTATAAGGGGTATTTTTAATATTAAATTTTGGAAATTTGTGTAAAAATACTCAAAATCAATCTATCGTTATAATTTATATTATTTGCACAACTTCTTGTAGTTGCACTTTTTAGAATCATGATGTACATAAAAATGGCCCGGCAGCGTGATGAGCGCTCCGGGCCTTGATCCGAGAGATTAGCTGGGCAGCTGATCGGACCAGAGACCAGATAATACACTTATCTGACTTTGGTTTCAACCTCCGCCCAAAAAATCTCAGATCAGGTAAGTCCGTGTGCTGTTCATACGAACACCGGTCCGATGGTGCACGTTATCTGGTCTATGGACGGGCGGTCAAAGACCAAGGGGTCTGGTCGTAATAGGTGTGCCCCTGACCGACGCAGTGATCTGCGGCAAGTACCTACGGCTTAATCCTCGATCACCGGGGATGGCTTCCGATACGTGGGCTGGCTCCAGTGAGCAGGTTCCCTCGGAGACCGCTTTACGGCAGAAATGCCGTAGGTGGTCTTTTCCTCCCCGTAAGCTTCACCAGTGAGCAGAAACTGAATATCAGTTATGGGATTTATTAAATGAAACAACTAACGAAAGAGATGATTGAGCGAGGTGCAAAGGAGCTATTTAGACAGTGGGATAGAGAATATTTAAAAGAACATTCTGGTGATCCTATGTCATGGTCGTCTTTGACCAAATATTACAAGAGTGATTTTCGGAAAAAGGCGAAACGTGTTTTTACTGTGATGATAGATGAGTCCTGAATAGCGGCCATATTTACTAAAAATTAGTGTGTAGTTATTGAGTACCGTAGGAGTAAAAAGCTAAGAAACACTTAAGGGGGATGGCTGATGACAGAAACCACTCTGACCCAAAAAACGATCTCGGAGCTTCGTGATCTTTGTTTGGGGGCTGATAAGTTCTATTTGACATGCAAAATTGTAGAAAGTGCCCTCCTGGAACTCTTGGAGAGGACCCAAAGAATAGAAAATGGACTACAAAAACTAAAGATCCCGGCGGATTGGCCGGTTGATTATCAGCAGCAGTTTTGGGATGCCTATCCTGACAAGAAGGCCAAGGCGGCCGCGATGAAATCCTTAGAAAAGATAGCAAAAGGAGGTAAAACCTCCTGGAGAGACCTTATTTCTGGTGTAGAACGATATAAAAATTCTCAATCAGTGAAAAGGGGATTTGTAAAACACCCTGCGACATGGCTGAATGGAGGGTGCTGGTGCGATGAGGAACGAGTTCAGTCTAATTCCAGATCATTTTTTGATATAGCAATTGGACAATGAGCCATGAGCAAAGAAATAACGGTTACCAGCGGTAATTCTTTGCCCTCCCGTGATCTGGGCGAGAACCATTTTCGGGACATGCTGGAAAAGTTTTATGGTTCAATTGAAAGGGATGGTCTTCAGGATGCCCTCCCGAGGCTTCCTGAGCCTTCTGTGAGAAAGGAGCTGGTAGAGCGGCAGGGTGCTCTCAGAACGCTACTGAGACCCATTAGTGAGGCTTTGGCAGAACGGGACCGGGCAAAGAAGTCGATTGCCTTCCTTTTGGGTGGGTACCTCAACATTAAGGCGGAGAACAAAGAGGCAATTGTTGAGGGGTATACGGCCCATGTATCCAAATATCCTGTATTTGCGATTGTTGAGGCCTGTGCGGATTTCGCCAATCATAGGGTGATTGATCGATATGACGAAGAAGGGAAACCCGTGATGTTTACGGTAGACCACGCACCCAGCGCCTTCCGCCTTTTAGATCAGGTCAAAAAACGAGTCGCAGACGCCCAGGAAGAGGCCGCTAAAATTGCCCGTGTATTGGCTATTACCAAGGTTAAAATATTTCCTACAATATCTAAACAAGAAGCTGATAGAATCCAGCGGGGATTCGAAGATCTTGCAAAGTCCTTGAGTATGGGTGCTAACAGTGTTGTTGCGGGGGAAAGAGATAAAATCCGTGCAGAAGCTCAAGATGCTAGAGACAGGGCGGCAAAAATAAAGGAAGATGCCGCTCGACTAAGGTCAAGGTCTTTCGAAGAAGTATTATAATCATGAGCGCCAGCGTAGTTTGTCCTCATAACAATCTACGAACCTACGCTGTAGGGGAGCAATTTCTCGACTCCAACATTCGGGTATTTCGTTTACGCGTAGAGTGTATGGCCTGTGATCAGGCCTTCAGGGCTGTAGGGGTTAGGGACGGGGTTAGTATAGATGCCCCAAGCTCCTTAGATGGGGGTGAAACAATGGTTATCCCAATGGTACCCTCTGATGAAACTCCAGATATTACAACCCAAGAATTATTAGGGTTGTAGTGAGATCTTATAATCATCTTATTTTTAGGGAGGGTAGGTCTGAGGGCCGTCGAACAGATCCGCGTATCTGTGGCATTAGAAAAACCTGCCCTAAATGTGATTGGTCTTTTAGGTGCCTGGTAATTGATCCAGACCCATTGGAAGAATTTATGTGTGGGGCTTGTAAAAGTAAATTTGATGCGTCAGTCGCGACTGTAAAATAAATCCGGATTAATGATCATTGTCGTATTTCGAAATATATAAATCACAAGAATGATGCCGTGAAATATGGGGAGATTTTATCTGGAAATATTTAAGTTTTTCAACCAGTGATTCGGCATCTTTTTCACGTATGCAAGTCGTTACAGGGTACCATAGAATAAAGAAAGATCTTTGGATATCATAGTAAGTTCGGTTACTTTTCGAGCTGCTCCAAGGCCTAATCCTGTATTTTGTTGTCATTTTATAAACTCCCTGTGAGGTCCCCCGTGTGGGAATATACACGCTGGAATTTCAAAATAAAGATATTTTTCGGGAAAAAACACAAATATATTTGACATATAAAATATATATTATTACGGTTAGATTATATTCAGTTCCTAGAGGGCGGCGTGATGCCAGAGAGCAAGGCTTGGCAGTACATAAACTGTACCGAAGAGCCTCAATGAGGAGATGATAGATGGCAAAAATTATCCGAACTAAAACCAAGGCTCACGGTGGTATCACAGCAAAAGAAAAAGCTTTGATGGATAAACATTCGCAACTCTGGATTTCTAGGGCCATGCGAACTTCACCTATTGAGCCGGATAAGATTATTCCCGCTATAGAAGGAACTTACGTTGCAGCTGGACTTAAAAAACCTCGTGTTGTGATTGTTCCATCGCCGTTCGTAATGGTTTTTGCTTATGGTGCATCGGCTGCTATTTGGTATACGCGCAAGTATCCGAAAAAAACCTACAAGGTTAAAGACGCCATCACCACCCGCGCCGCCACCCACGCCGTCACCCGCGACGCCACCCGCGACGCCACCGCCGCCGCCACCTACGCCGCCACCCACGCCGCCACGGACGACGCCACCTACGCCGCCACCCACGCCGCCACCCAAGATCGGAAGAGCACACGTCTGAACTCCAGTCACTTAGGCATATCTCGTA
>CALLKE010000134.1 GCA_938008555.1 uncultured Pedobacter sp.
CCTACACGACGCTCTTCCGATCTGCTGTGTACACACCTGGGGTGACGGTGGATGGCAAGAAGGGTGGATAGGCTACCTCCCCGAGAAAGGGTATAACCGGATTAGGGATGCGCATGGCGCTATCTCCACCTATTATTACGATAAAAAGCAACTGGTTACACGCATCGTAAATCCGCTAGGAGCATCGAAGATTTTTCAGTACACGCCACATGGTGAACTATTTCGTGAGGTTGATGAAGATGGTAATCTGACTGGCTACGACTACAATGAAAAGGGCTTCTTGACCGGAATCACCTACCCCGATCAAACCATGCAGCACTACCTGTATCATGAAGATGATAACCTGATGATGACCATCAGCCCGAGTGGACAACAAGAAACATTTCTCTACCACGAAGGCACCCGACAACTGCGCATGGTCATTCATGCCGATAAGCGCATCACCGAGTATACCTATAATTCACACGGTTTGCCGGTGATCATCCAAAAAGGAGACAGTGTATTGGAGTTAAGTTATGATCCACTTCATAACCTCATCGAGCTCAAAGGCAATGGCAAGCAGATGCACTGGAACTACAATCTTTTGGGCGAGGTAACGCAGGTGATCGATAATACAGGCGCTGAAACCAGCTATTACTATGATGACCTTGGCCGTGTTGTTCGTATAGCTCCACCCAGTGGCGAGCTTCGAACGTTGGAATACAATGCCTACGATGACGTCACCCAGATTTATCGCCAGGATGATGATAGTTTTTCTCTAAATTTTAAAGACCGCGACATAACCACTTTTGACTATACGCCTCTGGGCAGTCTGCAGCGCCGCTCTCAGCGGGGTCATTGCGTGCATTTTTCCTACGATCGTATGGAGCGTTTAACGCGCGTGGTGAACGAGCACCAAGAAGAGTACACCTTCACGCGCGACCAGGCAGGTCGGATCATTGCCGAGAAAGGGTTTGATGGCATCACCAAACACTATCAGCGTAGCAATGCCGGCCGAGTCACCCATATGCAAGGTCCTGGCGGAATGAATATTCGGTACCGCTACAATGGCAAAGGCCAACTCAATTATATTGAATATGGCGATGGCACTTGGGAAAGTTATAGCTATAATAAAGAAGGCCAGCTCGTCGGTGCCCACAATCAGCAGAATCGCACCTATTTAGAAAGAGATGATCAAGGCCGCATCATCGCTGAAAAACAAGATCGTGGCTATGGTGATCAAGGGCAAAATGTGATCAGTTCGGAATACGATGCTGATGGTTTACGCTTGCGTATCACCAGCACTTTGGGAGCCGATATTACCCAGCATTATAATGAATCGGGAGAGCTCAATCATATTCAAGCCACTCAGCACGACAAGCTTTGGGAAGCTCATATTGCGCGTAATGGCAATGGACAAGTCACGGCCTACAACTTTACAGGTGGTGTAAGTAGCGAGTTTAAATACGACCAGGGCGGTCGTCCCGAAACCTACACCGTTAAAACAGGTCTGGGTCGAGAGTGTTATCGGCGCGAGTACACTTGGAATGCATTGAACCAACTCAAAATAAGCGTCAATCGGCGGATAGGCGATCAAGTAGATAAAATAATCGTTGGAACAGCATATCGCTACGATGCCTTGAATCAGCTGTTGAGTGCCGAAACGTACGGTGAATACAAAAATCCGGATGCGGTAGGTAATGTATACGAAACCCTCGACCGAAGCGATCGCCAATATGAAAGTGGCGGCCGATTGATCAAAGATGCCAGATGGTATTATTACTACGATACGTTGGGAAATCTGCTACTCAAGAGTCCTTTTGAACGACATGGGCCTAATCCGAATAAAACCTGGTCACATGGCTGCTATCACTATTTGTGGCAAGCCAATGGGATGATCAAAAGTATTCTTACGCCCAATGGCACGCAGGTCAAGTTCGAGTATGATGCCCTGGGCAGACGCACGGCCAAGTACACCCAGAAGAAAACAACACGTTACCTTTGGGATGGCAATGTGCTTTTACATGAGTGGAGCTACGATACTGAACGAAGGCCTCCGATACAAATCAGCAATCTCGGAGAGCTTTCCTACGAAAAGGAACCAACCGAAAACGTCACCACCTGGGTATATGATGAGGGCAGTTATACACCGATAGCTAAACTGATCAATGGCGAGCGGTATAGTATTGTTTCGGATTACATTGGGCGGCCAGTTCAATGTTTTAACGACCATGGTGAACTGATCTGGGAAACGGATTATGATATCTATGGCCGACTGAAAAACTTAAAAGGTCGAGATAAAGGAACAGATATATGGGGCAGACCGGTATGGGAAGAGGTTGACAAGTGCTTTATCCCCTTCCGGCAAATGGGACAGTATGAGGATGAGGAGCTGGGTGGACTTTACTACAATCGATTTAGGTATTATGACTCTGGTAGCGGCACATACATCAGCCAGGATCCAATTGGACTGGCTGGGGGATTTAATTTTTATGCGTATGTAAAGGATTCGAATGGTTGGGTGGATGTCTTTGGGTTAGAGTGTGGGCGTGTTAGTGGGACCAAAAAACTATGGAGTTCTACAAAAAAGCTGACTTCAGTCAAAAATGCTTTTAATCATTGGAAAAAACATGCTGGTGAAGTTCCTGAGTATATAAATGCAAAACAATATGTCGAAGGAGCAAAACAATTTTTAAACAATTCCCCAACAGGCACATTAATAAAAAATAGACCTAACGGAGATGTTATGAAATATCATCCAGCTACAAATACTTTTGGTGTCATGGATCATTTGGGTGTTCCAAAAACTATGTTTAAGCCTAAAGAAGGCATGGAGTACTGGTTAAAACAATAAAAATATTAAATATGAATGAGCAACATACATGCAGGATTTGTGGATTATATATTGAAGAATCACCTTGGGGTCAAGATGGGCTCTCTCCCACTTATGAGATATGCCCTTGCTGTGGAGTAGAATTTGGCAATGAAGATTATACCATAGAATCTGTTAAAAGTTACAGAAGAGAGTGGATGAATAAAGGTTCAAATTGGTTTGAACCTATTGAAAAGCCTAAGAATTGGAATATAGAAGAGCAGTTAAAAAATATTCCCAAAGGCTTTGCATAGCTCTCTAAATTTAGATGGAGGAATGGGTCTTAAGTCTTAAGTCAAAAAATGGATGTGGATCTTTTAGAGAGCAGAAAATACAATATTCTGCATTCAGACTTACCGATGGGACAGTAAATATTGGGAGGATACATGGTATTAAATAGAAGACCTACCTCTCATGAAGAGAAACTCCTTGAGCTTTTGATTAAGAACGTCTTAGTACATTTTCCTATTAATTGGAAAGAGGATTTATTAGTTCAACCAATGGAAGATGATGAAATGGATGGCTTAATCTTGATCCCCAAAAATCAAATAAATAAAGATCGATCCTTTGGAAAACAAGTAAGTGAGTTCCAGTTTACAGACGAAGATGGTATTAAGGTTATAGTGTCTTTAAATATAGATGACGGAGGTAATCTATTTGAGCTGGATGTCTGGAAAACAGATTTTAGCAGGGTAATTAGATGGCCAGAACTATAGCATTGTATCAGATTATATCGGGCGGCCGGTTCAATGTTTTAACGACCAAGGTGAACTGATCTGGGAAACGGATTATGATATCTATGGTAGGCTGAAAGACTTAAAGGGTCGAGATAAGGGAACTGACATATGGGGCAGACCAGTATGGGGCGAGGTGGATAAGTCGTTCATCCCCTTCCGCCAAATGGGTCAGTATGAAGATGAGGAACTCGGTGGACTTTACTACAACCGGTTTAGGTATTATGACTCTGGTAGTGGGGTGTATATCAGTCAGTATCCAATGAAACGGGATACTAAAATTAATATGGATCTACATCAATCTGAATGTAGGCTCCTTTGTTCTGAGCATCTGTGCCAAAATTACCTAATGTTGTTTGTAAAGCCTCTTTTAATTTACTGGCAGAGACACCTTCTTTTTCAGCTTTGATTAAAATAGTTTGGATGTAATAATTGCGAATTTTCCCAATTAATGGTACTTCTGGCCCTAAAACACGTTCGCCAAATTGCTGGCGAAGGATCTTGGCTAGATTGTCTGAAATCTGCTCCAGTTTTACTTGATGTTTATGTTTAATATCGAGTTGAATTAGTCGATAAAGCGGGGGATAATGAAAATTGCGACGTTCCAGGATTTCGGTGTCAAATAATTCGACATAATCATTCCGAATTACTTGATCAATAACTCGGTGCTCCGTTTCATAAGCCTGAATAATGACTTTCCCTTGCTTGTCGCGTCGGCCTGCTCGGCCTGACACTTGAGAAAGCAGTTGGAAACTTCGTTCAAAAGACCTGAAATCAGGATATTTTAACATGCTATCAGCATTAATCACTCCGATGAGTGTTACATGACTAAAATCGAGCCCCTTGGCTACCATTTGAGTCCCTACCAAAATATCAATACGGCCCTCTTCAAAATCGTTGAGAAGTGTTTGAAAACTATTTCGTTTGCGAGTGGAGTCTAAATCCATTCGAGCAATTTGTACATTTTCAAAAATTAATTTTAGTTCATCTTCTATCTTTTCAGTACCGAAGCCTTTCTGTTCAATTTTTGTAGAACCACAAGCCGGGCATCTATGAATCACATCCTGTTTGTATCCACAATAATGGCAGTGTAGTCGACCACTACTTTTGTGATAAGTGAGACTAACATCGCAGCTGATACACTTGGGTGTATATCCGCAAGTAGCACAAAGTAGCAGTGGGGTGTACCCTCGTCTGTTTTGGAATAGAATAACTTGCTCTTTTCGAGCTAAAGCATCTGTTATTTCCTGAATTAATACACTCGTAAAGTGCGATTGCATCGTTTTGCGTTGCGTTTCTTCGGCGATACTCACGACTTTGATTTCGGGTAATTTGACACCTCCAAAACGATCGTTCAGATGAACAAAACCATATTTCTTGATTTTTGCATTGTAATAACTTTCTAAACTAGGTGTAGCAGATCCCAATAGTACTTTTGCTCGGTGGATATGCGCCAGGTAAATTGCCGTATCACGAGCATGATAGCGTGGAGCTGGATCATATTGTTTGTAAGATGATTCATGCTCTTCGTCAACCACAATGAGTCCAAGATCAGTGAAGGGTAAAAATACAGCTGAGCGAGCGCCTAAAATAATTTGATATTCACCTTGAAGTACTTTTTGCCAAACTTCTGCGCGTTCGTTGTCGTTGAAACGGGAGTGATAAACACCAATTTGATTCCCGAAATAGGAGCGCAGACGTTCAATGATTTGGGTAGTTAATGCAATTTCTGGCAATAAATAAAGTACACGTTTATTTAGAGCAAGTACTTGTTCAATTAGCCGGATGTAGAGCTGGGTTTTGCCTGATGAAGTAATACCATGTAATAAAACAACATTTTTTTGTTCGAATTGTTGTTTTAGATCATCAAGGGCTTGTTTTTGTAGGAGACTTAGTTCAAAAGAGTTGGCCAATTCTTTTTCCTCGACGAGGAAGCGACTTATCACTTTGTTTTCTTGGATGAAAATTTGTTTATCAATGAGTGCTTTTACCGTAGCAACTCCTGCTCCACTGTTTTCTATTAAATCAGTTTTGGTGATTTCCTTTTGTTCTTTCTGTAGCTTGAGGTAGGTCAGTAGAACGTTCAATTGTTTAGGTGCACGTTCCAGTGTTTCAAACAAGCTTTTTTTGTGAGCGGGCTCGTTGTAAAGTGGATTTAAGCTGATGAAAGCTTTTATGCGAGGTTTATATTTTTCGGCTATCTCTTCACTAATATGTAAAATGCCTTTTTCAAAGAGTGACTTTAATAAAGGAAATACTGTTTTCTGGCTCAGTAATTTGGTGATATCGCCAATATTTAGCTCGGGCTGGATTTCCAATGCATCAACAATTAGAAACTCTTTATCACTGAGTGTGGATTTATCATATTCGAAATTTTGATGTAAGACAATACGTGTTTCGCTAGCTAGTTTGAGTATAGCTGGTAAGGCTGCTTGCATCACTTCGCCTAAGTGGCAGAGGTAGTAAGATGTCATCCACTGCCAAAGTTGAAGCTGTAGAGCGGTGACAATGGGCTGATCATCTAAAACATCAATGATATACTTCGCTTCATATAATTGGGGAGGAGTTTCACTGATTTGGTGAATAATGGCGGTGTAAATCTTACTTTTTCCAAATTGGACAATCACACGTTTGCCAATATTCAGCAAGCTGTTCATCTCAAAAGGAACCCGATAGGTGTATGTTTTTGAGATGGCTAAGGGTAGAATTACTTCAACAAAGAATGTTTTTCTTTCGGTGGAATGGTGTTGATCAAACTCGGACACTACTTATTTTTTAATGCAGCCAAAAGTAAGCTTATCCATCCCAATATAAAAAATAGCCCACCAGTAGGTGTCAGTGGACCAAGTATGGGGGTAATTGATATAGTAATTAGGTTTTTAGTCGCTAAAAGATATAAAGAGCCAGAAAAGAAAATAATGCCAAGTGTGAAGAACCAAAAAGATAAATGAATAAATCCTTTTTTGAAACGAGAGAAGGTGGATAGAAAAACCAATGCCAGTGTGTGATAGAACTGATAATCTACTGCTGTTTTCCATATTTGTAAGTCGCTGGGGCTAATTTGAGTTCTCAAAGAGTGGGCACCAAATGCACCAAAAACAACTGCTAGTATCCCGAAAATAGATGCTGTAATAATGATTTGTTTGTTCATAACGTGGCTTGCTTGGAGTGCTAATTTAGTAAAGCTGTTCATGAAATTTATAATTCACCAGTCACTCGCATGACGCTGGCACGTGATATGTTGTAAAGTCGAGATAGTTCACTCACTGATGTTCCATTTTTACGCATGTTGATAATTTTTACGCGTTGATTGGTACTAGTTTTCTTAGGCCTACCCAATACTTTTCCTTCACGTTTAGCTCTTTCAAGACCAGATTTTGTACGCTCGATCAATTGATCAAGTTCCATTTCAGCTATGGCAGCCAGCATATTGAGCATCAGTTTTCCTGCTGATGAGGTAATATCTAATTTGCCGAGCTGTAATACAATCACTTCGATATTACGGGCCGCAAATGTTTTGATGGTCGCATTGATATCCTGCGCATCGCGACCAAGTCGATCAAGTTTAGTAACTACAATAGTCTCACCGTCCCGAATTTTGTCGAATAAAATTTTAAGTTGTGGCCTTTGAGATGCGTGGCTTTTCCCACTTATTCCAACATCGGCAAACCAGTAATCAATTTTGAAGCCGGCATTTTCAATGTCTAGGCGTTGATTTTCAGTAGATTGATCTTTTGTGCTGACGCGACCATAAGCAAAAATTGCCATGTTATTTTTCGTTGAATGTATGTTTAATAAGATCCCAAATATATGAACATCGTCTATACAGGAAATATTTGATTAATGAACATATATGACCATTGGATCTATACTAGTTTTTGAACGGATTAGTGAAGATTAAGCAGGCCTTTTTGCACTTTTAGTTTTGTTTGGCATATCAGGTGCTAAATAACTTATTCGTAAAATTGTGTTTTAATTTTTTGAGACCAATTAAGTATGCGAGTACAACTATTTATTCTAGGTGCTATCATTATATTCTTCTGTTCTTGTAAAAGTCAAAATGATCAGAAGTTACCTTTCCTTGGGGATCGAGAAGCTGTGGAGCGATTTGTGAATGGCAAGCGTGTAATCGATACCCTTTATCAAACGATCCCCTCTTTTCGTTTTACAAATCAGGATAGTATCACTATAACAAATAAAGATTTTGATCATACGATCTATGTGGCCGACTTCTTTTTTACATCCTGTGTCTCCATTTGCCCGATTATGCATCAAAATATGTTGCGAGTTTACGATCAATTTAAGGGAGATGCCCGTGTCAAGTTTTTATCACACAGTATTGACCCTAAACATGATACCCCTTCAGTACTGAAGAAATATGCCCAAAAGCTAGGAGTAGTCGGGGATCGGTGGCAGTTTGTTTGTGGTCCTCAAGATTCTATTTATCGTGTTGCTAAAAGCTATTTGGTTTCTGCCTATGATGATGAATCTGATCCGCAAGGTAGGGTACACCAAGGATGGTTTGTATTGATTGATCAAAATAAACACATCCGTGGAGCATATGACGGTACTCAAAAAGAGCAAGTCTCTAAATTGATGGTGGATATGAATGTGCTGTTAGCCGAGTGCAAAGGCTCTTGCCATTAAGCCCTTGAATGTTATTTACACGTCCGATTTCTTTGTTGCTACCCTATACAAGACTAAACCCATAATCACAAAAAAGATAAAACCAATGAATTGATACATCTGTGATCCCATCGTATCAGTTAAGTACTTCTCCGTATTCAAGCGATCAATCGGGTTTGCCGTGATTTCAAAAGCTTTTAAAAATGCATAAAAAACGCCCATTAATGCGCCTCCGGCAACTAAACCTGTGGCAAATAAACTTCCTTTTCCTAGTTCGTCATTTTCCAACTGTCCACCTCTCTTTTTTGCTCGCCAGTCGACAATGCCTTTAATGAGGCCCCCGGCAAAAATGGGAAGTGTAGTTGATAATGGCAGATAAGCTCCCACAGCAAATGAGAGTGATTTTACATCACAAAGTTCCATGGTGATTGCCAAAAAAACACCTACGAGCACAAATTGCCAATCTAGGTTGAATGACAATAAACCTTTAATTAAAGTAGCCATTAAGGTTCCCTGAGGTGCTGGAAATGCATCCGTCCCGATAGCGTGATGAATACCTTGAGCCAATAAAGCAGGACTAGGGCGATCCAAAATAGAAAGTGTCACACCAATCACTACAGCTGAAACAATAGCACCAATAAATAAGGCAAGTTGTTGGTATTTAGGGGTGGCGCCTACAATATATCCTGTCTTTAAATCCTGCGATGTTGCACCTGCATTTGCTGCAGCTATACAAATCATACTCCCTACAACGAGTGCCATTGGTTCAAAAAAATGGCCTGTCCAGCCAATACTTATAAATACAAGACAAGTTCCCATCAGTGTGGCAATGGTCATACCTGAAATAGGATTGGACGATGAGCCAATTAAACCAACAATTCGACTTGAAACCGTCACGAAGAAAAACCCAAATATGATGATGAGCATACCAATTAATAGCTTATTGAAGAGTGAATCGCCCGGTATCTGTGGTAAAATAATCATCAGGATCACTAGTGCAATGCTTCCAAAAATGACTGTTTTGAAAGATAAATCATCATCTGTACGTTTGATTTCGAGTTTTTGAGCAGATGTTTTTTTGACTGATGCCAAGCTTGACTTGAAAGATGAAATAATTGTAGGAATCGTTCGAATCAACGTGATAAAACCACCAGCAGCAACAGCACCAGCGCCAATCTGGCGTACATAAGCCTTGTAAATAGCTGAAGCAGTATCAGTAAAAGACCGGGTAATTGGATCCCAGCCACCTGGGCCACCCGGACTTTGTAAATCTTTTAAATAACCTAGTTTGATTAATTGTAAAGCTACTGTCTCTGCTGGGACTACTGATGCCAAAAGCGGAATCAATCCTAGCCATGCGAGCACTCCGCCTGCAACAAGTACTCCTGCTATTCTAGGGCCTATAATATAGCCGACTCCTAAATATTCAGGGGTGATGTCTCCATTTAGTGTAGCTGATGGAAAATATTTATTGCTTTGTTGGGTAACCCATGCAGGTGTTTCAGTTATGATGTGGAACACTTTTTGAAGGATTGCATACAGAAATGCAAAACCTAGACCTTGATAAGCGGTTTTAGCGAAATCACCTCCTTTATCTCCAGCGATGAGTACTGATGCACAAGCTGTGCCCTCAGGATATGGGAGAGAGTTGTGTTCCTCTACAATTAATGATCGTCTTAATGGAATCATCATGAGTGTGCCTAAAATCCCCCCCAAAGCGGCTAAGAAGAATATCGGCCAGTATGAAAAAAAACTACTTCCATTACTGCCTGCTGATAAAAAGAGAAATCCAGGAAGTGTAAAAACTACACCGGCTGCAATTGATTCTCCTGCTGAGCCTGTGGTTTGGATGATGTTATTCTCAAGGATGGTCGTTCCGAAAAATTTCTTTCCAATTGAAATAGCTAATACAGCAACCGGTATGGATGCTGAAACGGTTAGCCCTGCTTTTAAAGCTAAATAGACAGTTGCTGCGCCAAAAATGATCCCGAATAGGGCGCCTAACAAAATAGATTTGATGGTGAATTCTGCAACCTGACTGTTGGGAGCTACATAAGGAGAGAATCCCTTTTCTGATTGAATATCTGGCATATTTTATTTCTTAGATAGTCGCTAAAGTAAATGTTTTTGATGCGATTATTTTGTATTTAGATTAAAAAGTGGATAGGTTCGCTAGCTTTGTGCTCGATGAATAAGAATAAAGCAAAGGCCATATTTCTAGACAGAGATGGGGTGTTGAATAAAGAGCTGGGTGATTACGTTTGCCGTTTAGAGGACTTCCAAGTTTTAGAACATAATTTCAAGCCTCTACTTGAAATTCAGAATAAAGGATATCTATTGATTGTGATTACCAATCAAGGAGGCTTGGCTAAAGGATGGTATTCAGATGAAATACTGAGTCAAATGCATAGGCAGTTGCGATCAATTTATACAGATCATGGGATTAATCTCACTGAAATATATTATTGCAATCATCATCCCGAATTCAACGGCAAGTGTTTGTGTCGTAAGCCCAGTTCTATATTGATCGAAAAAGCGTTAGCACGGTTCAATATTGCTGCTTCGCAGTCTTATTTTATTGGTGATCGTGAACGCGATATTATTGCAGGTGAAACGGCGGGAGTAAAAGGTATTTTGATAGATAGCAATCAATCTATTGCCGAAGTATTGGATCAAATAGTCTGATACATTATTCCCCAGGATATTTGGAGGCTAATATCCTGGGGTAAGATGAACTTGAAGACTTATTTCCCTTTGGCATTGGCGTGATCAGCTAAAAATTGAGCCAATCCACTATCTGTTAAAGGGTGTTTTAGGAGTGCAAGTATGGCTGATAGTGGAGCAGTCATCACATCAGCCCCTAATTGGGCACAATTAATAATGTGCATCGGATGACGAACAGATGCAGCTAATATTTGGGTTTCGTAGCCATAATTGTTGTAAATGAGTCGGATCTCTTCGATGAGTGCTAGTCCATCTGTAGAAATATCATCTAACCGGCCAATAAAAGGAGAAACATATGTTGCTCCAGCTTTCGCAGCCAAGAGTGCTTGCCCAGCAGAAAAAACTAAAGTACAGTTTACTCTAATCCCTTCAGAACTAAAATATTTGATGGCTTTAACGCCATCTTTAATCATCGGAACCTTTACTACAATTTTGGGATCCAAACTAGCAAGCATTGTTCCCTCCTCAATCATTTCCTCATATGTAGTAGCGATTACTTCGGCGCTAACATCGCCGTCGACAATGTCACAAATAGCTTTGTAATGTTTCATGACATTATCATGGCCAGTGATTCCCTCTTTAGCCATCAAACTGGGATTGGTTGTCACACCGTCCAAAATCCCTAAATCTTGAGCCTCTCTTATTTGCACTAGATTGGCTGTATCGATAAAAAATTTCATATAGTAAACTGATTGTCTTGAAAGAATTGACGAAGGAGAATGGAGTTTTTCTATAAAAAGAAAAATGGGCAAGCCCCTTTTATCGCACCGCTACGACCTTTTACCCTTGCTGTGTTCCCACCCTGGGGGAGTTCAAAGGGAGCTGGTCGTAAAAGACTTACCCACGGGTGCAAATGTACTATTTTTTTTGACTTTTGAGTCCGTCAGTTGAAAAACTAATATTATATACATATTAAGTTATCAATAGACTATTGTTCAAATGTTCCGAATAGTTAAAAAATATAAATAGCTGACGAAAAATTTGGTTCAACACGGGTTAGGCTGCTAAAAAAACACGTGAAATGCCTATGTAAAACATAAAATAATTGCTATAGGTAAAAAAAACAACACATAATTGTGTTATTTGACACCAAAAAAACAAATAATATATATGAAAAAAGTACCTTTGTGCGTTAAATTCTCTCACAATGCAAGAAATCACAGTAAAAGACTTAAAACAAAAAATTGATAATAAGGAATATTTTCAATTAATCGATGTAAGAGAGACCTTCGAGTATGAAATGTCTAATCTAGGCGGCGAAAATATTCCGTTGGCAGGTATACTAATTGAAGCCGATAGAATCAGTAAAGACAAACCGGTTATAGTACACTGTCGTAGTGGAAAACGTAGCGCCATTGCTGTTATGCAACTAGAGCGCTTGGGGTACACTAATTTGTATAATCTTCGAGGAGGAATCTTAGCTTGGGCAGCAGAAATAGAGTCTAATATGCAAGTGTATTAGTTTAGATGGACTAAATCTCCTCGAGTATTTAATTGCTTTCTTATCGCTACAGTTACCATGCATTAGGTTTTCTCTGGCGTATTGTTATGTATCCGAGGGGTTAATTTGTTCGTTTTTTAAATATGCTTCTTCATAAGACAATGTTCATATCGATTTAGTATGATCAGACTTTGATATTTCTGAAATAAGGAATAATTGCTATCTATTCTCGTTTTATCTCAATCATAAGCTTATCAAATGAATTTAAGTTTTGGTAAAAATATTTTGCTTAATCTGTAGGTATAAGTAAGATTCATAGGTAAATATGATACCTAAAGCGAAGATCTACTGAATATTGCGCTTAGCAGGAACCAGTGACTTGACAAATACTAAAAGCATCGAAAAATAAGTGAGAGTAGTGGAAAACAGGCTATACTATAACAGTTAATAATATATGAGGGTTATCTTATTTGACGACTTTTCACGAAGGCTTAGCTTATTGCCTTTAACGTTCACACGCCCAGTTGCTGCATTACGTATTGGTATTTTAACGATAGCTGAAAAATGGGAAAAATATTTAGGGTTAGAAGTATCCTATCAAACAGAACTTTATTTACAAGAAAAATTTCCTGTAAAATATGATGATCAAAATATTTTAATTAATGGTTCAATTTGTCCGGATGAGCAACTATTTGAAGCCATTCACAGTCTTTCGGATGGAGAAGCATTGTATAGTGATACAATTTTAGTAGCACTTAATTTATCTGGGGAATTAGCAAAAAAATGGCGTAATAATGATTTATCTCCGCATAAACGAATTCAATATACTCGTTCATTCTCTCAAGTTATTTTTCCGGAGGATGTTTTTAGGCTGAATGATATTGAAATTCGCAAGGATTATGCATTGTTGACGAAAGGGAGAGTATCTCAAAAACTAAGTAGTACAAATTGCACGTTGGGGGATGATATTTTTGTAGAGGAAGGGGTTGTGGCTGAGTGTTCTACATTCAATACGCTGCAAGGGCCAATCTACTTGGGGAAAAATAGTCAGGTTTGGGAAGGCTCTAATATTCGTGGGTCATTTGCTTTGTGTGCGTATTCACAGGTGAAGATGGGGGCTAAAATATATGGTATGACAACCATTGGGCCATATTCTAGAGTTGGAGGAGAGATTAACAATTCGGTTATTCTTGGATACTCTTCTAAAGGACATGATGGATACTTAGGAAATTCTGTTGTAGGTGAATGGTGCAATATGGGGGCTGATAGTAACACGTCAAATCTTAAAAATAATTATGCAGAGGTTCGCTTGTGGGATTATAATAAAATGTATTTTCGCGAAACGGGACTTCAATTCTGTGGACTGATCATGTCTGATCACGCAAAGTGTGGAATTAACACGATGTTTAATACGGGCACTGTTGTGGGAGTTGGAGCAAACGTGTTTGGTCCTGGGTTTCATAGAAACTTTGTCCCCGACTTTGCTTGGGGAGGAGGGCATGATTTCAAGCCATATATCCTAGACAAGCTATTCGAAACTGCTGAAAAAGTATTTGAGCGTAGAGATATGGTTTTTAACGAAATCGAAAAGAAGATATTAACTAGAGTTTTTGAACTAACGGAAAATAGCCGGGTATTTTGAAGAAAGCTAAGATGAGGAAAAAAATTGTTGCTGGAAATTGGAAAATGAATACGGACTATGCGTCGGCTTTGTCTTTATTTTCTGAAATATTAAATATGGCCGAGGATGAGATAACAAGTAATCAAAAAGTGATTATTTGTGCACCATTTATTTCTTTGAATAGTTTGGCTCAACTGGCTAAAAGAAGTCAAAAAGTATTTGTTGGTGCTCAAAACTGCCATCAAGCAAATGCTGGAGCATTCACTGGTGAGGTTTCTGCAGCTATGGTTCAATCGGTTGGGGCTTCTCATGTAATACTGGGGCATTCAGAACGTCGGCAGTATTTCGGGGAGGATAATGGATTGTTAGCCCAAAAAGTAAATGCTGTTTTAAGCAATAAATTGATACCAATATTTTGTATCGGCGAGACCTTAGAAGAAAGGAATAACAATACTCATTTTCAAGTGATTAAGCAGCAATTAGTAGAGGGGTTATTTCACCTATCACCCAGTGAGCTTAGTCAAATTATATTGGCTTATGAGCCTGTTTGGGCGATTGGTACAGGCTTAACAGCTACACCAGAGCAGGCGCAAGAGGTTCACGCATTTATTCGGAAAGAGCTTGAGCTAAAATACGGCCAGGATCATGCAGCAAACACATCTATACTTTATGGTGGGAGTTGTAATTCTAAGAATGCTCCTGATTTGTTTGTTCAGGCGGATATTGACGGTGGTTTAATTGGAGGAGCGTCTTTAAAGTCGCGAGATTTTATTGATATCGTAAAAGTGTTTAATTAGTGATGGACTACCAAGAATTGACTTTTACTGTAGCATCAACTGAAGACTATTATCAAGATTTGTTGATTGATGCACTTGCCCAGATTAGCTTTGATTCATTTGAAGAAATGGAAACAGGCTTCAAAGCGTACGTCCCATCTTCAGAGTTTAATCAAGACGTTTTAAATCAAGTTTTGAGTTCTTTTGAAGGACTGTTTTCGGTTTCGTATAGCACAAAATTCATCCCTCATACTAATTGGAATGAAGTCTGGGAAAGTAATTTTCAGCCTATTAAAATTGGAGAGACCTGCTATATCCGAGCAACATTTCATGATGCGCATCCAGAATATCCTTATGAAATTGTCATAGATCCTAAAATGGCTTTTGGTACTGGGCATCATCAAACAACAGCATTAATGATCGAGTTTATGCTGAAAGAGGATTTTAATACAAAAAGAGTGCTAGATATGGGATGTGGGACAGGTGTCTTGGCAATTTTAGCCTCTAAGCTTGGTGCGAGTGAAGTCGTTGCTATCGATTATGATGAGATATGCGTTGCTAGTACTATCGAAAATTCAGTATTAAATGAGGTTGATAATATCAATGTATTACGTGGATCTAAAGAAGTAATTCCTGATTTGAACTTTGATATCATACTAGCAAATATTAATCGCAATATCCTCTTAGATCAAATAGAAATTTATGCGAATCATTTACTATCAAATGGAGGCTCGCTTTTTATAAGTGGTTTTTATGAGGGGGTAGATTTTGAGATGCTTATGGAGAAAGCAGCTGAATTTGATTTAAAATATGTTACACACGATGAACGGGATAGGTGGGTAGGAGCAAAATTTGTTAAAATAAATACGGATAAATAGGGTATTTATTCAGGGATTACAGTTTCACAAATATGAATACGGGTTAGGTTACTAACCTCTAATGTTAATCAACTAAGTTAGATCACATGCAGATACATCTTATAGCGGTAGGAGGAAGCGTGATGCATAATCTTGCCATTGCTCTTTCAAAAAAGGGATATCAGGTGACAGGATCTGATGATATGATTTTTGAACCCTCTAAATCACGTTTGCTTAAGTATGGCTTACTACCTTCTGGTGAAGGTTGGAATATTCATAATATTCATGCGGGCTTGGATGCAGTGATTTTAGGAATGCATGCTAAAGCAGATAATCCGGAATTGTTGAAAGCAAAAGAGTTAGGTATACCTATTTATTCGTACCCAGAATATATTTATGAGCAATCAAAGAATAAAGTCAGGGTAGTGATTGGTGGTAGTCATGGTAAAACGACTATTACATCCATGATTATGCATGTATTGAGTTATCACGGTAAAAGCTTTGATTATTTAGTAGGTGCACAGCTTGAGGGTTTTGAAACCATGGTGAAAGTAACAACGGATGCTCCGCTAATAATTATAGAAGGAGATGAGTATTTAGCATCACCCGTTGACAAGAGACCTAAGTTTCATCTGTATAAGCCCAGTATTGCTGTGTTGAGTGGGATTGCTTGGGACCATATCAACGTATTCCCAACTTTTGATATTTATTTGGAACAATTTATTTCATTTCTAAAAACTATCGAGTCTGGTGGTACGTTAATCTACTGTAATGAAGATGTTGAACTAGGAAGGATTGTTGATATGGATTCAAGCGGTTTGATTAAAATACCTTATGGAATTCCTCCTCATAAAATAGAGTCTGGAATTACACAGCTTGTTGTTGCTGAGAAATTGGTTCCATTGCAAATTTTTGGTGATCATAACCTTCTTAATCTGAATGCAGCAAAGAAAGTATGTGTAACTCTTGGATTAACAGAGGAAGATTTTTATGTCGCTATTCAAAGCTTCAAAGGAGCAGCTAAACGCTTGGAGTTGTTAGGTAAAGATGAGCATGTTACGATATTCAAGGATTTTGCACATTCTCCATCGAAGGTAAAAGCAACAATTCATTCAGTAAAAAAACAATATTCTAATCGAGAATTAGTTTCAGTCTTAGAGCTTCATACATTTAGTAGTTTAAATGAAACTTTTTTGGAGCAATATGTAGGTACTATGGATGAAGCAGACCAGGCAATTATTTTCTGTGATGAACAAAATCTATCTCATAAAGGAATAAAAAAAATGGATTTATTGGTTATTAGGAAATTTTTTTCTAACTTAGAGTTAGAATATTTTACTTCTTCTGAAAAATTGAAGAAGTACTTGATAAATCTGAACTATAAAAATAAGGTTCTGCTGTTGATGAGTTCGGGCAATTTTGGTAATCTCAATCTTTTAGAACTCAAGGATAAAATCTTATCAAAATATTAGGTATATTTAACGAAAAAATAATATAATAAATTTCACAAGAGTAAACAAAAGTAAATTGTAAAATGAAAACTTTAGGTAAAAAAATTAAGCTATTGAGGCATCAAAGGAGCTGGAATCAGGAAGATATGGCTAAACGATTAGATATTTCTATACCCGCTTTTTCTAAAATTGAGACGGGAATAACGGATGTTAATCTATCACGTTTGGAGCAGATTTCAAGCTTGTTTGACATGGATGTCGTTCAGCTTCTTACCTTTAACGATGATAACAAAGACCCAAAAAAGAATACTTCCGAATTGGAGGTTCTAGTTGGTAAAGTGAAGGAGCGTGAGGCAGAAATTGTTCAACTTCAGAAGAAAGTAATAGACCTCTATGAAGAGCTCAGACGTTCATAATCCCAAGAAATAAAGAATCTTCTCAGAAGAAATCAGAGAAGATTCTTTATTTAGAACGTTTTCTTCATCGTGACATGCTTCTTTCCAAGTTTAGCTCCTGTTGCTTCATGAATAGCGCGCATCTTGTTATTAAAATCACCAACCCATGAAAGCTCTAGCTCGGTATATTGCTTTTTAGGGATTACGTATTCCTTTAATTTGATAAATAATGCGGACTCGAGTCCGTGCTTTTGGAAAGCAGATTTGGTTCCCATGACAACAGCCCGCATTCTTGAGACTCCCTTCCATCTGTAATACGCAAATTTTATTTTTTCCCATAAACCAAGTTTCCCATTGAGAGACTTAATCATCTGATTGGCATCTGGAAGGATAACAATAAACGATGCTGGTTCGTCATTGACGTAAGCAAACCAAATTAGCTTTTCGTCCATAATTGTTTTCATCTTTTTTAGACCATCCATGACAGTTGGTTTTGTGATCGGAACAAAATTGTCAAAGTCTTTCCATGCGTCATTGTAAATTTCTATGAAATCAGATGCAACTTGATCAATATTTTTATTCCCAATATGTTCAAATCGGTATCCTGGTTTCTTTGATACCCACTCTGCTATTTTTGTAAATCGATCTGGAAATGGTTTTTCTACATCTAGGTGATTGGTGATTTGTTCATACTGTGTAACGAATCCATATCTATCAAAGAAGTCTTTATAGTAAGGAGGGTTGTAATTCATGCCATAAGAGGGTGTGGTAAATCCTTCTGTTAGCAAGCCCCAATAGTTATCATTTTCTCCAAAATTGATAGGGCCAATCATCTCTTTCATACCTTGCTTCTCAAGCCATTCTTTTGCAGTATCAAAAAGAAGCTGAGCTGCTTGATAGTTATTGATGCACTCAAAAAAGCCCATACCTCCGTTGGGTTGTGGTGTTTTATATGCTTTTAGATTGTTGATGAATGCAGCAACCCTACCGATTAGTTTTCCATCATTGGATTGGAGCACCCATCGAGCGCAAGTCCCATGTTGATGGAAACTATTCTTCTTGGGGTCAAATACTGCTCTGATATCCGCATCAAGTGGGCAAATCCACACAGGATCATCTTTGTAAATTTCTCGAGGTACGTTTATAAAGTTTTTTTCGGTAGTGCTGTTGGTTACTTCAGTTAATATCATTATAAAGGGTAATGGAGTTGTACCAATGTGATACAAAAAAGCATTCAGGATTTCCCGAATGCTTTTTTGTCAAGTATATATTTCTAGGAGTTCAGTTAAAAATCGTCATCATCATCATCATCAAAATTATCTAATCTCAAATCATCATCATACAGAGGCGTGTCAAAGTCATCATCATCTCTATCTTTGATAGGCTCTTTGGATCTAGGGCCTGTTGGCTTTGTAGAATTTTTTCCAGTGTCATTGTTTTGTATGTCCTCAGAGGGGATACTTTTGGGCGATTTTTTTGACATTGTTGCTAGCATTTAAATTACATTGTATTATGCGACTACGCATAAAATTATAAAGTTTTTGAATTTTTAAGAATTATTTTATCAAATATTTTATTTAGGCATTATTCCTTAATGACCCCTATTTCATTATTGTCTGAGATGATTTCTTTTGATTGAGGGAGCTCCGCTATTGAATTGATTCCAAAATAGTCCATAAAGATACTACTTGTTGAATAGAGGACTGGTTTACCAACGGTATCAGCCTTTCCTGTGATTGTGATGAGATCTTTTTCCAGAAGTTTCTGGATTGTATAATCGCAATTTACTCCTCTTATTTGTTCAATCTCCTGTTTAGTTATGGGTTGCTTGTAGGCAACAATGGCAAGTGTTTCGATCGCTGTTTGGCTTAGTTTTTTCTTTGAGCGATGGGCTTGAAGTTGGCCAACAATTGGGTGATATTCTTTTTTAGTTAAGAATTGATATCCCCCATCAATATGCATTAATTCAATTACCAATGAATCAGCTTTATATTTCTCTTGAATCGTTGCTATGATCTGATGGATATCCTGCTCAGAGAATTCGAGACCAGACGTTGATTCCATTATATTTTTAATTTCAGCAATACTGATACTTCGGTCTGATGCAAAAATGAGTGCCTCAATATTTTGTTCAATCTTAGTAATCATACTCATACATTTTAATAAGTGATGACCTGCTGATCTATTTGTTTAGGTAAGTCTCTAAATTCATATTGTTGCGTGCGAAGTTGTGGCTCAAAGCCGGCTTCTCGTATTGCACCTTGTATTCCTTGTGATGTGAAACGATGTGGAGCACCTGCAGCTGAAACTACATTTTCTTCAATCATAATGGATCCAAAATCATTGGCTCCAGCGTTTAAGCAAAGCTGAGCAACTTGTTTTCCAATGGTGAGCCATGATGCCTGAATATTTTTGATATTGGGTAACATTATGCGACTTAATGCAATCATGCGAATGTATTCATCTCCACTAACTTGATTGGTGATTCCACGAATTTTTTTGAGAAGTGTTCCATCATCTTGAAAAGGCCAAGGAATAAATGCGATGAAGCCTTTGGCTTGTTCTGGCTTTTCAGATTGGACCTGTCGCAGCCAAACCAAATGCTCAAATCGTTCTTCAATTGTTTCTATGTGTCCAAACATCATAGTTGCAGAAGTCGTTAATTCCAATTGATGAGCAGCACGCATGATATCAAGCCATTCTTGGCCACCACATTTGCCTTTTGAAATTAAACGACGTACGCGGTCGTTTAGGATTTCTGCTCCAGCTCCGGGTAGTGAATCCAGCCCAGATTGCATCAGTGCGGATAATACCTCAGTGTGACTTTTGCTTTCTAATTTTGCGATATGGGCGATTTCGGGTGGGCCAAGTGCATGTAGTTTTAGGGTAGGATATAATGCTTTTAATTCTTTGAATAAGTCAGTGTAATATGATAAGCCTAGGTTAGGGTGATGACCACCTTGTAATAATAATTGATTGCCACCATATCGAAAAGTTTCCTCTATTTTTTGTTTATAGGTTTCAATATCGGTGATATAGCTTTCGTCATGGCCAGGCCTTCGAAAGAAGTTGCAAAACTTGCAATTAGCGATACACACATTGGTGGTATTTACATTTCTATCAATAATCCAAGTGACTTTACCATGTGGGACCTGTTTCTTTCGAAGTTCATTAGCCGTATACATAAGGTCAGCTGTAGCAGCATGGTTAAATAGAAAAACGCCCTCTTCTTGTGTGAGAAAATCAAAGTCTAAAGCGCGCTGAAGGAGATGTGAAATATTCATTGGAGCGCAAATATAGGCACTTATGGGTTGTTGATGAAATGTCCTATACAGATATGAAGAATCATAATGGCAGAAAATTGTCTACGGACATACTTAGTGTTGTATCAATTGGCCTGACTGTGTGGCGTAGCTGACTTCAGCTAGTTCCAATGTCTATCTCTGCTTCTCCTGCTCCCCCTTTTTTATCTATTCTGTTAGTGTGGTATCTTCTGCGAATAAATGATTGATTGAAATAACCAAAGGAGGCTGCCTCAAATGCAGAGCCTCTAAAAATCAGACACTTTCTGGGGTAAGTTTAATCTAGACAGTCTCTTTATATTAAACTAACTCTATTTGTCCTTTGTGGATGTGATTTTCTTTGGGCAACACCACTTTAAAGCCTTTCTAGTACGATAGGTGCAAGCGTAGAAAACTTTCTATCAGTATCAAGTATCGGGATCATAACTTCTACTCTTAATATCAGACAGAACAAAGTGGCCAGGAAATAACAATGTCTGAGATAGCTTTGATCATTGGGTTTTCTTACTTTTGAGCAGCTCATTATAAGGGTAACGTAGATGTCAGTAGTGGAACAAAATTTAATTAATTCGTTGGTTAGTAGTGAATTGGACTTTGATGGTTTTAGAAGAATCGTGATCAACGATTATAAAATTGCATTTGAAAGTCGGCAGGCTAGCTTATTTGGTCGTAAAGAAGTATTAACAGGAAAAGCCAAGTTTGGAATTTTTGGAGATGGAAAAGAAGTTGCTCAGCTAGCAATGGCTAAGACTTTTAAACAAGGAGACTGGCGTTCGGGTTATTATCGAGATCAGACTTTCATGTTTGCTGCCGGGATGTTGACGATGACCGAGTTTTTTGCACAGTTATATGCCAATACGGATGTTAAAGCAGAACCAGCATCTGCGGGAAGACAGATGAATGCTCATTTTGCCTCACGAAGTTTAAATGATGACGGTAGCTGGAAAAATTTAAGTGAGATGAAAAATTGCTCATCCGATATTTCCCCTACTGGTGGACAAATGGCTCGGCTTGTTGGGTTAGGCTTAGCATCTAAAATATATCGCGACAATCCCGCATTACAGCATCTAAAAAACCTTTCTTCGAATGGCAACGAAGTCGCATTTGGGACTATCGGGAACGCATCTACTTCTGAAGGCGTTTTTTGGGAGGCGATCAATGCAATAGGGGTCTTGCAAGTACCCGTGGCAGTATCTATTTGGGACGATGCTTATGGAATTTCAGTCCCAGCACTCTACCAAACTACCAAGGAAGATATTTCAGAAATTTTGAAAGGGTTTCAGCGCGATGAACTTGGCGAAGGGTACGATATTTTTAAAGTAAAAGGTTGGGATTACCCCGGACTTTGTGAAACATATGAGAAGGCGATTCGTGTTTGTCGTGAGAATCATCGTCCGGTGATGATACATGTGACAGATATGACACAGCCACAAGGACACTCTACATCAGGATCGCATGAGCGCTATAAAACAAAAGAGCGCTTAGTATGGGAAGCCGAACACGATTGTTTGCTCAAAATGCGACAATGGATGATTGACTCAGGAATAGCCGAAGAAGGAGAATTGTTAGCCTTAGAAAAAGCAGCAACAATCTATGTACGTGATTGCCAAAAGGCAGCTTGGGTAGAATATAGCTCAAGTATTAGAAAAGATGCCGATCGATCGATTGAGCTTTTGATGGCTTTCCCAGAAGAGGAAGTTCAGTCTATCGCTAAAACACTTCAAGCTACTTCGGACCCATCTCACAAAGACATCGCGAGTGGCCTTCGTAAAGCGATCCGCTTCCTTCGCCATGTTGATTCTGATGCCAAGTATCAACTAGTGGAATGGTACAGTCAGTATCGTGACGAAAACTACAACTATTATAACTCCAAGTTATTTACAGAAACAGCAGAAGCACCTTCAAATGTGCCTGTGATTGAGCCTACCTTTGATGAGAATGCGAAGCTAGTGGATGGTCGAGAGGTACTTAATGCTTGTTTTGACGCCAATTTTACCCGAGATCCTAGGATACATGCTTTTGGGGAAGATGTGGGGCAGATTGGTGACGTAAATCAAGGTTTTGCTGGATTGCAAGAAAAATTTGGGCCTGTTCGTGTATCTGACACAGGCATTCGTGAGATGACGATTGTGGGACAAGGTATTGGGCTAGCTATGCGAGGATTGAAACCTATCGCAGAAATTCAATATCTCGATTATCTGTTATATGCACTGAATATCTTGAGTGATGACTTGGCAACTTTAAGCTACCGGACCAAGGCTGGTCAGAAGGCACCCTTGATTATTCGAACACGTGGTCATCGTTTGGAAGGAATTTGGCATTCAGGTTCTCCTATTGGGATGCTTTTAAATTCGCTCAGAGGTGTGCATATCTGTGTACCTCGCAATATGATTCAAGCAGCCGGAATGTATAATACCTTGCTCCGCTCAGATGAACCTGCATTGATGATCGAGAGTTTAAATGGTTATCGTTTGAAGGAAAAAATGCCGCTGAATGTGGGCGAATTTACCGTCCCGCTAGGAAAAGCAGAAATTGTGCGTGCTGGAAGTGATATTACTGTTATTTCTTATGGTTCTACTTTGCGGACTGTGCTTGAAGCTGCATCTGAACTTGAAAAACTAGGAATCAATATGGAAGTGATCGATCCGCAAACCATCTTACCTTTTGATGAGGAGCAAATATGTGTTCGATCTTTGACCAAGACCAATAAACTATTGGTGGTAGATGAAGATGTTCCAGGAGGTGCTTCGGCTTATATTTTACAACAAGTGGTTGAAGTACAAAAAGGATATTATCATCTAGATGCACAGCCAAGAACGCTTTCTGCAAAAGCACATCGTCCACCTTATGGATCGGATGGAGACTATTTTACTAAACCATCAGTGGATGATATCATTGAGAAGGTGTATGACTTTTTCTACGAAGAGAATCCGACTAGGTTCCCTTCATTATTGTAGAAGCTTTCCTCTTCAAATGAGGGGCTATTTTATCTGTAACGTTGTGTGTTAGCGATCTCTACACGTTTAAGGAATGAACAGGAGTCTTTTGACTCCTGTGTTATTTAAAAAACATCTTGTTCTAAAATTTACTTTATGCCCACTTCTGATATTAAAAAATATATGGATATGCTGGTTGAAGAACTGAATCAGCATAATTATAAATACTATGTGTTGGCTCATCCCACTATTTCTGATTTTGAGTTTGATCAGAAATTGGCAGAGCTAGTCAAGTTTGAAAAACAATATCCTGCCTTACAAAGCCCGGATTCACCTACTCAAAAAATTGGTGGAGATATTACCAAAGAGTTTCAGGTTATCAAACATAAATGGCCCATGTTATCCTTGGGCAATACGTATAACGAGCAGGACCTAAGAGATTTTGATGAGCGAATTCGAAAATCCATTGGTTCCGATTTCGATTATGTTTGTGAGCTTAAATTCGATGGCTTGTCGATCAGTTTGACTTATGAGCATGGGCAATTAATACGGGCTGTTACACGAGGTGACGGTACACAGGGCGATGAGGTAACAGCAAATGTGAAGACAATTCGTTCAATTCCTAAGCATCTGAAAGGGGCTGGTTATCCCGATCATTTTGAAATACGTGGAGAAGTCTTTATGCATCGTCCTGCATTTGAACGTTTGAACAATGAACGGATAGAAAATGGTGATGTGCCCTATGCCAACCCCAGAAACTTTGCTTCTGGTACGCTTAAAATGCAAGATTCAGCAGAAGTAAGTCGCCGGCCACTAGATTGCTTTTTATATTTCTTGTATACGGATAAATCTCTTTACGATACACATTGGGAAAGTTTACAAGCTGTAAAAAATTGGGGATTTTATACCTGTGAGCATAATAAGCTGTGTAAAACGATGGATGATGTTTTGACATTTATTCATACATGGCAGCAAAAGAGATTCGATTTATCGTATGATATTGATGGGATTGTGATCAAGGTAAATAGGTATGCGCAGCAACAGGAACTAGGTTTTACTGCAAAATCACCTCGTTGGGCAATCGCTTACAAATATAAACCCCAGGAAGTCGAGACCATTTTAGAGCGTGTCACTTACCAAGTTGGACGTACAGGTGCTGTTACGCCTGTCGCTAATTTAAAGCCCGTATCATTGGCCGGAACGATTGTAAAAAGAGCCACTCTACACAATGCGAATGAGATTGATCGCTTGGACCTACACGAAGGAGACACTGTTCTCGTAGAAAAAGGAGGAGAAATCATTCCTAAAATTATTGCGATCAATGTTGCAAAACGCAAAACAGGAGCCTCAAAAATCAATTATCCCAAAACTTGTCTCGAATGTGGCACTCATCTGGTACGAGAAGAAGGCGAAGTGGCCTATTACTGTCCGAATGAGGAGGGCTGCCCGCCACAAATTGTTGGGAGAATACAGCATTTTATTGGTCGCAAAGCGATGAATATCGATGGCTTGGGGAATGAAACGATTGAATCTTTTTATAAAAATGGTTTAATAAAGGGCATTACCGATTTATACACACTTCATGAGAAAAGTAGTTTGTTGAAACAATTAGATCGATTTGGAGATCGATCGATTGATAAATTATTAGAGGGTATTGAAGAATCTAAAAAAATGCCTTTTGAGAAACTACTTTTTGGTTTAGGAATTCGATATGTGGGTGAAACGGTTGCTAAAAAATTAGCAGCTCACTTCAAAAACATCGACCATCTGATGAGCGCTAATCTAGAGGAGTTAGTGTTAGTTGATGAAATAGGTGGCCGAATTGCAGAGAGTGTAATTCATTATTTTAAGGAGCCCAAAAACCAGCAACAGATAGAAAAGCTTCGTCAGTATGGGCTACAATTTGAAGCTGAAGAAAAATCCCTATCGTTGGATAGTGCTAAGCTCGAAGGAAAAACATTCGTGATATCCGGCGTATTTGAAAATCACAGTCGTGAGGAATTAAAAGAACTGATCGAAAAAAATAGTGGAAAAATACTGAGTAGTATTTCCGCGAAATTAAACTACCTCTTAGCAGGAGATCATATGGGCCCTGCCAAGCTGGAGAAGGCAAAAAAGTTAAATATTGCCATTATTTCGGAGGAAGAGTTTGTTGGGATGATTCGGTAAATTATTTTATGTGTATTATTTGTTTCTTATGAGTCATGAAGCTACCATGAGCAGAATTTTTCGTGATTTTTTGTTTTTCATGGCACTCAAGAGCCGATTCGCTAACGTTTTTCACGATTAGTTGTTTTTCAGGGTGTTCAAGAGATCGTTCCGCTAAGTTTTTCTTAGGTTTTGCGAACGGTCGCTCATGATGCTTTCATCATGTTATTTTAGCCAGCTATTTGCTCATTCAAGCGATAGTTGGCTTTTTTTACCCCGCAAAAAATCCATCTGTCCAAATCTACACCCCCAATCAAAAACATGTTAGAGAATTCTTCCCCAACGAGCGGTAGCTCGAGAGGCTGGAAGTGTGTCGTTTGTTTGAAAATGGTTGAGTGATTCTGTATTTTGATTTTAATTATAAATTAATTTTTGTTTAATTTTTTGATTTTTTATTATTAAAAAATTAGCAATTATTTTAATGATAAAATTATTTCATTTAACATTGCGTCCCGATAAAGCATTGCTTGGATCAAACACTCTTTATATCTATGAAACAAAAATTAAAAGACCTATTAAAAAAGAAAAACAAGCCAACCTTTGATGAAGCAGCGGCGTACTTCACAGCAATGACCGACGCGCAAAAAGCAGCGAAGAAGGGAGGTGTTACAGATGAGGCATTTCCTGTTGGTTTAGAGAGTACTAATTTCGGAGGCAATACCGGGGTAATGAATGCTGGTGGGTTTGAGCCCAAATTAACCCGAACAAAGAGATGGGGTGATTTTAATGGTGGCTGGCTGCCCGAAGTTGTAATTCACGGCAAGACTAAAAAGCCAAATTCTCCTCAATCTCCTACCCACCCTAATTTTCCTGCTCATCCTAATCCTAATATACCTTACTGGCCCAATAATACGTTCCCAACTGTAGTTACTCCACACCCATCGCCTGAAGATACTAGATATAGTGTAACACCGAAAGAGTGGGCTGAGTGGAATGCTCGTAATGAGAAAGAAACCAGTCAATATATTATCGCCCCTCATAAAGTGGAGACTGGTGCTATGCGAAATACTACTATAGGCGCAAATAAAACAGATTTCTTTGAGGATGAGGAAGCCCGAAAACGTTCAGAAAGGTATAAAAACATAACACTTGGTAAAAACCTAACATATGGTGATCAATTAAATGCTTTCAAAACCATTAGCGAACGCAGCGATTATTATCGATGGGTAAACAAACAATTGGAGGGAAAAAGTAAATGGTTTGGTGCAGCTGCAATAGTTACTGGACCTTGGGCGGTAGGCGCAGCTGAGGGGCTGAATCTCCATTTTTTAAATGACGCAGCCGAAAAGCTTTTGAAAGAAGGAAATAAAAAATTATTCGAGGCGAATATATTGACTGCTCACAGTATGATTTATGAAAATCAAGTTCGTTTTAGGGAATTTACTGAACCAGGTAAAGATTTCTATGTGGATGCTAAAGGTAAAAATGGAAAAAGGTTGGATTATTATTTAGTTCAATTTGAACAAACACAACTTCACTATTTCCTTCATGGTTACAAGAAAAACAATTCTATTTCAGAGTACAATAGTGCGATAAAATCTATTAATAGCTCTATGGGGTCGCGGTGGGCTCCATCGCAGATAAGAGAGGTAATGAACGAACAGTTCAATGTAAAAAAAGGACAACAAGCTTTCGATTTTGACAAATATGAACATCGTGTAAAATTAGGTCAAGGGATAATAGATAAACTGTACGAATACGACAAGAAATGAGAAACATTGCAAAATACTTTATTTATATACTTTCTTTATTGGTTATTGAGTGTATATCGATGTCTGGCTGTTTTTTTATAGAAAATTTGATACAGTATAAGCTTCAATTTTTACTGGTTACAGAAGCTCTGAAAGATGGATTGGATGCAAGTATCCTTAGGGTTGTGTATTACACTCCCTTTTACATTATCCTTTTTGTTTTTTTAACAAAGCAATTAAGCAATAATCGGGTATTAAATATCGCATTTATTAACTGTGGGTTATACATATTCATTTCTCTTTTGTATGTAGTCTTAATGCCATTTACAATAGAATTCTTTTTTCGATCCTTTTTCTATTATTTCGTTATATCAACCTTTGCAAGTCCATTTATTTTAAGCACGATACCGTTTTACAAAAAACTGGTAAACAGCTTTGAACGGCCCAAGTCTGCTTATGTAGACGGGGCATATATTCCATCTGAAGACTTAAGTAGCAAAGAAAAAAGTGTTAACACGGCGTTCGTATTGAAGTATGTCATTTTTACCCTATCACTTTTTGTGGTGGAGGTATTTATCTTCACAGCCGAATCTATGTTTTTTGTGCATAAACATCGTTTCCATCCCGAGTATATGTGGGATATGGTTTTGTTTTGTCTCCATTTTAGTGCCACAAAGTTCATTTTTTACTTCCTTCTTCAAATAGTCCCATTTATTTGTTTCATGAGTAAGATAGATGGAGAAAGACGTGTGTTAAAAATAGCTGCACTTAATGGTTGCTTGTATATATTGATTTCTATTTTATACGCCTTTGTATTAAAACCTGATACGAAAATCTATTTCTCCCAAGGTTTTTTTTACATTTTCATACTAGCCACCTTTATAAGTCCTTTTGTTTTAGATAGAATACCATACTATAGAAAATTGTCAATGGAACTACAAAAACCCAATGCCCCCAATATGTTTAAGCTCATTTTAAATGCAATCATGAACCCCGCATAAATCCTTTTATCATTTTTCACTACAGACCTTATTCGTTCAATAAACGAATAAGGTCTTTTTTACCCCGCAACCAAATCCATCCATCCAAAATCTATCCCCTCAACCCCCAAACATGTTAGAGAATTCTTCCCCAACGAGCGGTAGCTCGAGAGGCTGGAAGTGTGTCGTTTGTTTGAAAATGGTTGAGTGATTCTGTATTTTGATTTTAATTATAAATTAATTTTTGTTTAATTTTTTGATTTTTTATTATTAAAAAATTAGCAATTATTTTAATGATAAAATTATTTCATTTAACATTGCGTCCCGATAAAGCATTGCTTGGATCAAACACTCTTTATATCTATGAAACAAAAATTAAAAGACCTATTAAAAAAGAAAAACAAGCCAACCTTTGACGAAGCAGCGGCGTACTTCACAGCAATGACCGATGCGCAAAAAGCAGCAAAGAAGGGAGGTGTTACAGATGAGGTACTTCCTATTGGTTTAGAGAGCCCTAATTTCGGAGGTAATGCTGGGGTGATGAATACGAGTGGGTTTGAGCCCAAATTAACCCGAACAAAGAGAGGTGATGATGATCTTAATGGTGGCTGGCTGCCCGAAGTTACTGTAACAGCAACACGAATTAATAAAGGTGGGTATGACCCTTTTGGATATAATCCCTTTGGCAGTCCTTCTAATTCATTTTTCAATTATTATAACTCTGCTAGCCAATCTGCTAGCAGAGTAGATGTCACAATAGCGAACAACTTAAAAAAAATCAAAGAACAGCAAATGGCTGCAGAAGCGGCAAAATGGAAACCGCTGCCAACATCTTTCAATATTGATGCTACCTTGAATAATATCGAACAATTAGTCAAACACGGCGGTATATCTGAACCCTCAAATACAGAAACTAGTTATTTGCGCACGGCAGAAACACCTGAAGCGTTAAAAAAGATGGACTCTGGCGAATTCCTAAATAGATACTTGAAGGGAATTGGGCTTTTTAAAACAGTGCCCAATTATCAAAAGACAGACTATTGGCTTACTTCTGATTTTAGCAAAACCTTTGATAATAAACTTCGAAAAGTGGGCAATGGGTCATTTATCCCACAGCCAGGAGATATCTATTCGCAAAACATCTATAATGGCATTGTTAAATCGTATGACAAAAACACAGATATGATTACTTTCTTTAGATGCAAGCCAGGGAATTACCTACACGAAGCGTGGAAACCTGGAACCGTAACGATAGATAGCTACAAACGCTCAGATATTAGCGAGGATCGTTTCTATTACAGACCTGTAAAAACGCATGTGGCTAATCCAGCCTTTACACAGAATGGCTCCACCAAATTGTATGATGCGATGGTAAATATGATGAGTTGTATCGATTTAAGTCTTTCGGGTGCTACCGCTGCCGCTAATGTAATGCAGGTAAACCTCCCCAAATTACTTGGAACAGTAGGTAAAGTAACACCAATTCTGGGTGTTTATGACAACTATCGCCAAATGCAGATTGAGGGATTTAATTGGAATGATATGACACAAGCGGCAGCAGGAACAGCACTAGTTGGAGTTGGTGTTTTTGCGGGGACAGCGGGAGCTCCTATCGTGTTTGTTGGGGGACTTGGTTTATTTGCATGGGAGCTGGGTGAAGCATACCTGAATCAACAGAAAAACTAGTAGTGATGAAAATATTGAGATATCTTATCTTTTTGATTTTTAATCTCGCTTATAAAGATGGGAATTACAAGGAAAATGATATGCCTTACTTTGGGGCGACTATAGGCATCATGGTGTATGAAGGATTGGTGTTTATTCTAGCCACTTTTTTCCTAGGCAGGTATATAAGCTTTCCGCTAATTGACAATATTTTGAAATCTATGGATCATGTAGTGTATGGTCATGGGATGTTAATATTTGCCTTGATGTATCCCATCAATCATTATTATTTCATAAAAAAGAATACCCTCGATCGTATTTATGATGAGTTTAAAAATGATCAAATAAACACAAAAAAAAATCGAATTATTGGGTATATCTGTTTAGTAGTTATTTGGATAATAATGGCTGTTCTTATTGGTCATCTCAAATATCTATTCCCATAAAAAAATGAAAAATAAACCAACTCTAGAATGCTTAATCACATTGTAGAGGTGGTTTTTAAAACAAACAATGAAAACCTTCTAAACCACAATACCAATGTCCAATAAAGCAAACACTTATAAAATGTTTATTCCTAGGCATAGCCTACATCTTTTTGCAGTAATTCTATTATTGACATTATCTGCTGAAGCCAATACTAAAAGATTTATTATCGAACGACAAGTAGCTAGAACCAATAAAATATTTTTAAAAAATGGTGCACTAAACTCCATTGTTGAAATTGATTCGTGTCTTTCAATACCAAGGCAAGATTTATACAAAGCTCAAGATGAAAAAGTATTAGCACCTGAGAATCTGCCTTCCTTTCCTGGAGGAGATTATGGCTTTAGTCGTTTTATACAATCGATAATGACTTATCCATATGAAGCTCGAACAAATCATACGATAATAAACTTCGAAAAGTGGGCAATGGGTCATTTATCCCACAGCCAGGAGATATCTATTCGCAAAACATCTATAATGGCATTGTTAAATCGTATGACAAAAACACAGATATGATTACTTTCTTTAGATGCAAGCCAGGGAATTACCTACACGAAGCGTGGAAACCTGGAACCGTAACGATAGATAGCTACAAACGCTCAGATATTAGCGAGGATCGTTTCTATTACAGACCTGTAAAAACGCATGTGGCTAATCCTACAGTTACACTCAATAATTCTCCTAAATTATCTGATGCGGTGGTGAATATGATGAGTTGTATCGATTTATCTGTTTCTGGTGTTCAAGCTGCTGCTAAAGTGATGGAAGCAAACCTCCCTAAATTTCTTGGAACAGTAGGTAAAGTAACACCATGGGTGGGTATTGCAGATAACTTAAATCAAATGAGGATAGAAGGTTTTAATAAGAACGATATGTCGCAGGTAGGAGCAGGTATAGCCTTAGTTGGAGTTGCTGCCATTGGTGGCACAGCTATGGCTCCAGTTGTGTTTGTTGGAGGCCTTGGCTTGTTTGTTTGGGAGCTGGGAGAAGCATATATGAGTCAAGAGAAGAACTGATCATGAAAGTACTGAGATATCTTATATTTCTAATTTTTAATCTTGGGTATAAGGATGGTAATTATAAGGAGAATGACATGCCACATATTGGAGCCGCTTCTGTTGTAATGGGTTATGAACTTTGCATATTAATTGTAGGCGTTTTTTTCCTAGATAAGTACATTGACTTTACACCAATTTCTGTCATTTTAAAACCTTTAGAAAATATAGTGTATGGTTGGGGGATATTAATGTGTGTGTTAGTGTACCCGATTAATCATTATTATTTTGTCAAAAAAAATCACTTCGATCGTATTTATGATGAGTTTAAAAATGATCAAATAAATACAAAAAAAAATAGGGTAATTGGATATACCTGTTTAATATTTTACTGGCCTATCATGATTGGAGTAATTGGCCATCTAAAATATTGGTTCCCCTAAATACCTATCAAAGGCCAAGGATGTTTCCCTTAAGGGTTTCCTTGGCTCATTTAAGCCACCGAAAAAATCAGTTCACATTATTCCATGTCTAGAATGAAAATCAAATGCTACAAATTCATGGCAATAATGGGAGGAGCGTTGCTCCGTATCGGCGTAGCAGAGAACCTTATTCAATTATTAGCCTAAACAGATTCCTAAAACTATCCAATGAATACCACAAATACTTTTTCAGAACACGCTACTTTTCCCGAAAAAAAATCTACCTCTAAGTTTCTTGCACAATGCGCGGCTTTTTCGCTCTCACTTTATGTGGTTGACACGCTAGTTTATATTTTTCTATGTGAACTTTCTTTTCCTATGGCAATCTTTTTTGGAGAAGAAGTGACTCTTAATTTTCAAAGTGTGGGCATTATGCTCAAGCTGGCCTTATCTATCAGTGTGATAAAGCTGGTTTTTTTTACCCCGCTCCAACTCATGCCTTTTATTTGGTTGGTCAGAAAGGTAGGAGAGAAAAGAAAAATGTTGGGGATTGCACTGTTAAATAGTGGCCTTTTTGTGCTGATCATCCTTTTTTATGTTCTCGTATTATATCCTGACCCAAGATTAGGCCATCTCATCAACCCTTTTTTCTATTTCCAAGTCATTGCTGCTTTTTTAAGCCCCTTTATTCTCGGCAGGGTAAGCTTTTTTCAAAAGTTGTCACAAGAATTATAACATTTACTTCAAGTTCCTCCTATATACATGTTAAAATCCTTCCCCAACGAGCGGCAGCTCGATATGATGGACTGTGGTGCCGCTTGCCTGAAAATGATTGCCAAATACTTTGGTAAATACTATTCCCTGCAGTTTTTTCGAGATCAATGTGGCGTTACCAAAGAAGGCGCTTCCATGCTCGATTTAAGTTATGCAGCCGAGTGTGTGGGCTTGCGTACGCTTTCGATCACGTGCACGCTGGACGAATTGCTGAATCGGGTGCCCTTTCCGGCGATCATCCATTGGAACAACGACCATTATATCGTGGTTTATAAAGTCTCGAAAACCACCGTGTACGTTTCCGATCCAGCCAAAGGCCATGTAAACTACACCTTGGCCGAGTTCGATAAAAAATGGCGCAAAAACGAGGAAGGCAAAGGAACCTTAATGACCGTAACGCCTCAAGCCGACTTTAAACAACGCGAAGGCAGCGAACGACTCGAGCGCAAAAAAACGTTTGAAAACATGTTGGGCTATTTTACGCCCTACAAAAAAAGCTTCATCAATTTATTCGTGGTCATGCTGATTGTGACCGCGCTGGAAGCTTTGTTGCCCTTTATTTCCAAAGCAGTGATTGATGTGGGTATTCAAACGCAGGATCTCGATTTTATCAACATTGTACTGATAGCGAACATTGCCATCATCGTCAGCATTACCCTGTCGGATATTGTGCGCGATTGGATTATGCTGCATCTGGCATCGCGCATTAACATTGCCTTGATTTCCGATTACCTCATCAAGTTGATGAAATTGCCCATCACCTTCTTCGAAACCAAGATGACGGGCGATATCCTGCAACGTGCCAATGATCATGAGCGTATTCGCAGTTTTATTATGAACAATTCACTGAGCATAATCTTCTCGACCATCACTTTTGTCGTGTTCGGGGTCATTCTGCTCATCTATAATAAACTCGTTTTCTCCATTTTCCTAACGGGGAGCATTTTGTATGTGCTTTGGGTGTTCGCCTTTCTTCGAGTTCGAAAAAAGCTGGATTGGGAGTATTTCGAAATCGAATCAAAAAATCAAAGCTATTGGGTCGAGACCGTGGGTAGCATCCAAGATATCAAACTAAACAACTACGAAAAATCGAAACGTTGGAAATGGGAAGGCATCCAAGCGCGTTTGTTTAAGGTGAACTTAAAAGTGTTAAACATCAACAATTTTCAAAACTCGGGAGCCCAGTTTATCGATCAACTCAAAAACTTATTGATCACTTTTTTCTGTGCACGTGCAGTGATTGCGGGCGAAATTACCTTTGGCGTGATGATATCTACCCAGTTTATTATTGGGATGTTGAATGGTCCAGTGGTGCAGTTTATCCAGTTTATTATTGCAGGTCAGTTTGCACGGATTAGCTTTTTACGTCTCAACGAGATTCATCAACTCGAAGATGAAGACGAAAAAATGGGTATTGGTAGCATCGAACTGCCGAGCAACAAGGATTTGATTCTGGATAATATCGTGTTCCAATATTCGCCCAATGCATCACCCGTACTGAAAGGTGTTCGCCTAGTCATCCCCGAAGGGAAAGTAACGGCTATTGTAGGCGATAGTGGAAGTGGTAAATCGACCTTGTTGAAACTGATTTTGCGTTTGTACAAACCCTCATACGGACAAATACTAATCGGCGGGATGAATGTGAATAATGTCAGTTTACGCCAATGGCGCGATCGCTGTGGTGCGGTGATGCAGGATGGAAAAATGTTTAACGATACCATTTTAAACAACATTGTACTCGACGATGAACGCATCGACTACCAGCGACTGAAACATGCAGTAGAAACAGCCAACATTGCTTTCGAAATCGAGCAATTGCCCTTGGGCTATCAAACCGTCATGGGCGAACAAGGTCGTGGTTTAAGTGGGGGACAGAAACAGCGTATCCTCATTGCGCGCGCATTGTATAAAAATCCTGATTTTTTAATTTTCGATGAAGCCACCAATTCGTTGGATACCATCAACGAACAAAAAATCGTATCGGCATTGGAAGACGTGTTTCGCGATAAAACGGTGATTGTAGTGGCACATCGCTTGAGCACCATCCGCAAAGCGGATCAAATTGTGGTGATGCGCGACGGCATGGTAGCCGAAATAGGGAACCATGAATCGTTGATGATGCAGCAGGGGCGATATTATAAACTCGTACAATCACAAATCGATTTGTTGTCAACCGTGGAGCTTTTAACAGAACATCAAAACGTATTCAACTAATGGAAGCCATCAAAAATACATTCCTCCAAACAGAACGTACCGAGGAAATACAGGACATCATCGACCGGATGCCTACCAGCTTTGCCAAATGGATATCCATTATTGTGGGATGTTTATTTATCATCCTGATGGTGCTTGGCTGGTTGATCCGCTATCCTGATATCGTGACGGGGCAAGTAACCATCAATGCCAATAAATCGCCCATCAAATTGGTTGCGAATAGCAATGGTAAATTACATTTGCTCGCTCAGTCACATCAAAATATTAAGGAAAACGACTACGTAGCGTATATCGAAAGTTCAGCGAACATTGACGATATAAAAAGAGTAAGTGATTTGGTGCGTCATTTCAATATCAACTCAAAAAATAGCGTCGACAAGCTGGCTCTTTTTCCAAAAGAGATTTCATTGGGCGAGTTGAATGTGAAGTATTTTGCCTTCATCAATGCCTTGCAACAACTGGCTAATTATCATCAGGAAAATGTATTTGCCAAACAGCGCGAAATATTTGAACAAATACTGATTAAGCAGCGCGAAATATTACAAGCATCTAAACAAAAACTGTTTTTGAATAAAGAAAGCTCCATCCTTGTCAAAAAAAATCATACGCGCGATTCCACTTTATTAAATCAAAAAGTATTAGCACGTGCTGATTTTGACAAAAGTGAAATGGGTTACCTGAACGCGAAAGACAGCTATCAAAGCATGCTGCGCGAAATCAGTCAGTATAGCCAACAGATCCAGGAAACAGAAAACAAGCTACAACAAACCAATATACAAGAGCACGAAAAACAGAAACAAATGAGTTTGGATTTGGCTTCATCTTACACTGATTTGGCCGCTCAATTGCAAAGTTGGGAGCAAAAATACGTTTTCAAATCGCCGATGGATGGTAAAGTTCAGTATTTGAAATTTTGGGTTGATAATCATTTTTTACAAGCTGGCGAAGCTATTTTTACCATCGTACCCAACGATGCAAAAATGATGGGACAAGTGAATTTACCTGCCTCGGGTGCAGGCAAAGTAAAGATAGGGCAGGAGGTGATCCTTAAACTGGAAAATTATCCCTACGTCGAATACGGATCTATTCGGGGTAAGGTGCGCAACGTTTCGCTAACCACGAATGCCATTCAAACATCCCAAGGCAGTGTTGAAAACTATTTGATCGCGGTTGATTTACCACACCAACTAAAAACCAATTACGGCGCGCAACTAGATGCCAAATTTGAGATTAAAGGTTTAGCCGAAATTATTACCAAAGACAGACGACTGATCGAACGTTTGTTTGATAATCTGAAATATGCTGTGGTGAAATAGCTAAAAAAGTATTCCAATTAAACTCGCCAAGGATAGTTCACGACAAAAAAAACAATTAAACATATGAAACTCAAAAAATCATACTAGCTTCGGCGATTATTTGCCGTGATTTCGATTTGTTTTCTCTTGTGAAAGATAAAACAAATCGTTTGGCTTATTCGTTTAAAGGTATTATTGTCAAACAATTAAAATCAAACAGTATCAACTAAATTCAAGAACTATGTGTACGATTTTCACTCGTTTAGTCTGTTTTATCAGCCTAATTCTACTAACAAATCAAATGACATTTGCTCAAAACATAACTGTTTCGGGTAGTGTTACAGATAAAACAACAGGTGAACCATTGGCTGGTGTTGCAGTCACAGTGAAGGGCAAAGCTAGGGGTACTTTATCCAATGAAAATGGAATTTTTAAATTAACTACAGCTGAAAAGGCTCCCTTAACAATTGTTATTTCATATGTAGGGTATCAGCCTTTGGAGAAAACGGTGAATGGTTCTGTGAATGATATGAAAATCCAGATGGAAGAACAGGCAGTTTTAGGCCAAGAGGTAGTTGTTGCTGCCTCACGTACTCCCGAAAAAATATTGGAATCGCCTGTTTCTATCGAGCGTGTAGGAGCACTTGCTGTGAGGGAGTCAGCTGCTCCATCTTTTTACGATGCTTTGGTCAATCTGAAAGGAGTTGAATCTAGTACTCAAAGTTTAACCTTCCGTTCGTTGAATACCAGAGGATTTAATGCGAATGGGAACGTTCGTTTTAATCAATTTATTGATGGTATGGATAATCAAGCCCCAGGCTTAAATTTTTCAGTAGGGAATATCGTAGGTATATCTGATCTGGATATAGAAAGTGTCGAGTTATTACCTGGAGCATCTTCTGCCTTGTACGGTGCCGGGGGTACGAATGGTACACTAATTATGAATTCAAAAAGTCCATTTACATATCCTGGTTTAAGTTTTAGCTATAAGATGGGCGCAAACCATGTTGATAATTATGAGCGTACTGCATCTCCATTTGAAGATATGTCATTACGCTTTGCAAAAGCATGGAATAATAAGTTTGCCCTCAAGACAAATATCTCCTACCTAGAGGCGAACGATTGGCAAGCACAAAACTATTCGGATCTTAACTCCCCAACAAGTGGTACGCGTGTTACCAATCCAGATTACGATGGTGTTAACGTGTATGGTGATGAAATTAATCACATGTATGTTGGATTGGTAGGTTCCCCATTAAATGGACAAACCGTTTCTCGTACTGGATATAATGAGGTGAATACGGTGGATTATGGCACTAGATCATTTAAGACATCTAACTCACTACATTTCAAATTTGGCAGAGGCTTTGAAGCTATTGCACAAGCAAATTGGGGTACAGGAACTACTATTTACACAGGTACATCACGTTACTCTTTGCGAAATTTTACGATAGGACAGTATAAACTGGAATTAAGAGGTGACAATTTCTTTGTGCGTGGATATACTACTAGAGAGAACTCTGGGAATACATATCAAGCGACCGCTTTAGCATCTATCATGAATGAGGCTTGGGGCCCTAGCTCAGGCTGGTTTACAACCTATGCTGGTATTTACAATGCGAATGTAGCAGCATTAGGTAATGCAGGTGCTCATGCTGCAGCTAGAGCAGTTGCTGATGCTAATCGTTTTTTACCAGGAAGTGCAGCTTTTGAGACCGCTAAACAACAAATCGTTAGTCGTCCTATGGGGCAGGGTGGTGCCAAGTTTAATGATAAATCGAATTTATACCATTACGAGGGTATGTATAATTTCACGAATATGCTCAATAAAGCGGTTGAGATTTTGGCCGGAGCATCTTATCGTGTTTATGACTTAAACTCAGAAGGAACCCTTTTTGATGATTTAAACGGTGCAATCACTATTAATGAATATGGAGCATATGTACAAGCAGGTAAAAAGATATTTCAAGATAAGTTGAAGCTTACAGCGTCTGCCCGTTATGATAAGAGCCAAAATTTTGATGGCCGTGTTACACCAAGAGTTTCTGCAGTTTATACAGTAGCTCGTAATAATAATATTCGTGCTTCTTACCAGACAGGTTTCCGTAACCCGACTAATCAGGATCAGTACATCAATTTAATCGTTAAAGCGAATACACGTCTAATTGCTAGTCTGCCGGCGATGTTGAATCAAAATAATTTGATTGCAAATCCGGGATATACGCAAGCTAGTGTTAATCAATATGAGGCATCTATTGTTGCAGGAACACCCAATCCTGCTGTTTTACAAAAATATATTTTTGGTAACCTTGGGCCAGAGAGTGTACAGGCTTACGAGTTAGGCTATAAAGGGTTACTGACCGATAGGTTATTAGTGGATGTTTCTGGTTATTATAATGCATACAAAGATTTCATCTCTCAACTAACATTGGTTCAACCTGGATCACCAGTTACAGACGATCCGGCTGGAATATCTACGGGAAAGACATTCATAACCTATGTAAACAATCCAGATAAAGTAGAATCTTATGGAGGTGCTTTAGGTATAGATTATAAAGTAGGTAGATTTAATCTATCTGCAAATGGATCATACAGTGCATTAGGGAATGGAAATGACCCGATAGCAACGGAATTCAATACACCTAAATACCGCTTCAATGTAGGTGTAGCAAGCCGCGAAATTGCCAAGAATCTAGGCTTTAGTACTGTTTACAGATGGCAAGATCAATACCTATGGTCATCTACTTTTGTGACAGGAAATGTTCCGGCTTATGGTACTTTAGATGCACAAGTGAGTCTAAAACTTCCAGCGTATAATTCAACAATTAAGTTTGGTGGAACAAACTTGCTCAATAAATACTATTTTACATCGTATGGAAACCCTCAAGTGGGTGGTATGTATTATGTAGCAGTGATATTTGATCAATTCATGAAATAAGAATAGCCGCTTGCTCACAGAAAAGCCCATTCTTTAAATAGAGAATGGGCTTTTCTGTGAGCAAGCTATTTGATTTGTTTAGAGTTAAGGATGGTTAGGAGATCTCAACTTAAAACGGATTCTGTCAATTCCCCAATATCTTCATTCCAACAATCTGGATTTTGATTAATAAAATCATTCATTAATTGTTTGGCTTCATCTAAATCTAGATTAATCACTTCAATACCACGGCTTCGCATATAATCTTCACCTCCTTTAAATGTTTCATTCTCGGCGAATACTACTCGTGGTATTTTGTATAATAAAATAGCACCAGTGCACATATCGCAAGGAGAAAGGGTGGAGTAAATAGTTGCTTTCGCATAGTCAGAGGCACTTAGTCTTCCCGCATTTTTGAGGCAATCCATTTCACCATGTAATACAGGGTCACCTTGTTGGATTCGTTGATTATGTCCACGTCCCACTATTTTTTTATCAATAACGAGAACACTACCGATTGGAATCCCACCCTGCTGAGCACTTAAAGCTGCTTCTTTGATGCCCTCATTCATGAAATACAAATCTTCTTCTTTTGTCATAATTGATTGTTAGGAATTAAATAATTGGTGAGTTGAATCTGCGAAGATTATAAAAACTTCTTCGATAATAATCATTCATCATTTTAATGATAACTTGGCCACGCTTTTTAAACGAAGGATATACCATGGAGTTTACAATTAGTGGAAATATAGTCGATGTAGTTCATCAAGAAATTTTTTCTGGGGAAATCACCATTAAGAATGGACGAATTAATCAAATTTTAAAAAAATCAGTTGATAGCAATCAATACCTCATTCCAGGTTTTGTAGATGCCCATATCCACATTGAGAGTTCGATGTTGATACCATCTGAATTTGCGCGATTAGCTGTCACGCACGGTACAATAGCGACTGTTTCTGATCCACATGAAATTGCCAACGTTCTGGGACTCGATGGAGTAAAATACATGATTGAGAATGGGGAAAAAGTTCCTTTTAAATTTTATTTCGGAGCACCTTCTTGCGTTCCCGCCACTAAATTTGAAACGGCAGGTGCTGAGATAGGGGTGGATGAAATTGAAGAAATGATGCAATGGCCAGAGGTTAAGTACTTGGCAGAAATGATGAATTTTCCAGGTGTTCTGTTTGAGGATGAAGAGGTGATGTCGAAAATTGCATCTGCAAAAAAACATCATAAGCCTGTAGACGGGCATGCTCCTGGATTACGTGGGGAAGATGCTCGAAAATACATTGAGGCTGGAATTAGCACCGATCACGAATGCTTTACAAAGGAAGAGGCTCTAGATAAGCTCAACTTTGGGATGAAAATCTTGATCCGAGAGGGGAGTGCAGCTAAAAACTTTGAAGCACTTATCTCTCTATTGAATGAGTATCCTGATCAGGTGATGTTCTGTTCAGATGACAAACATCCCAATGAATTGGTTATTGGCCACTTGAATGAAATTGCAGCCCGAGCAGTTGAAAAAGGTATTGCTCCGATGAAAGTTCTTCGAGCGCTCAGTTACAATCCGATCAAGCATTATAAGCTTGACGTGGGTTTATTGCAGATTAATGATCCTGCAGATTTTATTTTAGTCAATAATCTGGTGGACTTTCATGTTTCGAAAACATATATCAATGGAGAACTAGTTGCCAATGAGGGAAAAAGTAATATCATATCGGTATCCGAAAAAGTCGTTAACCAGTTCGATTGTCAATTGGTTTCAGAAAAAGATATGGAGGTATTTGCTGATTCTACCCAGGTACAGGTAATCGAAGCTATGGATGGTCAATTAATTACCCACAAATTAATGAAGGAGCTTAAAATCACGGATGGTAAACTCCAGTCAGATGTTGATCAGGATATTCTTAAACTAGTTGTTGTTAATAGATACCATCCTGCGAAACCAGCCATTGCCTTTGTTAAAAATTTTGGCTTAAAGCAAGGAGCTATTGCGTCTAGTGTTGCACACGATAGCCATAATATTATTTCTGTTGGTGTTGACGATACTGAAATTGTGAAAGCAATTAATTTGGTGATCAAATCAAAAGGAGGAGTCTCATTCAGTCAGGGGCTCGATCAGATGATTTTGGCTCTGCCAGTGGCTGGTTTGATGAGCAATGAAGATGGTTATGAAGTAGCAGAAAAATATGCTGTTTTAGATCAAAAATCAAAAGAAGTAGGTTCAACGCTTTCGGCGCCATACATGACACTTTCTTTCTTGGCTTTATTAGTGATCCCCGAACTTAAATTAAGTGATAAAGGATTATTTGATGGTAAAAAATTTCAGTTTACATCTTTGTATTTGCCTAAGCAGGTTTCTACTTCTTGATGTATTTCCAATTTCTTGGCTTGCCTTCACTCAGCCACTCGAGTGCAGTGTTCATTCTTTTTTGACGAGTTACTTCTGTTTTTGCTTCGGTGATCCATTCCACATATTCTTTTTGATGATAGTGACTAAACTGATCGAAAGTAGTTTTTGCCTGAGGATTTTTATCCAGGGCTTGAGTGAAATAGGCAGGTATTATTAACTCACTTTTTGAGCGATTGGCACGTTTCTTCGCGATTGTGATACCACGTTCATTCAACAAAATGGCATTTTGGATATAGTCTATTAAAATGGAATCTTTTGGCAAATCAGTGAGAGTTGTTAGTCGACCTAGCTGGCCCATTACTTCTTTATCAGCACTTTTTTTCAATAAATGATGAGGGTCTGGTAAAAGCGCACGTTTCCAAAATCCAAAGGAGCAATGATGCTGAAAGGAGGCCATATAGCAGACATCCCCTTTATATCCCCAAAAAGGAAATCCCCATTTAATGGTTTCTGTAATATCAGGAGAAGCTTTGTGTACTAATTCGCGTAGATGCTTGAGTAAGGGTTTTGCAAATTCAGCGGCACCTTCAATATAAAGATCGACACGTTGATCAAATTTTTCCATGAACTAAAAATACCAAAAAGCCCCGCTTCATCATTAAGACGAGCGAGGCTTTTTTGTATCTTATTAAATTTTAAAGGGTATTCATGTATTGAATCAAGTCAATCAATTTGTTTGAATAAGCCCACTCATTATCATACCATGAAACAACTTTTACAAAGTTGTCATTAAGAGCAATACCAGCTTTTGCGTCAAAAATAGACGTGCGTGCGTCACTTACGAAATCTTGTGATACCACATCATCTTCTGTGTATCCTAAAATTCCTTTTAGTTCACCTTCGGATGCTTGTTTCATTGCTTTTTTGACATCCTCGTACGTAGCTTTCTTCTCCAGACGAACTGTTAAATCGACCACAGATACATTGGCTACCGGTACACGAAAAGACATTCCTGTCAATTTGCCTTTCAATTCTGGGATTACTAAAGCCGCTGCTTTGGCAGCACCTGTGGAGGAAGGAATGATATTCTGGTAAGCTCCACGACCACCACGCCAATCCTTTGCGGAAGGACTGTCCACTGTTTTTTGGGTAGCTGTTACTGCATGAATAGTACTCATTAAACCCTCTACAATACCGAATGAATCATTCAAAACTTTAGCAATAGGGGCCAAGCAATTGGTTGTGCATGATGCATTTGAAACGATAGTTTGTGCAGCTGTTAATTTTTTATGATTTACACCCATCACAAAAGTTGGAGTATCATCTTTAGCTGGAGCAGACATAACGACTTTCTTGGCTCCTGCTTGAATATGTTTTTGTGCATCGACTTGGGTTAAAAACAGGCCGGTTGACTCGATGATTGTTTCTGCCCCAATAGCATCCCATTTTAAGTTGGCAGGATCTCGTTCAGCAGTTACACGAATCGTTTTTCCATTTACAACAAGGTTCCCATTTTCCACGCTTATGGTTCCTTTAAATGGACCATGTGTAGAATCATATTTCAACATATAGGCCATATACTCTGGATCTACCAAATCATTAATACCTACAACTTCGACATCACGACGTTCACTCGCGGCTCTAAAAGCCAATCGGCCAATACGCCCAAACCCATTAATTCCTATTTTCATTCTATATTTTGTTAAATTGTTTTGAATACTGATGAACTAATCACATCACCTGTTTTTAAAGATGATGTGGTTAGCTTTTGCTTAAATAATAATCCACTAAATGATTGATTGGCTCTTTAATAATGGAGTCAATATGTGTATGATAAGTGTCCGAGACTTCATGTAACCATGGCTCAAAATTCGAGGCAATTGTGCCTACAAGATGAATAGGGGCATGTGGATATTTTTTTCTCAAGGGTAGGATCGTTGTATAAAAAAAATCCTGGAACCCTTTTATTGCTATCCCCTTGATAAAAGGATCTGTTTTATTTTCCAATAAAAAATCCGAAAAATGACCTAAAAATAATGTGGTATGTGTATGTCTGTATACTTTGTCAAGTACTTGTTTTTGATCCAGATCAAACCTTTTTTTTAATTTATTATGAATTGAGGGAGGTAGTGTTTCGTTTAAATAGTGTTTTAGCAGAATACGTCCCATCCAATTAGCCGATCCTTCATCGGCCAGAATATATCCGAGCCCAAAGTTGTTATTTTTTATTTTTTTACCATCAAAGTAGGCAGCATTAGAGCCATTCCCAAGTATACCGACAATTCCACATTGCTTACCGCAGGCAGCTAAAGCAGCAGCTTTTATATCATGGTCTACCAATACTTTCCCATTTTTGAAAAAATTACCAAATAAATCAGCCATCATTTTCTTTTGCTCTTTTGAGAAGGTTCCTGCCCCAAAAAAATAAATGCGATTAATGTTCTCCGCATGGTTAATTAGATTGATATTCTTGTTGAAGATATTGTTAATATATTTTTCATCATCAAGTGAAGGATTAATACCTGCAGTTTTGAAAGAACAAATAACAGCGTCTTTTTTTTGTGCAAGCTTCCAGTTAGCAGTATGCGAATCACTATATATTACAGCTATCATTATTAGTGTATTAGAATGAGAGGAAGAACATATCTAGTTTTAGGATCAGTAATTTCAAATGTGATTGCTACTTAATGGTTCTAGAACAACATTGGGAGTATGGAAATGATTTATTATTAATGCTTCTTATATAGAAGATTTAACCAACAAATATAGTGTGTATTAATTACCCTAAATACTTTTTTAATATTTTTTTGTTTAATCTATTAAATAGGTATACATTCCTATATATTTGCCACTCAAAATGTAAAATGTCTTGGAAACAAATTTATCTAGGCCAGAATCTGTTTTCGCAATTGATTGCGTTATTTTAGGATTTGATGAGGGAGAGTTAAAAACATTGCTGGTAAAGCGTAATGAGGAGCCATTTAAAGATTATTGGACTTTACCAGGATGTCTTGTTGTTGATCAATATGAAAGTATAGATGCCGCTGCTGCTCGTGTTTTGTATAGCTTAACAGGTTTGGAAGGTGCTTACATGGAGCAATTTTATACATATGCCGATGTTGTTCGACATGCTGATGGTCGTGTAGTGAGTGTTGCTTATTATGCGATGGTTAGGTTAGAAGATACACGACAATCACAGCTTATTGCTAGTTATACGCGTAATGCAGCCTGGGTTCCTGTGGCTGAAATAGCAGGACTTGCTTTTGATCATATGATCATACTTGAAAAAGTTTTAAAAAAGGTAAGGCGAAAGGTATTATACCACCCCATTGCTTTTGAGTTATTGCCAGTAAAATTTACACTAACTCAGCTACAGAATTTATATGAAGTTATACTCAACAAGAAGCTAGATAAGCGCAACTTTAGAAAGAAGATTTTACATTATCGAATTCTGAAAGACTTGAACGAAAAACAAAAAGATGTTTCTTATCGAGCCGCAAAGCTGTTCAAATTTGATAAAAAGAAATATGTAGCCATGTCTGAGAACGATAATCTCATTCCAGCCCTCTCCGAAGGAGAGGGGGTAGCCGTATAATATTATAGGGTTTATTTTATCTCGATAATGAGGGAGAAAGTACTAAGTGATAATGAACTAAGTCATCTATTGGAGACCGAATAATTTTACCAACACCCATCTCGAACTTATTAGCAACTTCGCTTAAAATATCTCTAAAACTATATCCAACAGATCCTACACAGTTAAGGGTGTATTGCTGATAATTGGGATAGTGAATAACTAAACTATGGAAGAATTCGGTAAAAGAATCTTCTACTACTTGCCGCGTGTATTCTGGACTGTCCGTATGGTCATAAATAAACTTGCTAAAGCTTGCACAGAAGCGATTTGGTAAGGGTTTGTTGTAGAGATTATCGAAAATATCTTCATGACTTAATTTATAAGTATCCTCAAATAGGCTTTGTAGTTTTGAAGGCATGTAACCGCGCATATAATCACGTAAGATGCGTTTTCCAATATAAGCCCCACTACCTTCATCTCCTAAAAAGTAGCCGAGTGAATCAATATTTAACGACACCTCTTGCCCATTGTATAGACATGTGTTGGTACCTGTTCCTAAAATAGCAGCGAATCCTTGGGTAACACCAAGTAGGGCGCGACATGCAGCTAATAAATCATGGCCGATGTATACTTTCGCTTTGGAAAACACAGCCTGCATAGCTTTTTGAACAATTTTCACATTTGCTTCAGTTGAGCATCCGGCACCATAATAGTTTACCTCTTTAATTTTATCGAGTTCCAGATGTGCTGGCAAATTGTTCCGTAGTGAATTTGTGATATATTCTGTAGTAGCAAAATATGGGTTGTAGCCTTCTGTATTAAAATGAATTTTTCTGCCAGATTCGTTGAGTAAGCACCAGTTTGTTTTTGTTGAGCCCCCGTCCGCGATGATGATCATATATTCTATATAGTTTTTATATTAAGGGCCAAAAGTAACTAATTATGTTTTAATTAGTTCAAGTAATGAGAGCTTATTAAATATGCTTTAATGTTATTTTGGTGCACTATTCTTGAATTTTAGCTACTTGGGGTATCTAAGAACGTGGAGTTATACATCTTCGAACGAATAGGAGATGAGTTGATGGTTTTTTAATTTTTGAGTGCTGCAATAGTTTTAACAGGATCATTAGATCCAAAAACAGCATTTCCTGCGACCAGTACATTGGCTCCTGCATGTATTAAGGCTGGTGCATTTTGACTATCTACTCCTCCGTCAACTTCAATATGTAAGTGCTTGGTCCTATTGGAGGCCAGTGTTTTTAAATCATCTATTTTCTGGTATGTATGATGGATGAATTTTTGGCCACCAAAGCCAGGGTTGACAGACATTAGACAAACTAAGTCTAGGTCTTCAATAATATCTGCTAATAAATGTACAGGAGTGTGTGGGTTAATGGCTACCCCTGCAGTGCAGCCTAAGTTTTTGATCGTTTGTATTGTTCGATGTAAGTGGGTACAAGCTTCGTAATGAACGGTGATATTAGTGGCTCCAGCTTCTTTGAACTGTTCCAAATAACCTTCTGGATTAATAATCATTAAATGAATATCCAGTGGCTTTCCTGAATACTGTTGAATCGCTTTTAATACGGGAAATCCAAACGAAATATTAGGTACAAATACTCCATCCATAATATCAACATGGATCCAGTCGGCTTTGCTTGTATTCAGCATTTCAACATCACGTTGTAGGTTGGCAAAGTCAGCTGATAGTATAGAGGGGGCTACTAGATGTGTCATGTTTGCTGAGATCTGCTTCGTGAATGACTTTATTCCAGCCCCCCTCTCCTGAAAGAGGGGGGCTGGAATTGAGACTTTTACTTAGTTTCTATAACTGGTTGCTCTTGATTTTCTTTTGGAGGTTTAGGTAATAATGCTTTGCGGGATAGTTTTAGTTTTCCTTGCTTATCTATTTCCAATAGTTTGACCGTAACAGTATCGCCTACTTTTAATAGACCATCCATCGTTTCGACACGTTTCCAGTCGATCTCTGAAATATGCAATAAGCCATCTTTGCCTGGCATAATTTCGACAAAAGCACCAAATGGCATGATGGTTTTAACTTTGCCTTCGTATACTTCGCCTATTTCGGGTTTTGAAGCGATCGCCTTTATACGTGAAACAGCTTTATCAATTGCATCTTTATTATCGGCAAAAATCTGAACGATGCCTTGATTGTCTTTTTCTTCAATAGCAATGGTCGCACCTGTTTCGCGTTGCATTTCTTGAATGATTTTACCGCCAGGTCCTATAACTGCACCGATAAATTCTTTGTCTATTTTTAAAGTAATGATACGAGGAGCATGGGGTTTGAAATCTTCGCGTGGCCCAGCGATCGTTTTCTTCATCTCGTTTAGAATATGTAGACGAGCTTCTTTGGCTTGTTCGAGCGCTTTAGTTAATACTTCCCATTTCAATCCGTTGATTTTTAAATCCATTTGGCAGGCCACAATACCTTTTTCGGTACCTGTAACTTTGAAATCCATATCACCTAAATGATCTTCATCACCCAAAATATCACTCAAAATAGCGTACTTGCCTGTAGTTTCATCTGTGATGAGGCCCATTGCGATTCCTGAAACAGGAGCTTTTATTTTGATACCTGCATCCATAAGCGCTAATGTACCTGCGCAAACAGTTGCCATGGAGGATGAGCCATTGGACTCTAGAATATCGGAGACAACACGGATAGTGTATGGATTTTCGTCATCTGGCAAGACTTTTTTCAAAGAGCGCATAGCCAGATTACCATGTCCTATCTCGCGACGACCTACACCACGATTGGGGCGGACTTCACCTGTTGAGAAACCAGGAAAGTTATAGTGTAATAAGAATTTTTGATATCCATTGATAAAAGCGCCATCAATTAATTGTTCATCTGATTTTGCGCCGAGGGTTACTGTTGTTAAAGATTGTGTCTCACCACGTGTAAAGATGGCTGATCCATGAGCCGCCGGTAAATAATTCACCTCACTCCATATTGGGCGTACAGTACGTGAATCACGTCCATCTAAACGAATGCCTTCGTTCAGAATTAAATTACGTATAGCATCGTATTGTACATCGTGAAAATATTTCTTGGCTAGGAACAATGTGTCACTATCTATATCTTCTCCTAAAGAAGCAATAAATTGATCCTGAATTTGAGCAAACTGGTTGGAGCGTTCATGTTTAGATGATCCTGATTTCGCAATAGAATAAACCGCGTCATACGTATTTGCAAAAACTTGGTCTTTTAGTTCGGGATCGCTAATCTCATGGCTGTATTCTCGTTTCGTGGTTTTGCCAACGAGGTGAGTAAGTTCTTTTTGTGCTTGTATTTGGATGACGATGGCTTTGTGTGCAAATTCAATAGCCTCGACCATCTCTTTCTCAGAAATCTCGTTGGCTTCGCCTTCTACCATAATAATGTCGGTTTCGGTACCCGCCACCATAAATTCTAGAGAAGCGCGCTCTAAGTCACTCGCATATGGGTTGATAACGAATTGGTCATCAATTTTGGCAACACGTACTTCAGAAATTGGCCCATTGAAAGGAATATCTGAGACAGCGATTGCCGCTGAAGCTGCTAGACCTGCCAAACAATCAGGCATGATGTTTTTATCTGCAGAAATCAAAGAAATCATAACCTGTGTGTCTGAGTGATAATCCTCAGGAAACATGGGGCGTAAAGCACGATCAACTAATCGAGATATGAGTACTTCATAGTCTGATAATTTTGCTTCACGGCGTAAAAATCCACCTGGAATACGGCCTGTTGCCGCATATTTTTCCTGATAGTCTACCGAGAGCGGTAAAAAATCTGTTCCTGGCTTAGCTCCTATAGACGAAACTACTGTTGCAAGCAGCATAGTGTCTCCCATTTTTACGACAACGGAGCCATCAGCTTGCTTAGCCAATTTGCCAGTTTCAATTTCGATCATACGACCATCGCCAAGATCAAATGTTTTTTTGATTACGTTATAACTCATTGATTTTTGTTTGTAGCTATACTTTTCCTCTTTAGAGTATAGCGCGTGATTTTACGTTTTGTTTTATAAAATAAAAGCCATCGTTTGTGAGATGGCTTTATTGATGTATCGATTAAGACTATTTGATGATATCTCTCAGTTCAAGTGTCTTGATGATTGCACGGTATCTGTTGATATCTTTCTTATATAAGTAAGCTAGCAAGGAGCGACGCTTTCCTACTAGTTTCTGAAGGGATAGCTGAGTGGAGAAATCTTTTCTGTTTCCTTTTAAGTGCTCTGTCAGGTGAGATATGCGAGCAGAAAATAATGCTACTTGACCTTCGGTTGAACCAGTATCAGTTGGTCCTTTGCCGTGTTTGGCGAAAATATTTTTTTTAAAATCGGTACTTAAATACATTACGTAAATAATATTAAAGCGGTTGATAATTTTGAATAATTGCTGCAAACATAGCTAAAATGTTTGTTAAATACAAAGATTTGATGGAAATGGCGATATTCGCCGGATGAATAATAAAGCCCCCTTTAGCATTTTTAGTAGTGAATTTAAGGTTAGACCTGACGATATTGATATGTTCAATCATGTCCATAATAGCACTTATTTCGATTATGTGCTCGCAGCTCGATATGATCAGATGGAGCGTTGTTATGGTATGTCTTTAGAAGAATTTTTAAAGCAAGGTTATGGATGGGTAGTTCGTACTGCTTTTGTGGATTATAAACGTGCTCTTGGTTTAGGGGATGAATTCATTGTGTCAACATGTATTGAGTCTATCAATGTGAAAGGGTGTCGTGTTCAATTCGAAATCAAAAACAAAAAAAATAATAAGGTTGTGTGCGATGGTTGGTTTGATTATGTGATGATTGATACTCAGTCTGGAAAAAGTGCGAAAGTATCAAATGAAATGATTGAAAGATATTCTATTTAAGTTAAAAAGCCCTTAATCTTATAGAGCCGTAACAGCTAGGATAGAGCAGCCTCTACTAATTCGGTATAAAATGCTCTCATGGTCATACCAGCAGCTTTTACTTCTTGAGGGATAAGACTATTTTCGGTTTGTCCAGGTACTGTGTTTATTTCGATGAAGTAAAAATCATTACTTTTTTCTTTGAGTATAAAGTCGATCCGTACTACTCCTGCACAATCTAGTTTTTTATAGATTGCTATGGCAATTTGTTCTACTCTGCTTTGTTCTTCAGTATTCATGCGCCCCGGAGTAATTTCGTTGGTGATGCCAGGTGTATATTTTGCTTCGAAATCAAAGAATTCTTTAGTCGTTACGATTTCTGTTGAAGGAAGTGTTTTGATCCCATCTTTACTTTTATAGACACCAATGGTAAATTCGCGGCCTTGGATAAATTCTTCTACCAATACTTGTGCATCTTCTCTAAATGCTTTTACTAAAGCACTTGGTAGCTCATTCATCGTTTTAACTTTACTCATTCCAATACTGCTCCCGCCATTATTGGGCTTGACAAAATAGGGAAGTGCAAGATCATTGTAGATTGAATCAAGGTAGCTAGAGATCTCTTCTTCTGAAGTGGGATGGGTAAGTCTGAAGAGTTGTTGGGAACGAGCTACATGCAAATTGGGGATATCCGAAACAATAGCCTTGGTGTACCCTTTATTCATGGTTATTGCGGACGTCATAGCACTACATGTAGTATAAGGAATATGGAGCATATCAAAATAGCCTTGCAATTTTCCATCTTCGCCAGGAGAGCCGTGCAGTGCAATGAAAACTACATCAAAGCGAATAGTTGCTCCTTTGAGATTTAATGTAAAGTGATTGCGATCAATTTCATTTTTCAATCCGTTCATATCCTCATAATACCAACTCGACCTATCAATAATAATTTTATATACTTCGAACTTGTCGGTATCTAGGTTTTTTTCGATAACATTGGCACTTTGTAAAGAAATAATGGCTTCTCCTGTAAAACCTCCAGTAACTAGAGCAATGGTTTTTCTCATGTATATAATTTGTTTTTCAGTGGTTATAGAACCTATCAAAGGCTAATGATTGATTAGCTATTTGTAAGCAGTAGCCATTATGATAATTTCATGCGACAAATATAGCTGCAAAAGTAGAGCGAAGAGTTAAAGTCAGAATTATTGCTTTTCAAAATCCTAAATTTTGAATTAAGTTTGGGGGTACTAATCAATAAGTGGCATCACTAAACAAGCCTTAAATTGAGCCACTACTCAGCAAAGAAATGAACAAATTTATCGCATATCTACGTACTAAATCCTTTCGTAAGAATCTACTCATTGCTGGCTTAGTGTTCATTGCTTCTCTTCTGGTTATATTTTATAGTCTGAGGATATATACACGTCATGGAGAGGCTTTGCTGGTCCCGAAGCTTGGGGGTATGTCTATTGAGCGTGCCATTGATGTATTAGAAGCCCAAGGGTTGCAGTATCAAATTGATACAGTTTATGTGGCTGATAAAGCACCTGGATTGGTCATCGAGCAAGACCCAGATCCCAATACGAGTGTCAAAGCAGGTCGAACTATTTACTTGACTGTTGTGACTCGGCAGGCTCCTAATGGTACTTTTCCAGATATTATTGGTAAGACTTTCTTAGAGGCTCAGGCTACATTGATTAATAATGGGTTCAAAGTTGGAGATACAACATATACATCAGGAGTAGCGCGAGATGTAGTTTTAAAAGCATCTTGGGGGGGACAAGTGATGGGTAAGGCTCAACTAATTCAGAAAGGATCGCGCATTGATCTAGCTTTAGGTGATGGCAAAGGTGCTAGCGAGGTAGATATTCCCAACTTGATTGGCTTAAACCTAAACGAAGCTCGTTTATCATTGTTGGGCTCATCCTTGTTACTAGGTAATGTTACATTCGAATCAGCGGACTCACTTAATGCAAAAGTATTTAAGCAACTTCCGGCGCCTAGTGATACACTTAATAAAGTAAATATTGGTACAAGAATTGACGTTTTTTTGTCAAAATAGCATGAATAATAAGAACAGAACTAAGTACATCGTTGCACTCGTAAGTGCTTTAATACTTGTTTTATTGGTAGTAATAGTTAAATATTATTACCAATATTTGAGTTCAAATGTCACAGGTAAGCAAGAATATTTATATATCCACACAGGCGCTAATTATCACGATGTGGTGGGCGTTATTAAAAAAGAGGGCATTCTGAGAGATACTGCTTCTTTCTTCTTATTGGCTAAAAAGATGAATTACCCCGACAATGTCAAAGCAGGAAAATATCGCCTCAAGCAAGGAATGAGCAACCGTGAACTTATCAATATGCTTAAAGCTGGTAACCAGGAGCCGGTCAAATTTTCCTACCGAGATATTCGATTGAAAGAAGATTTTGCAGGGGTGGTTGCTAAAAAAATAGAAGCCGATTCTTTATCGATTATACGTTTATTGGACTCTACCAGTTTTATTGAAAAATATGGCTTTAGTAGAAGCAATGTGTACGTTATGTTTATTCCGAACTCCTATCAGTTGTATTGGAACACTTCAGCAGAGAAATTTTTTGTACGAATGTATGATGAGTATCAAAAATTTTGGACAAAAGCTCGGAAAGCCAAAGCACAAGCTATTGGCTTAGAGCCCATCCAAGTGAGTATTTTAGCATCCATTGTCAATGGTGAGGCTTTGCATGAAAGAGAAATGCCTATGATAGCAGGTTTGTATATGAATCGATATAATGATGGAATACCTCTAGAGGCTGATCCTACTGTAATTTTTGCAGCTAATGATTTTACTATTCATCGGGTACTGAACAAACATCTGCGGATTGAATCTCCATACAATACTTATTTACATAAGGGTTTGCCTCCTGGTCCGATTAATATGCCGAGTATTAAGGCCATTGACGCTGTTTTAAATTATACCAGACACACATATGTTTACATGTGTGCAAAAGAAGATTTTTCGGGATACCATAATTTTGCTGCCACATTGGCAGAACATCAAGTTAATGCACATAGATTTCAGGAAGCCTTAAACGAGCGTAATATCAGAAAATAGAGAGGGGGGTATACTAGTAGTTGCCGTCAAATCTGTGAGTATTTATGATGCCGGCAGCTGAGACTAAACATTCGTAACTTATTTTATAAATCAATAAATAATTACCGAACCATGTTTGTTTATTCTACTAAAATTCGTGTTCGCTACGCCGAAACAGATCAAATGGGGTACATGTATTATGGCAACTACGCCCAATTCTATGAAGTTGGACGAGTAGAAATGTTGCGAAGCCTAGGTATAACTTATAAATCAATGGAGGAGTCAGGAATCATTTTGCCTGTGGCTGAACTACGTTGCAAGTACATCAAACCTGCCTATTATGATGAAGAAATTGATGTAAGAGTTATTTTAACCGAAATGCCTTCTAAGCGGATGTATTTTAACTACGAATTGTATAACGAGCGTAATACATTAATTAATATTGGTGAAACAACCTTGGCTTTTATTGATGCTAAGAAAAATAAGCCTTGTTTGCCTCCAAGAGATTTTGTAGACAAGATTAAAGGCTATTTCGAACCAAAATAATGATGAATTGGCTGCACGACTTTTTGTTAAGATATAAGCCTTATTATTTATTTATTGAATGGACAAAAAGGTTGATCGTGCCAGTTTTTGGCCATGTATCTTTATATATCGTTGGAAGTTTTTTTTTAAAGGAGATAAACAAAGGATCGCTAGCTAACAAAGCTTCTTCTTTAGCATATAGTTTTATGCTAGCGATTTTCCCTGCGATTATATTTTTATTTGCACTGATACCTTACATTCCAATAGCAAACTTTCAACAACAATTATTAGAGCTCATTGATCTAGTTCTACCTCAAAATGCCTATATGGCCGTTGAGGCTACATTAGACGATATTGTGAAAAATCAAAATAGTGGGCTATTGTCTTTTGGTTTTTTATTTGCACTGATATTTGCTACCAATGGCATTCATAATCTGATGGAGGCCTTCAATAAATCATCATTAATTATAGAAACAAGGACGTGGCTGAAGCAGCGTTTTATTGCATTGGTATTGACAATGTTGACCGTATCTGCACTTATTTCTGGGCTTATTATCATCACCCTAGGTGAATATTTTTTCGATTTTCTAAAAAGTGAATTTCTTTTTAAGGATTCTTTTTGGTTATATGTGATTGCCTTTGCCCGTTGGATTACATTGATAGCAATTTATTTTACAACTACATCTATTTTATACCGGTATGGTCCGGCAACTACAGAGAAATGGCACTTTTTTAGTGCAGGATCATTTATGGCAACTGTATTAGCTGTTTTTACTTTTTGGGGATTTGCATTTTATATTAATCATTTTAGTACATACAACAAGCTTTACGGTTCAATTGGCACATTGATTGTAATTATGGTGTGGTTGTATTTAAACTCGTTTATCCTGCTGTTAGGATTCGAATTTAATGCAAGTATTGATCTTTCTAAACGAAGTATTAAAGTGCCTTCTTATCCAGTAAATACATTTAGAGCCCCTTCAGCAGGAAAATTACCGACAGAAAGTGATTTTTTAGAATAATTATTTGCTGATTATCTGCATTTTATATCTTTTTTTTGTGAAAAAACGAAGATCTATTTGCAGAATCACCCATAGTTTGTACTTTTGCGCCGGAGAGTTGGCAGAGTGGTCGATTGCGGCGGTCTTGAAAACCGTTGACTGTCAAAGGTCCGGGGGTTCGAATCCCTCACTCTCCGCATCAAAAATAAAACCCCATAAATTTTTAAATTTATGGGGTTTTATTTTTGATATACACCTATGGCAATCGCATGAAAAAAAGAAGCATTCTTGTTTGAAGAGTGCTTTTGAAAGCATTTTTTGCTTTCAAAAACGATGAACATTAAGGAATACTTTTCTAGCCTTGAAGACACGCGTGTGCAAGGTATGATTCTACACTTTTTAACAGATATCATAGCCATAGCTACTTTAGCAGGATGTGAAGAGTGGCAGGACATAGCGGAACGTGGTCAGAGTTATGAGTCAGATCTCAAAAAATAGCTAGAGCTTCCGCATTGGATCCCTTCTCACGATACCCTTGCGGGTTTTCTCTATACTTGACCCACAAGCATTTATGAGTTGTTTTGTATCCTGGGTAAAAGATGTTTTCGATCTTTCTGATGACAAATTAATCAGTATCGATGGCAAAAGTCTTCGAAGTTCATCAGATGTGAGTAAAGGAAAGGCTATGCTTCATATGGTTGGTGCTTGGGCTAGTGAGTCTTGTATTAGCTTGGCAGGGATTCCTGCAGCTGAAAAAAGCAATGAAATAACTGCCATTCCAGCTATTGGGGAATTAGTAGATGTAGAAGGAGCTATCATTACTATAGATGTCATTTCCCAAACAAGTTCTCCGACATCGTTAAAACATTGAACCGGTCTACCGATATAATCCGACACAATGCTGTATCGCTGGCCATTAATGAGCTTGGCAATGGGGGTGTAGCTGCCGTCTTCGTACACCCAGGTGGTTAAATTATCGGTGGGCTCCTTCTCGTACGATATTTCACCCAGTTCGCTCGTTTGTAGCTGTGGGCGTTGCTCGGTGGGATAACTCCATTCGTGTAGCAGCACGTTGCCATCCCAAAGGTAGCGTGTGGTTTTCTTTGAGCCGATTTTTGCGGTACGGCGGCCTAGGGCATCGTGATAAAAAACAAGAGCCACTCATTGCGAATGGCTCCTACACTTTATATCAAGTTTTTTGAGGAATCTACATTTTTTAGACGCTCCTTAGCTTTCAGATACCAAAAAGGATATTCACCAGGAAAGCCCGCTTCTTTTAGTTCGCTGTAATATTTATACGGGTCATACCATGTAGGGTTTTCTTCTACAAAAGGCAAATCAAGTGATATTTGTAGTAAAACCTGGATGCCCTCATGAGCATATCCTCCATTTGATCCACAAAGTTTAAAGTCGGGGCAGCTTGGGACTTTTGAATAGGTCATATCATAAATCGTCTTCACCCAATAAAAAAATCTAATGTTTTTCAACACAGATTCGGCGAAATCTAGATTTAGATTATCAAAAATGCAAAAATAGCCATTTGTCCATCCTCTTCTATTGGTATTTATAGGGGGCAACAACAATCTTTTCTTTAACAAATCATCCTTGATTTGTGATATAGAAATCTCACTGAATGTAGCATACCTTGTTTCTAAAAAAACACAAGTTATCATGGTGCCTTCTCCCAGAGATGGGTCTAAATAGTTATGTAGAACAATGCTAGCATAAAAAAAATTGTTGAGTTTGTAATAAAAAACATCACCAATTTTAAATTTTGGTCTGCTCTTTTTTATTAGCTCAAATGTGTTTGTTCCAGTCATAGTGTTAGTATTTATTTGCATTTCATTTTTTTTGACTTGTCTATCCCTATTTTTTCAGCTATTTTCCCGTCATTGGATAGGATCCAATCTTCACCCCATTCTACGGCTTCTCGATAGATTTTGCGTTTGGGATTTATACTATTGATTTTATTATTTAAATGCTCCATTCCCTTATTATCAATAATGGCTTGTTCTACACACCTAGATTGATTTTTTGTTAGATGTCCAGTATTTTCTAGTTTTTTTATTTCTCCATTTTGACCTCCATGTTGTACAAACCGTCTTGGAAAATTATTTGTAATACCAGTATACGAATCACTCATATAATTTGAATAGTTACTTTTCCCTTTAGCTAACCAAAAACTAAAGTCTGTTAATCCAAAGATGTCTACCAAAATATTAGAATCCTTCACATAGGCATATATATTTAACCCTCCCTCGATCGATATTGGATCCCGACTGATATACACCCCACTCCCCGAATCATAATACCGAAACCGATTATAGTAAAGCCCACCCAACTCCTCATCCTCATACTGCCCCATCTGCTTGAAAGGCATAAAGCCTCGTTCCCCCTTTAAATCCTTCAGCCTGCCTTAAATGTCATAATCCGTCTCCCAGATTAGCTCACCGGTATCATTAAAGCACTGAACGGGCCGGCCAATATAGTCTGAGACAATACTATACCGCTGGTCATTAATGAGTTTGCTGATAAACATAAGAGCCACTCAGTTTCGAGCAGCTCTTGTGTTTATATCAAGTTTTTTGACGAATCCACGTTCTTTAGCCGTTCTTTAGCTTTCAAATACCAAAATGGATATTCACCCGGAAAGCCTGCTTCTTTTAACTCTCTGTAGTATTTATAAGGATCATACCATGTCGGGTTTTCTTCAGAAAATGGCAAATCAAGTGAGATTTGTAGTAAAACCTGGATACCCTCATATGCATATCCTCCTGTTGGCCCACAAAGTTTAAAATCTGGGCATTCTGGCACTTCTGAATAGCTCATATTATAAATTGTTTCTACCCCATAAAAAAATCTAATCTCTTTCAATACAGATTCTGCGAAATCTAAACTTACATTATCAATAATGGCAAAATAGCCATGAGTCCAACCTCTTCTATTCGTATTTGTAGGTGGTAATAACAATCTTTTATTCAGTAGATCATCTTTAATTTGTTGAATAGATATTTTACTAACTGTAGCATATTTTGTTTCTAGAAAAGCACAAGTAATCATGGTGCCTTCTCCTAGAGATGGCTTTAGATAATTATGCAGAACGATTCCTGCATAAAACGAATTGCCTATTTTATAGTAAAATATATCACCTGTTTTTATTTTAGGCCTGCTTTTTTTTATTAACTCGAGTGTATTTCCCATTATTTACATTTTATTTTTTCCAATTTGTTTAATCCAATTTTTTTAGCGACTCCTTGATCGTTTCTCTTCACCCAATCTTCACCCCAGTCTACCGCTTCTTTGTAGATATCACGTTTAGGATTGATGCTATTTATTTTATTATTCAAATTTTCTATGCCTCTATTATTAATAATAGCTTGTTCTACACACCTAGATTGGTTTTTTGTAAGATTTCCGGTATTCTTTAGCTCTTCTAACCTTCCATTTTCTATTCCATGTTCTGCAAATCTTCTTTTAAAATCATTGGTAATGCCAGTATATGTGTCACTAATATAGTTTGAGTAATTACTTTTTCCTTTAGCTAACCAAGTATTAAAATCTGTTAATCCAAAAATATCTACCCAAATATTGGAATCCCTCACGTAGGCATAGATATTTAACCCTCCCTCAATAGAAATTGGGTCTTGAGAAATGTAAACCCCAGATTGACTATCATAATACCTAAACCGATTGTAGTAAAGCCCACCCAGCTCTTCATCCTCATAC
>CALLKE010000135.1 GCA_938008555.1 uncultured Pedobacter sp.
TTGAGAAGAAAAATGCAAAAAATGCAGGTGTGTTAGAGCATATAGAATTTAAAAGCACCCCGATTTCTGTAGCTCTGCCCCCCGAAGAGAAGTGTATGGTTATTTGTAATCCTCCTTACGGCTCACGAATTGGCGATGAGGATAACTTAAAAGATATTTACCGTGATTTGGGTTTTACGTTGAAGCATCGTTTTACTGGTTGCGATGCTTGGATTTTGTCAGGCAATAAAGATTTACTTCAGGAAATGAAATTGAAATCAACGCGTAAGTTTTTTGTATATAATGGCAATATTGAGTGTCGTTTTTTAAAGTATGAAATGTATGATGGCAGCTTACGTAAGCCACGCGAAACTCCGCTTGCTGGAAAAGAAGTGAAGGTGAGTGGTGCATTTTCAGAAGATGATAATGATTAGTTTGTTGAGCCTGTAAAGAGCGATTATTAATAAGTGCGTTGGATAGTATACATTAAGCCGCGTATTTCAGGTTTGGTTTTTGAAAAAATGAACGAACTTTATTTTTGTTTTTTTGAAGTGACTTCATTGATCGAGTCACTTGCTTTTTAAAGTTGGCTTTGTCAGTAACTGTTGAACGACCAACAGTATTCGTTTTTAGATGATTCCAAACGAGCTCGTCGGGATTCAGATCCGGCGAGTACGGTGGTAAATAAAATAGCTCCAGTTTCTCACTTATGCTGGCAACAAAAGCCTTGGTTTTTTTTGAAATATGTGACGGACCATTATCCACAATCAAAAATATTTTTCTTTTCGCGCCTGCAACAAGTCGCTTCAAAAATTGAATAAAAACTTCTGAGTTTACACCACCTTCGGTCACCATAAATCTCATTAAACCACGCGATGATACTGCCGATATCAAAGAAAATGAAAACCTCGCCCCAGATGTCATGACAATCGGGGTTTCCCCCTTAACTCCCCAAGTTTTTCCGGCATGATGATCTGACCTAATATGGGCGGCGTCGCCAAAATAAATGTCCGCTTTCTCTTGGCTGGCGCGCATTTTAATTTCTGGATATATTTTCTTAAGCCACTTTTTAACAAGGGATTCATCTTTTTGAATTGCTTTATAAAGTGGTTTTTGACAAGTCAGGCCCAGTTGCCCTAGAAGCCTCCCGACAGCCTTCAAACTCAATTTAATTTCAAATTTATCCTTAATTAGTTTCTGAATCATTTCCCGAGTCCATAGCGCAAATTCAAATTTCAATTGTTGTGGATTCTTCTGTGTCACGGTATCAAAAACCCATTCCATTTTCTTTCCATCGATTTTTGGTTTTGCTCCCGGAGTGGGTTTAGATTTTAAAGCACTCCAGCCGCCATCGCGGTACAAAGCCAGCCACTTGTAAACGGCAGTTCGGTGCACATCAAACATGACGGCAACGTCCTCTGGACTCTTGCCATTCTGAACTGATTTCACAGCTCGAATTCTCATATCTTCTAAAGTCTGGTGATCAAGTTGTCTTGCGTCTGTTTTTCTCATGCGACGATGATTTCATAAAACAATCCAAAGTCAAGATTTATGTATACTATCTAACGCACTTATTTATAGATCAAGGTGCTCAGGATTTTATTTTAAAAGATAATTTGTTTAAAAATCTTAATTATTATTTAGAAGTAGCTAAAGTTTTATCAAATAAAAAATTTAACGATTTTAAGAATAAAAAACTATTTATACCACAAACGTTCAAAATGAAAGATGATCAATTTGCACCTCAAGTCATACTAATAGGTGCTAGCACGGGCGGCCCAGAAACACTTTTTAAAGTTTTGCAAGATTTGCCAAAGCCTAGCTTGCCAATTTTAATTGTTCAGCATATTAACCATTCATTTATTTCTCATTTTTCGGAGCGATTAGCTAAGAGGAGTGGGCTGAATATTTCTGGCAATAAAGATCAAGAGTATTTAGCTGAAAATACAATTTATTTGTCATTTGGCGACTATCATTTAACTGTTATAGAGGATGAAACGAGCGATAAATTAAAAATCAAACATACTCTATCATCACCTGTTCATTACCAGCGTCCAAGTGTTGATGTTTTATTCAAATCATTGAGTTTAACTAATGCGCATTCGATAGCTATTTTATTAACTGGAATGGGAGCTGATGGAGCATTAGGTATGCAGAGCTTATTTAGTAAAGGAACACATTTGACTATTGCACAAAGTGAAGATTCCTGTGTAGTATTTGGAATGCCCCAGGAAGCTTTAAAGAGATCGGAAGAGCGTCGTGTAGGGAAAGAGTGTCTTCGCCT
>CALLKE010000136.1 GCA_938008555.1 uncultured Pedobacter sp.
AACTTTGATTTTTTTGCATAAACACAAAGTTCGACATCACTGTTCCCCCCCCCCTCCTTACCCTATCATACATTTAAAAATACAACCCAATGTATTTACAATTTATAAGAAAAAATAGGACGATTATTGATATATATAGAAAAAGCCCTTCACATGTGAAGGGCTTTTTAGTGCACCCGATAGGAATCGAACCTATACCATGAGAACCGGAATCTCATATTCTATCCATTAAACTACGGGTGCAGGAATTTTTTTGACTTTATACATTGAAACGGAAATGCATAATATCGCCGTCTTCTACAATATAGTTTTTCCCTTCTACACTTAATTTCCCAGCTTCTTTGCAAGCTGCCTCAGATTCTAAAGTAACAAAATCGTTGTATTTGATTACTTCTGATCGAATGAATCCTTTTTCAAAGTCTGTGTGAATAACCCCTGCTGCCTGTGGAGCTGTGAATCCCTTGGTAATAGTCCATGCTCTTACTTCTTGCACTCCTGCAGTAAAATAGGTCGACAAATTTAATAATTTATAGGCCGCTTTTATGAGCTGAGCAACTCCAGATTCTTTTAAGCCAAGATCTTCTAGAAATAGTTGTCGTTCTTCATAGCTTTCTAGCTGGGATATTTCGGATTCAATTTGGGCAGAAATAATCAATACTTCTGCTTGCTCGTCCTGAACAGCATCTTGAACAGACTTGACATATGAATTGCCATTAAGGATTGCTTTTTCATCCACGTTGCATACATACATGACTGGTTTTTGAGTCAGCAAAGACAGGTCGGCGATATATTCTTTATCCTCGGCCGTAATGGGTGCAGTGCGGACTGATTGCCCTGATTCCAAATGACGTTTAACAATGTTGCAAACTTCATAGGTCTTTTTTGCATGCTTGTCACCTCCCGTTTTTGCCATTTTCTCCACCTTCTGTATCTTTTTCAGAATGGTTTCCAGATCTTTTAATTGAAGTTCAGTGTCAATAATTTCTTTGTCTCTTACAGGGTCAACAGAGCCATCCACATGAATCACATTTGGGTCATCAAAGCAGCGTAATACATGTATGATTGCGTTTGTGGAGCGGATATTTCCCAAAAATTGATTTCCTAAGCCTTCGCCTTTACTAGCTCCTTTCACTAGACCGGCAATATCAACGATTTCAATGGTATTGGGCACCACACGATTGGGCTTAACGAGTTCAGCCAATTTGTTGAGACGCTCATCAGGTACCGTAATGACACCAACATTGGGCTCTATCGTGCAAAATGGAAAATTTGCTGCTTGTGCTTTTGCATTTGATAGGCAATTAAAAAGAGTTGATTTTCCAACATTTGGTAATCCAACGATTCCACATTGTAAGGCCATGTATTATTCTAACTTGTTGAAGATGCTTTTTTAAGACACACTGAATGTGTGTCTTAATTTTGGTGCAAAGATAAAAATTATGAATGGCTTTTTACCTTGTGCTTAGAATACGTTGTTGATAAGACGAGACTAATACTTTTCAAGAGAAAAGCATTTTTATGGCAACAAAAATAAGAATTAAGCTAAATATTTTTTTAAGCACCTCTTGTGGAAGCTCAATGGATATTTTAGCCCCAAAAAAACTGCCAATAATGAACCCTAGGCAAATTATAACCGCTGCTCGAATATCTACAAATCCTTCTTTATAGTACGACCAAGCTGCTAGCAGACCAATAGGAGGTACCATCAAGGCGAGTGTTGTTCCTTGTGCAGATTTTTGAGAAAAATGAAGCAAAAACACAAGTGCTGGAATAATTATTATTCCTCCCCCAATGCCTATAATTCCGCTTAAAATGCCAGCTGTTAAACCAATGATAAGAAGTAGAGGTAATGTTTCCATATTGTTCATCCTAGGCAAAGGTAGGTGAAGTTGTTTGAAAACAAAAAGTGATCCTTTTTGAGGAAAGAGAAAAAAATGATTTACTCCCCAGAAGTGATAATTTGATATGGAACATGAGCTGCCATCTAAGATTTAATGTTAGTCTAGCAATTGAGTGTGCTAGCTGTCATAGTGCTAGTATTTGCTGTTAAAGCGACCATCATATTAGCTACTACTTGAGCATATAGCAATGAAAATGAGTTATGTAAACTTAGTGCAGGAAGATTTTCTGTACATAGATTGGCCTTCTATTGCAATATAGCGCGTTATTGCTATTTTTGGCCTGCTAGGTTCTAGGTTCTACGATACTGCGGTAATGCTGTCGTATAGACTTAAACAAAAACGAATTTAAATGGCATCAAAACTGTGAATTATATGACAAGTGATGAAAAAATAAGAAGTGCTCTAGAAACGAAAGATTGGAAAGAAATCAAGGTTACTGACTCTTGGCAAATATTTAAGATTATGGCCGAGTTTGTGGACGGATTTGAAAAGCTAGCCCGTATTGGCCCTTGTGTTTCTATTTTTGGATCGGCCCGAACTCATGAGAGTAATAACCATTATAAAATAGCAGAAGATTGCGCGCGCCTACTCACCGAACGTGGCTATGGTGTTATTTCAGGTGGCGGACCGGGTATTATGGAGGCAGCTAATAAAGGGGCTTTCGAGGCTGGAGGGAAATCTGTTGGACTTAATATTGATTTACCATTCGAGCAATTCCATAATAAGTATATCGATAAAGATAAAATATTAGAATTCGATTACTTCTTTATCCGAAAAGTAATGTTCATGAAGTATTCTCAGGGATTTATTGTACTTCCAGGTGGATTTGGTACAATGGATGAACTCTTTGAAGCTTTAACGTTGATTCAGACGGGTAAGGTAGCTCGTTTCCCAATTGTGCTGATTGGTTCAGCGTACTGGAGTGGTTTAATTGATTGGGTAAAAAATGTCATGCTTGACTCCGAGCAAAATATCTGCGAAGAGGATCTTAATTTATTCCGGCTAGTAGATACTGCTGAAGAAGCTGCGGGACATATTTTTAAATTTTATGAGAAATATGCTTTGAAGCCAAACTTCTAAAAAACTTCGAATAAAAAAAGCCGAAAACAATGCACTAATATGTTTTTGGCTTTTTTTATGCAGTAATTACACCTTAGCCTTGAGATAAACAGTTCTTTGTTTAAATGACTCTCCAAAAACGACTCTTTATAAAATGCCCCTAATTCCTTACATATCCGAACCATGAACAAAATCCTTGTAGCCAACCGTGGCGAGATTGCTTTACGTGTGATGCGTTCGGCCCGAGAAATGGGTATTGCAACTGTAGCAGTGTATTCTGAAGCCGATCGAGATGCTCTGCATGTGCGCTATGCGGATGAAGCTATTGCTATTGGTGCTGCACCCTCTAATCAATCTTATTTGGTAATAGATAAAATTATTGATGCGTGTATACAGACTGGTGCGGATGCTATCCATCCAGGATATGGTTTTTTATCCGAGAATGCTGATTTTGCTCGCCAAGTAAAACAGGCAGGATTGATATTGATAGGCCCTTCTCCAGAAGCAATGGAGATTATGGGGAATAAACTTTCTGCAAAAGCTGCAGCAATGAAATATCGGATCCCCATGGTTCCTGGTACTGAAGAAGCTGTAACAGATATTCATGATGCTAAGCTAAAAGCGATTGAAATAGGTTTTCCTATTCTAATAAAAGCTGCTGCTGGCGGTGGAGGTAAAGGAATGCGCATTGTAGAAAATGTGTCAGATTTTGAAGAACAGATGCATTTAGCTGCATCAGAGGCTAAATCGGCTTTTGGAGATGGATCTGTTTTTATTGAACGTTATGTGTCGTCTCCACGCCATATCGAGATACAGGTTTTGGGGGATAATTATGGGAATATTCTGCATTTATTTGAGCGTGATTGTTCCATTCAAAGAAGGCATCAAAAAGTGATTGAAGAAGCCCCATCAGCAGTATTGACTCCCGAAATTCGAGCAAAGATGGGCAAGTGTGCGGTAGATGTTGCACGTTCCTGTATGTATACGGGCACTGGTACAGTTGAGTTTATTCTGGATGAAAATCTGAATTTTTTCTTTTTGGAGATGAATACACGCTTGCAGGTTGAGCATCCTGTTACCGAAATGATCACAGGGCTTGATTTGGTAAAAGAGCAAATTAAGGTAGCAAGAGGCGAGGCGCTCAGTTTTGAGCAGAAAGATATTAAGATGACTGGACATGCTGTGGAGCTTAGAGTATATGCTGAGGATCCAGCCACTAATTTTTTACCAGATATTGGAATACTTCAGTCCTACAAAATACCTCAAGGACCTGGTGTGCGTGTGGATGATGGCTTTGAAGAAGGCATGGAAATTTCCATTTATTATGATCCCATGATTGCCAAGTTAATTACGTATGGAAAAGACCGTAAAGAAGCCATTGAGCGGATGATTCGAGCCATTAATGAATATGAAATTACAGGAATTGAGACGACATTAAGCTTCGGGAAGTTTGTGATGCAGCACGCTGCTTTTACCTCTGGAAAGTTTGATACCCATTTTGTCAAAAACTATTTCACGCCAGAGGTGTTAAACAGTGGAACTAAAGACGAAGCAATGATTGCATCTCTTATTGCTACGCAATTATTTGAAACCAAAACATCGAGTGCTATATCAAATAGTTTAAGCCAGAGCTCTAGTTGGACAAGAAATAGAAAGAAACTCTAGTGCGTACTAAAGAAGAGATAGCTTAAATTGATAATACAAATTAAATTCCCACATGTTTACAGGAATAATAGAGGCTTTAGGAGAAGTCACAGCTTTGAAACAGGAGCAAGGAAATCTTCATATCACGATCAAATCCACAATCTCGTCCGAGTTAAAGATTGACCAATCAGTTGCACATAATGGTATTTGTTTGACAGTTGTAAGCCTCGATCACGAATCACATACGGTAACTGCAATTGAAGAAACTCTTCAAAAAACAAATTTAAGAATGCTAGAGCTGGGCTCCCTTGTTAATTTAGAGCGTTGTATGCAACTGAATGGACGTTTAGATGGGCATATTGTTCAAGGACATGTGGATCAAACAGCTGTTTGTACTTCACGAAAAGAGTTAGATGGGAGCTGGATATTTTCATTTGAATATGACACTGCTCAAGGAAACATCACGGTTGAAAAAGGATCTATCACGATTAATGGAATTAGTTTAACGGTTTTAGATTCTAAAACAAATGGTTTTTCAGTAGCCATTATCCCCTATACGTATGAGAATACGAATATGAAACAAATTCAGGTTGGGTCTGTCGTAAATCTAGAGTTTGATATTATTGGGAAGTACATCACTAAACTAGTCGCACGGCAAATACCAACATCTCTCTAGGGACTATTGGAGGTATGGGTAAAGTTCACTACTATTTAAATTCAAGAAGCTATTTCTTAAAAAAGTATCTTTGCCGCTGCAAGTCATTCTATCGCTTCAAATTTAGTTGAAGAGGAAAGTCCGGGCAACATAGAGCATCTTGCTTCCTAACGGGAAGGACTCATTGCAATGAGGCCGGAAAGTGCAACAGAAAATAACTACCTCTGCAATATGAGGAAAAGGTGAAAACGTGAGGTAAGAGCTCACGACGATGCATGGTGACATGTATGGTGGAAAACCCCAAGAGTTGAAAGACCAAATAGGTTCTGAATGTGGAGTGGCTCGCTCCCTCGTACTGCTTCGGCAATGCTAGTCAGGATGGGTAGGTCGTTTGATTGTATCAGCAATGGTACGACTAGATAAATGATAGAAGTTTCACCTTGGTGAAATACAGAACCCGGCTTATAGGCTTGCTTTTTGTTTAGAATCTAAAATGCCCGATACTTTTAAAGTGCCGGGCATTTTATGTTGGTTTATTTCGTCCAAACATCGTTGGTTGAATCGGAATCTGGAAAAACTAAATCTGGATCGGATGTTATTGAGGCGATTTCTTCTGTGGATGGATACATGAAAGTCCATTTAATGTTCCGTTCCCATATCTCAACAGGAAGTTTTACTCGATTTACTTTGCCACTTACTGTTTTTATTTCCAAAATAGAAGGCATTACCATTTTCTCTAGGTTCTCTACAGTAATAAGTGCTCCTTGTTTAGGATCATCTTTCACATATTTAACGCCCGTGACGGCTTGATCTAATTTCCAGTTATTATAAAACCAGCCACGCCAAAACCAGTTTAAATTTTCGCCTGACACATTTTCTATCGTCCTAAAGAAATCGTCGGGAGTGGGATGTTTAAAGGCCCAGCGATTAATATATGTTTTAAAAGCTTTGTCGAAGCGCTCTTTCCCTAGAATCTGTTCTCGTAGCATGGTGAGCCCGACACTTGGTTTAAAGTAACAGAGTATTCCAATATTTTTTTCTCTCATATTATCTGGAGTGCTCATGATAGGTTCAAGAGCCTCATTGGTTAGTGCTTTAGAAGCGGCATGCATATTGATTGGCTTCTCACGATATTCACCATTGTTAAATTCATCAGTAGAAAGTGTATTAATGAAAGTATTAAAGCCCTCATCCATCCATCCGTATAAACGTTCGTTGGAGCCAACAATCATTGGAAACCAGGTGTGACCAAACTCATGATCAGTTACACCCCACAGATCTTGTTTTTTGCTTTTGTATCCACAAAAAACAATTCCGGGATATTCCATACCGCGAACATTAGAAGCTACGTTGGTAGCTGCTGGATATGGAAACTCAAACCATTTTTTAGAGTAATGCTCAATTGCAGCCTTGGTATATTCTGTTGCACGAGTCCAGGCTTCATCACCTACACTTTCTGTCGGGTAAGCTGATATAGCGATTGATTTAGATTCGCTAGGTAAGTTTATTCTCGCAGCATCAATAATGAAAGATGCTGATGAGGCCCATGAGGCGTCACGGGCATTCTTGATAACGAAATGCCATGTTAATTCCTTTTTATTTGATGGCCTTGACGATGCCTTTGTGACTTCGTCTGCAGAACGGATAACGATTGTTTTGTCACTCTGCTTAGCCGCATTCCAGCGCCTTAATTGATCGGTTGTGTATACGTCTTTGGGATTTAATAGTTCGCCAGAGCCGACAACAATGTGATTGGCTGGTACTGTTATTTTAACGTCGAAATCTCCATAATCCAGGTAAAATTCACTTGGTCCAGTGTAGGGAATAGTATTCCATCCACTGATATCATCATACACACACATGCGTGGATACCATTGTGCTATGCAGAATATCTTGCCATTTTGGGTATCTAATATCCCCATACGGTCTGAGCCATAAATGGGGATGATAAATGAGTAATCTATTTTAAGCCTTAATTGTCCTCCTTGTGCGCGGATTGCAGAAGGCAGATAAATCTGCATGCGCGTATCCTCAGTAGTAAACTCTAAATTTTTCTCCACATCCTTACCCTTCTCTTTTGCCAGCATTTTGATAGACTTTATCTTAAATCCAAGATCAGACTTTTGCCCACCTGATCCATTACGGCTACCTGTTACTGGAATAATGGCTGTTCCTCTTGAATCTTGTTTGAAAAGGTTTTGGTCCAAGTCCATCCAAATAAAAGGCAATTTATCTGGGCTATTATTGGTATAAGTCATTATTGCCGTTCCGGTGATTTCGTTATTCTTTTCATCGAGCTTCGCTGTCAGCTGATAATCGGCTCTATTTTGCCAATAGTGAGGTCCAGGCTGCCCACCTGCAGAGCGATATTCGTCGCCATTTTTTGTATAAAAGAGAGGAGCAAAAGCGTCGTGATAATTGTATTTACTTTGAGTAGTTGTTGAGATTGATTGTGCTTTAGAAGTATTAAGTGCCACCAATAAACTCAATGATAAACTAGTGATTGATATCAATTTCATGTTAGTTAATTTTTTTTGATCAAAATAGCAAATTTAGAGTCTGTTTAAATTTTATTCAATAATAATTTTAGGGTGGATAATAGTGTCATATTATCAGTAGCTCATGAGTCTTACAAAGGCCTTTATCATCATCAAACCAAACAATATTTATAGTGTGATTTTAAAAACCAGCCTTTTTTGTTTGAGATATACCGAGTAATATACCGCTCATACATTAAATTTTTAGGTAGTGTATCTAAATGTATGATGACTCTTTTCAGGGATAAAAAAGTATG
>CALLKE010000137.1 GCA_938008555.1 uncultured Pedobacter sp.
CAGCTTCGTGCAGGCTATCTTCCAAATTCATATTGTAGGCCTTGTTTAGCAGTTCTTTGATTAAAGATTTATTTCGAATAATGAGTCGAACAATCGGCTCAGATACATCTATTTGATATCATCAAAGAATAGATCGGCTATTTGAAATTCACACTCTTTATTCCAATCCATACTGTTTACGGACTTCTTTTTCTATTGTAGAGATAGCTTTCAAGTCTAAGGTACTATATGCAATTCTAGCTCGGATTTTCGAATCATACTTAGCTCGGACTTTCTTAAATCTGGCTTCAAGGTTCTTAAATTCATCCATCAAGTTCGTACCTCCTCTAGCAAGGTCATCATCTTCTTCTGATTCAGTTTGATATCGAAGATATGCCGTGTAATTAGCTCTATGTAGCTTTTCCAAAAAATATTTATGCGTTTTTACAATTGTAATCAAATCAACTTCATCTATAAACTGTCCTAAAAATTCTATTACGCTTATGGTCAAATCAATTTGATCTATAAGCTGCTCTAGTGATTCTATTTGGCTAGTCAGGTCACCTTTCAATCTTTAGAGAAATTCGATCCTTATCTCTTTTTCATCTCCGACACTACTCGTTATAAAAGAGACTGCTCCTTGATTAGGGACTAAATATTCTGTTTTTTTGCAGCTGAGTAAACTCAATAACAAGAGAGCAATACCTGGGACTTTCATCAATCTTACGTTCATATATTAGAATTAAATTTTACGGTTTTTTTAAATTTTAGAATGAAGCATTTTAGCCTAACTTATTGGTGGGTTATGACTTTAATATTTAGCCCCCCCTCGATCATTTGTCTTCCTTTTCGGGACTCACCAGGTTAATTTGTCTTTTTTTAAAAAGGCTGCGATGCCACGCTTGCAGTCCTCAGATGATCGAGCATCTGCATTGAATAATACAGCTTCGTGCAGGCTATCTTCCAAATTCATATTGTAGGCCTTGTTTAGCAGTTCCTTAGTCGAGGCGATGGATTGAGCTGATGTAGTGAGAACCATCTTTTCAGCGTAGTTTTTTACTGCGGTATTCATATTGCTTTTATCGACAATAAAGTTGATTAAGCCATAGGCCAAAGCTGTTTGTGCATCAATCAGTTCTCCTGAAAGAAGCAGCTCTTTCACCCGGGCTTCGCCTAACTTGCGAATCAGAAAACAAGCCACCAAAGCAGGAATGAAGCCAATCTTTACCTCCGTATAGCCAAACTTGGCTTCTGGTATCGCGAAAACTAGGTCACAAATCGAAGCCAAACCACATCCACCAGCAATTGCATGACCTTCTACTTGTGCAATGACAAGTTTAGGTGACATATATATCGTGTAAAAGAGTTCTTTTAATGCATTCGAATCTGCCACATTTTCTTCGTAGCTATTCGTTTGCAGTTGTTTTAGGTGAGCTAGATCAGCTCCTGCACTAAATACCTCGCCGTTGGCCTTCAGTACAATTACTTTGGCTTGATTATTTGTATGGGCTTGCTCAAAAGCATTTTTAAGTGCTTGAACTAATTCTGGATTTAGGGCATTTCGTTTATCAGGTCGATTTAAACTGATGTAAGCTACTCGATTAATGGTTTGGTATTCGACAAGGCTCATGCTTTATATTATATATAATGGTATAGTAGTAATGTGTCTATGAGGTATAGCGATCAAATGACAAAAATTGAACTGTGCATTCCATGATATGCCACTCTCGCTATTCTGAGGACAAAAGTGATCAAATTGATCTAACAAAAAATGGGTATCAGGTATACCTGACGTGAAATGATGCAAAAACGATATCAAAGACATTATTTGATAGGATCATTTTTTACAGAACTAATTTCTCCGTTCCGTTCCATATAAACTAGATTGATCTTATTCATGTCGTCCGTCAAGGCTCTTTCTCTAACTCCTTGCATAATGTCTTCTTTGCTCACTAAGGCTTCATCCATGTTCTTACTTAAAAACTCATTATTGGCATAAAGACATATTTTCTCTCCTTCAGCCAGTTTAGCGAAAGATTTATTGCGAATAATGAGTCGAGCAATTAATCGGTGCATAATTACAATTGCAAAACTGGCTGAAACAACTGGCCAAAAAGGTGATGCGCCAACGATTGCTCTACTGAGTAAGGCCCCCAATAAAATAACAACAATATTGTCTAACGGTGTTCTGATACCGAAAGAGCGTCTTCCTGATATTCTAATCAGTACCAATGAAATCAAGAAGATGGCTATAGCTCTACAGGTCATCTGAAGTATGGTTTGATCTTTATATAGACTGAATAGATAGTTCATTAGTTCCATAAGAAATAAATTTTAGTGTCTTGCTTTATTTTGAGTCGATCTAAAAAGCTTACCCCATAAAATAAATTTTAGACTAGCTCACTTTTAATACTTAACTGCTTATTCATAAGTTTTGTTTTACAATTTAATCACCACGGCTTTTTCTCGCTTTAAAACACGACAAGGTAATGCGAATGATCGTGCTTCTGTCTCCCATTGTTTGATGTAATGGTCATAATTATTTCCATCGATCAATAATACAGCACAATATACATGGCTCAATATATCGGATAGCTTTGTTTTTGGATTACCACTTAACAGCAATGCATCTACCCGAATTTGTTTGGCATAATGCACACTGTCAAGAACTGGACTCCAGCGGACAATTTTAAAATTCCCAAACTGCATAAAATTGGGATGAATCGTATAAATAGAGGAAAATGAAGAGTCATTTAAGGATACTCGTTTATTTAAGCTTGCCCCTTTACTTGACAATGCAGGTTTGATCGCAAAATCAAGTGCTTTATCGGCAGAAGATAGATCTGTTACGAGTGTACCCCCTCTCTGAAAAATATGAGCAATCGCTGTATTCCTTCTCAAGCTGTAAAATATCAGTTCGTGGCGGTTTTGATTTTGAATAGTCTGGCACGAGAAGCTACCCAATAGGATGATTACTAGTCCAGCAAAGGCAAAGCATATTTTTTTGTTTGCTTCCATACAAAGCCAAGCAATGCAAACTATCACCATATAAATGAGGAAGCATTGCCAAGCATTCATCCACATCCCACTCAAACTAGCAAAAGGCATTTTCTGGATGTAGTACAACCCAGAATTAGTCAATAAGATCATCCCATTTAAGACCCAACCCAATTGTTTTAATAAAAAAGTGAATGGTATAAATAAAAATGAAATACCCACATACATCAGTAACATGACGGGAAATACAACAAAGAGATTGCTCAAAAGAAAATAGAGTGGAAATTGATGGAAATAATGAATGCTAATCGAAAAAGTGGCTAACTGTGCCGCTATAGACAATGCACAGTAACTCCAAATACAATCGAGTAGTTTATTTTTCAGATAGATGGTTTGATAAATTTTGGGATAAAAATAAAGTAAGCCGATCACTGCCAAATAGGATAGTTGAAAGCCAACATCGAATAGATACAAAGGATTATAAAGCAGCAAAAAGAAGGCAGAAATAGCGAGTAGATTATAGGTATTCTGGTTTCGACCGAAGGCTTTGCCTAAAACAACAAATGAAAGCATGATCGCAGCTCGGCAAACAGATGGTGAAAAGCCAGTCATCAACGCATAAAACCAAATGGAAAAAATCATGACAATAGCTCCTAAAAATTTGGTTTTCGGATTGATGTCCAATGGCTTTAAAAAGAAGCTTAAAACCAGAAATACAATACCGACATGCATACCTGACACTGCTAAAAAATGCATTGCTCCTGTTTGTGAATAGGTATTGATCACTTCTTTGCTTAAATCAGCACGATAACCGAGTATTAGTGTGGAAGCTAATGCTGCGGCTTCTTGATTGGGTAAATAGGTGTAAAATTTATCGACTAGCTTTCGTCGAAGTTTTAGAGCAAATGAATTAATAGATGTTTCGATATCGGATTTTAGAACGACAATCTGTTGTTGATTGAAGAATGCCTGATGATAGATTTGATGTGTAGCCAGATAATTTTTAAAATCAAATTCACCCGGATTGAACGGGGGATCAATTTCATTAAACTTAGCTGGAACAAGTACCAGATCACCATACATTAAATGAAGTGGACGAAGGGAATCCACTTTGAGTGTCACCATCAGTTTGCCTTTTGTTGGATAAAACGTTTTGTTTTTTAGACATTGAATCACATCCGTCTGCACCCGAACGATTGATCCATTCAATTTAGGTTCATTGGAAATTTTAAGGACCAAAGCATCTGCATCTGCTGCAAAATAGTGAGGATCATCACGCTCATCTGCTTTCAGACATGAGAAGTATCCCACCAGAAATAAGAAAACATGAACCGTAACACCCAATATCCAAGGAGATCGATAAAGTGAGGCGCTCTTGTATGAGAGCAGAAGCAATGCAAAGACTGCTAGAATACAAACAAGGCTCATTATACTCCATTGTAGCAAGATAGATGCGGGTAAAAACCAGCCGAAGCCTATCCCTAGTACGAGTGGTATTAACAATCTGACAAATGGGACTTCACCTTTATAAAACATCTTTCCTAAAATTGATATCGAAGCTGCATACGAATCTCGGAACATATGTTCCCATCTATTTGATCCAGTCCTGAGCCAATTTTCTGCTGATTCATGAGCTGACTCAGGCTATATTTTATCCATATATCAAGTCCTCTTTTAATTGTATAACGACCATTTACATAATAACGAAAACCTGTATTCTGATACATTTGGATGGTATAGCTAGCACGTACATCCTGCTCGTAAGCGTAAATTCTAGCATCATGACTGGGAATATCGAAATAAGCCACTCGTATGTTTCCTGAGAATTTCGATTGCAGTGGCGAATAAATCACATCTTGATAGATGAGGCGACCAAAATCTACCATACTCGCGCCTTTCTGGTACTGGGATAGCTCCAATCGGTTTCTAAATAAGAGCTTGTCGTTTAACTGGTAATTGAGTTCGAATCGGTAATGCTGCTTCTGCGCTTGTGCGAGGATCTTGATCGTATTTTGGGTATCATCATTTTCTTCTTTTGTTTTCGATCTATAACGGACCATTAGCTTTACCCTTTTACTCGGCTTATAAGTAAGCAAACTAAACAATTCATACCCTTGCGATGGAGCATCTGCATCGGATTTCAGCCACGGAAATTTAAACAGATCAACATAGCCAAACCATTCCCATTTTGAATTTGGTTTGATGACTAAGCCCGTGTAGAAGCCCGTTTCATTCACTGCTGTTGACGCTTCAGCAATTGCTTGGTTGTAAAATGAATGATAATCTTTCTGATAATTCCTGTGCAAAATACTCAATGATACTTGTGGAGATAATGCACTGATTAGTCCGTTCAAAAAAGCATGCCCACTACCCATGCTATGAGCGATCTCGCCAAAGAAATAAGAATTACGATATGTGTAATTATAATTTAAACCAATGTTTGTCAAATCAGTGCCTGTGAACCGAAACTGATTATATAGATAGTTTCCTGGTTCAAAAGGGTGCGCATAGTGACTTTGATAAGCCGTTAAACCTACTGTCAAGGATTTCTTACTGTATTGCAGATTGGAACCAAACAAAAACTGAGTAGTGCTATTTTTATCTGCTATCTCGGAAGATGTTCGATGCAATCCACTTGTAAGAAGCGAAGTGATTTTTTCGCCACGAAGGTTTACATCCATTTTTTTGTAGGATATAAAGGGGCTCCATCTAAAAGCATTGAGATCTAAACTAGCAGCCGCACCTCTGAAAAAACTATTTTCATTGAACGATGTGTAAGGTTTAATTCCGACATCCTGCTTGGCAAGCGTTACGATATCTGAGCCTTTGCCAAAGCTTAAACCCGACCAAAGTGTTAACCCCTCTCCAAATTGCAGCGCATAATCTCCAACAATAAGTTTGTTGATTTTCCCCCAGTCTTTCACCGTGATATTGGCTGAATAAAAATCAAATCCTGCTTGATTGGCTCCTGCAAAAAATTGCTCACCAGCGTCTTTTTCCATATTTAACGACCCAGAGAAAACACCCTCTGAGTCAAATTTATAACGTGCCAGCAAGCGATTGGGGCATCCTAGATATTTCGAATTCGACTCCTCTGCAACAGCGGATCCTTTCTTATTCTCTATCAAACGACCATATCGAAATAGGATATCGTGAACCCCATTACTTAGAACCCGCTGCATCGATTCATTCTTGAATAATTTGGATTGACCCACTGTGACAAAATGAGCCAAGAGCTTGATTGTTTCTAAATCAAAACCCTCTATGGTTTGTAATTCCAACACGTCCAACAATGCCCCATTTGTCGCTCTATGGCTCAGCAGCGCATTTACCTGAAGTGGATTCAAAAAAAATAATTCTTGCAGTTGTTCCTTGCTTGCTTTATTGATATTGAGCGGTCTTTTTTGGTAAAAATGTAGACGATCCGTTAGAGCAGCATAATCAAAGTCTTCGGAGTAATCTTGAGCAATAGATTCAACGATTTGCGCTACATCGATCTCCATTTGCGCTTTTGCAGATTTGCAAACAATAAAGTAGAACAAACTTATCAGTAGAAATTTAAAGCGCATAGCTTAATGCCAGTTGAGGCGCATATCCCAGTGTAGTATGCGAAGCTGTCGCAATATCAAACCTGAACTGGCTGTAATGAATACCTAAACCAACATATTGTTTCAAGGGGTTTACCGATACTCCTCCTCTCAGTGCAAACCACTCGATCAGATTATATTCCAGCCCTGCACGAACATTCAGCGGATTATTTGAAACCTGATCGACACTTGCTGCAAGCATCAATTGATCAGAAAATCGGTACGAAGCCCCTACTTGTGTACTCCTAGGAATATATACGATGCTCGAATTGTGAAAGCTTTGATTAGGATTTGCGATATGAATTCCTAAACACAAATTTTGGCTAGCCCAATACTGTAATCCAGCTTCAATGGAAAAACGCTGTGCCGATCCATAGTTCTGAATATATAATTGATGATAGTTACCATGCAACGCTACAAAAAGGCTATTAAAACTACGAGCGTAGGTAAGTCCTACTTTTTGTTCATTGTATTCCGTAATTCCATAGCGCTGAAAACTTAACCCAAATACGTTGTGGCGATATGGCAAAGCAATCACAGCGGCCTGTGTTTTGATATCATTACCCAAAAAACTGGGGATAGATCCGAGGGAAACGACTGGCTCTTTAATACCACATAAGCCAGCTTGATTTTGCTGGACAGACCAAACATCTTGTAGTGCAACTGCCGCGTGGGCCATGGACGTGAACCTTGCTCCTGCATGTACTTGGGCTTCGGCAGACAGTGTAAATAATAATATGAAGACGATACCGATACTATTCATTATAAATTAGAATCACAAAATTTCAAACGAGTGAAACGGATTTTATAAATAATTATTATATCGATTCAAAGAATTTATAACAACTTTTAATCCAAATACATTCACCCCAGCTGTTAGAATCCAAAACGTAAGCATATAGACCAAATCCCCCAGCTAACCCAATCGGATCCTGGCTGATGTATGTCCCACTTCCCGAGTCATAGTACCTAAACCGGTTGTAGTAAAGTCCACCCAGTTCCTCATCCTCGTACTGCCCCATCTGCCGGAAGGGGATGAACGACTTATCCACCTCGCCCCATATCGGTCTGTTCCAGATATCAGCTCCTGTTTTTATTTTCTTCAGCCTGCCGTAGATATCATACTCTGCTTCCCAAACCAGCTCACCCTGATCATCAGAGCTACGTACAGGCCGGCCGATATAATCCAATACTGTATCATTCACCATTAATAAAAACACAAAAGCCATTCAAATTAAGTGGCTTTTGTGTTTTTATTAATGGTTATTTATTTAACCTTTTCTTAGCTTTTAAATACCAAAATGGATAATCACCGGAGAATCCACCTTCTTTTAATTCTCTATAATATTCATACGGGTCGTCCCATATTGGATCTTCCTCAGCAAAACTCAAATCAAGGGATATTTGTAATAAATATTCGATGCCCTCATATGCAACCCCCCCTATTTCTCCACAAAGCCTAAAATCAGGACAATCTAAAGCTTTAACATAATTCATGTCATAAATTGTCTCTACTGAATGAAAGAATCTAATATCTCTCAACATAGATTCCGAAAAATGTAGCCTAATATTATCTAGAGCGACAAAATAACCATGAGTCCATCCTCTTTTATTGGTGTTTATAATCGGCAGTAATAATCTTCTTGCTATTAAATCGTCTGTTATCTGTTTTAGTGAGATTTCATTTGATATAGTATATTTTGTTTCCAAAAAAGCACAGGTGATCATCGTACCTTCTTTTAAAGTTGGGTCCAAATGGTTATGTAAGATCATACCTACATAAAATGAATTGTTTATTTTATAATAAAAAGCATCACCTTTTTTCAATTTGGGTTTACTTTTCTTAATTAGCTCAAAAGCGTTTGTCATCGTTATAATATTAATCTATCTACATTTTGTTTTATGTAGTCCAATCTTTTTAGCTACACCTTTATCATTTTCCTTGATCCAATCTTCACCCCACGCTACAGCTTCCTCATAAATGTCTCGCTTGGGGTTTATGCTGTTTATTCTATTGTTTAAATTATTTATTCCTACATTTTTAATAATAGCCTGTTCCACACTCCTAGACTGATTTTTAGTTAGATTTCCTGTACTCTCTAATTTCTTTAAATAACCATTTTTTATTCCATGCTCTATAAATCTTCTATCAAAATCATTCGTAATACCAGTATAAACTTTACTCATATAGTTTGAGTAGTTGCTTTTTCCTTTGATTAACCAAGCATTGAAGTCTATTAACCCAAGTGGATCGATCCAAATATTGGAATCACATACATAAGCGTATATATTCAACCCACCCTCAATGGATATCGGATCCTGGCTGATATACACCCCACTTCCCGAATCATAATACCTAAACCGATTGTAGTAAAGCCCACCCAGCTCCTCATCCTCATATTGCCCCATCTGACGGAAAGGGATGAACGACTTATCCACCTCGCCCCATATCGGTCTGTTCCAGATATCAGCTC
>CALLKE010000138.1 GCA_938008555.1 uncultured Pedobacter sp.
CTCAACATTTATTGGAAATCCTTTTTTATTACATTAAAACCGTAAACAACTCCTACATTTAAAAACACAACCTGTCAGTGATGACGCTAGGTCGCCCGTAGAACAGAATTGCATAGATCTGCGTTTCGTATCTTTGGGTACACATGGAATTTAAACTAACATCTGAGTACTTCCCGACGGGTGATCAGCCTGAGGCCATTCGTCAACTAGTTGAAGGGGTAGAAAACGGAGAGCATTATCAAACGCTTTTGGGTGTTACAGGTTCTGGTAAAACATTTTCTATCGCCAATGTGATTCAGCAAACGCAGCGGCCCACGCTCATCTTAAGCCATAACAAAACATTGGCAGCCCAACTTTATGGAGAATTCAAACAGTTTTTTCCTGAAAATGCGGTCAATTATTTTGTTTCGTATTACGACTATTATCAGCCTGAGGCTTATATCGTGAGTTCGAACACCTATATTGAAAAAGACTTGCAAATTAATGAGGAGATCGAGAAACTTCGCTTACGCACTACGTCTGCGCTCATGTCGGGACGTAGGGATGTGATTGTGGTTTCATCCATTTCGTGTATTTACGGTATGGGTAATCCCGAGGATTTTGCGAACTCGGTTTTTCGCTTTTCAGTGGGAACTAAGATTAGCCGTAATGCATTTTTACATCGATTGGTAGAGATCTTTTACGCGAGAACAACGGCTGATTTTCGCCGCGGTACTTTTCGTGTGAGTGGCGATACAGTGGATATCTTTCCAGCGTACTTGGATTATGCTTATCGAGTTTCTTTTTTGGGAGATGATATTGAAGAGTTAAGCATGATTGATCCCTCATCGGCTAAAACGTTGGAAAAAGCAACAGATATTGCACTTTTTCCAGCAAATCTTTTTGTGACACCGAAAGATCGTTTTACGCAATCAATATGGGCTATACAAGAAGAATTGGAGCTTCGGAAGCAGCAATTGGTGGATGAAAAAAGATTTTTAGAGGCCAAGCGATTGGAGGAACGTGTAAACTATGATTTGGAAATGATGCGTGAGCTGGGTTATTGTAGTGGTATTGAAAACTATTCTCGTTTTTTTGATGGTCGTAAGCCAGGCATGCGTCCCTTTTGTTTATTGGACTATTTCCCAGATGACTATCTGATGGTAGTAGACGAAAGTCATGTGACTATTCCACAGATACGTGCCATGTACGGTGGTGATCGATCGCGTAAGTTAGCTTTGGTTGAGTATGGGTTTCGTCTGCCTGCTGCTTTAGACAATCGTCCACTTAATTTTAATGAATTTGAAGCAATGGCCCCGCAAACAATTTACGTGAGTGCCACTCCTAGTGATTATGAGCTGGCCAAAACAGAGGGTGTTGTGGTTGAACAGGTGATTCGTCCGACGGGATTGATTGATCCTACGATCGATGTGCGTCCTGCGATCAATCAGGTGGATGATTTGTTGGATGAAGTAGATAAAACGATCAAGCAAGGGGATCGTGTATTAGTGACGACCCTCACCAAGCGAATGTCAGAAGAGCTGAGTAAGTACATGGGGCGTTTGGGAATTAAAGTGCGATATATCCATTCCGAAATAAAAACACTGGAACGTGTAGAGATACTTAGAGGATTGCGTTTGGGTGAGTTTGATGTATTGATTGGGATTAATCTACTGCGTGAAGGTTTAGATCTTCCCGAAGTTTCATTAGTGGCGATATTGGATGCTGATAAAGAAGGATTTTTACGATCTGAGAAATCTTTGATTCAAACGATCGGTCGTGCTGCGCGTAATGATCGTGGGCGTGTCATTATGTATGCCGATACCATTACTAAAAGTATGCAGGTGACAATTGATGAAACGAATCGTCGGAGAGAGAAACAAATTGCTTATAATTTGGAAAACGGTATTACTCCTCGGACGGTGGGCAAATCACAGAAAGAAATTATCGAACAAACATCGGTGATGGATTTTAAAGGCGGTGTCCAACAGAAACCATATATCGAAAAGGAGATGATCGATAGCTTGGCTGCTGATCCCGTAGTGCAATACATGACGAAGGCCGAATTGCAAAAGTCCATCGACAAAACCAAAAAAGAAATGGCTACTGCTGCTAAAGAAATGGATTTTTTGTTAGCTGCCAAGCTACGTGATGAGATGTTTGCATTGGAAAAAATAATGGGAGAACGATTTAAATAATATTTAATGCTGAGTAATTTGTGCTGAATTTTTACACAAAATCTCAACACGAATTACTCAATGTCGAATACTTGATATTAAAAAATGAACGGTCAAAATAGAAAAGATATTTACGCAGGATTGGAAGTAGACATTATCCTGAAGAAAGATCAAAGGAATGGCAAAAGAACAAGAGGTTTTGTGAAAGAGTTGCTCACGAGCTCATCATTCCACTCCAGAGGTATTAAAGTGCGTTTGGAAGATGGCCAGATTGGTCGGGTAGTAGAAATTATTGAGGGGTAGTTTAAAAATCACGTTCATTTTACTCGAAGCGGACAACACTTCGGATCAAAACCTTCTTGACTAATCTAAAAATATTTTTATCGAGATTTAGAGGCTATTCTCTATTCGTTGCTTCTTAGAAAAATCCTGTGGACACCCAATGTCAAAAATGTGCCCCAAAAATAGAGTGCACATACTATTATTATCGACATCGATCTACCGCAATAACTTTCCATGAATTTATACTAGTCTGGTGTAGGTTATTTGAATGTCTTTTTGAGAAATTTTATTTAATTATTAATTAATTAATTACATTGTGAAAAAAAATAGGTGTCTTGTGAAGTAGAATCTGTAATCAAGTTCTAAATGCGTATGAATAAAACTTTACGTATCGAATTTCTGAAATTTATTTGCAGCAGTGTGTTACTGCTTGCAAGCATATGTGCTTTTGCACAAGTTACGCCTACAGTCAGTTCTTTTAGCCCTGCTAGTGGCCCCATAAGCACAACAGTAACCATCATAGGCCAAAACTTCAACACCACGGCTAACAATAATGTGGTGTTTTTTGGAGCTACCCAAGCTGTGGTAACGGGAGCAAGCAGCACAAGCTTGACAGTAACGGTGCCTTATGGAGCGAATTACCAATATATATCAGTAATTAATTTGGCTTATAATACGACCGGTTATTCATCATTGCCTTTTGTGGTTACTTATCCTACGGGGCTTACAAGTTTCTCGAAAGACACAGGTATAGCGGATGGTACAACTGTG
>CALLKE010000139.1 GCA_938008555.1 uncultured Pedobacter sp.
TTTTTTTATCGTAAATTTAATATAGATTTTTATTTATTTTTTTTGTCAGGATCCGTGTATAAAGGGTCAGGTCTTTGAAGTTGTGTTTGTAAATGCAAATAGGGGTATTTGAACGCGCTAAATAAATTGAAGCAAAACACCAATGGCAAGTGTAATCAAAAGTGGGTCTCGACTTTTACTCTTTTTCATATTTTATTTTAGCTTGTGGGCGGGTAGAGTTAGTGCACAATTAAGTTTTAATTTTCCTTTAACTACTTTCAATGAGTTTAATGGATCTAATCCGGCCCTGAATGCTACACCCTTAACAGAACTAGGGGCAAAAGCGATTGAAGAAAACTATTCCTATAAGATTCAGAAGGTTCAAGCTAACGGGACTAATTATGGATCTTGTGCAGCAATTAATGGCCCCATCGATCTAAGAGTGAAGACAACTGTTGATAAAACAGATGCTCATACAGGTAACACTGTAACATATATAACTTTCGTGTCTAACCTGAGTGCTAACACGATTACAGGCCCGAATAAGGCTGAACTTCTCATTGAAACGGATGGGGTTACAATACCTGCTGATATCACAGATGGTGTAGATAAATCGCGTGTTGATATTACGATTATTAAAAATGAGGCTCAATCTACTTTGAGTAAGCAAGTGTATGATATTGCTAATTTCCCAGTAAGCGGAACCTTAACACTGAAATATCATGGCACAATTACAAGAAATGTTTCTTTTGTTGCGACTAATAAAACCACAATAGCCCCACCAGCGGGGCTTTCGGATATTGATAGTGGGGCTATTGTGAGTGCTGTTTCGACCTCCATTGAGAGAGATATCGATTTGAAGGTTGTAAATACAGTGGATCTGTCTACTCCTCAGCTTGCAGGCACTTCTCTAAATTATATTACAACTATATCAAATGCGGGCCCCGATGAAATAGCAAGTCCACTAAGTGCGACATTGTTTATCGAGACGAATGGTGTGGATATTGTTTCTGATATCACAGCCAATATGGTGATTGATAAACCTGCAACAAATGGGAATATCATTGTCATCAAAAATAAAGCCTTGTCTAGTTTGAATAGGCAGGTGTATAACATCGTTAATTTTCCTGCAAAAGGTACTGTTACATTCATGTATAGAGGAATAATTAGGTCAAAATCAGAGCTAGTGACAAACAAAGCAATGATTGCTCCGCCCATAAATGGATTCTATGAGACAGATAATAGTAACAATGCAAGTACTGTAGCGACCCCTTTGATAAAAGATATTGATCTGCAAGTTGTCAATAGTGTGTCCCCTACTACAGCTCGTAATGGTGGCTCGGTGATATATAAAACAGTGTTGTTTAATCATGGAATGAATGCTGTTACAGGTTCAAACACGATTACGCTTGTGATTAAAACAGAGGGAGTGAGTATCATAGATGATCATCATGATATTGTAGCTGATGCAATTGTCCCAAATGGTACGATTGTTACAAGAAATACTAGTAATACTGTACCTAATGAGCAGGCATACGATATCATTAATTTTCCATCAGGAGGCACTTTAACATTGACATATAAGGGTAAAATTAATTCACAATCAACGCCTGGCATTAATACGGTTCATGTGATTGCTCCTCTCATCTCTTTTCGAGATACCAATAGTGATAACGATATGAGTGCGGTTAGTACGACTATTATAAAAGATGTTGATTTGCAAGTGATCAATACAACTGATGTGTCTAATGCTCAAAAAATAGGTGCTGTAGTAAAGTATACTACTACAGTATCCAATCTGGGTCTTAATGATGTAACGAATGCACTATTGACGATCGATACAAAGGGGGTGAGTATAGTGCCGAACTCTATTATTTCTAATGTATCTAGAAATGAATTGGCTGGAGTAGTAATGATCAAATTTGATAAGGGTTTATCTACTTTGAATAAATATGTATACCAGATTCCTCTCTTATCAGCAGGTGCTACAGTAACGTTAAGATATCAGGGTACTATTACTTCAACGAATCATTCAGCCATCAACAAAGCCATCATTGTTCCTCCTGCGAGTGGATTTTACGATATCGATTACGAGAATAACATGAGTGTCGCACAAACATTTATTAAACCTATCTTGACTCAGCCACAAAATATGACTGTTTGTTCTGGACAGGTAGTTAATAGAATGTTGGAGTCTGATAATCCTTCTTTTACATCGTACACGTGGGTGTTAGTGCCGAGTAGTGAGGCTATTCATGTGCATCCTTTATCAGTAACAGGTGGGCCAGCCATTCGGTGTGTGATTAAAAATGAAGATAATGATGCAGGAATGCTTGCTTATATTATAACGCCTGTTATCAAAGCACCCATTATGCCTATTGATGGAGGTGCTCCTGTTATGTTTACTACAATAGAAGGTGATCCTAAAGTTTTTACTGTGACTATCAAGCCATTTACGGAAAACCCCACTGTGTTGGTAACTAAGGACATAATTCATTATCGGGAGGATGCTGTATTTATTCCAAGCAGTCGGTTGTTATCAGCTACTTATCATTGGTATCGTGACCCTGAAAAAAACAATCCTGTTAAGAATGGTGTTGTCGATTTGAATGGGGTGCTTACAGTATCCAATCTTCTGCCAGGGACTTATACCTATTACGTGACGGTATCTAATCCTGATTTTTGTGAAAGCGCTGCTTCTCCGGTGAGAGTGACTGTAAGGCCAGCAGCATCTACAAAGAGTAAGTCTTTCACGCCACATATGCCTAAAGGGCACCGTTAATCTTCTTTATTTAGGCGAGTTTGACTGGGTGTCGAGGCTCCTGAAGTAATTGTCTGGATTGCTTTAATTGTTTTTCTAATCAGTTATTTATCTTATTTTTGAAATAAATTAATTATTTCATTTTGTTGATGAGTTTTACTCATGATTTAAGCTGTCCTTAAGAATACCCATGATGATTTTATTGAAAAAAGGATTAAGACTTTTGCTTTTGGCAGTGTTCATTCTTGGTCTAGAAGTGAATGATGCAAAGGCACAATTTAATTTCAGTTTTCCTTTAACAAGTACAACGAAGTCGAATGAGCTTATCCTTGGAGGCAGTGCTAAGCTTACAGCCAATGGCACTACTGACCCAATTGATAAAGGATGGCTGCGTCTGACTTCTGATAGTAGGGATCAAAAGGGATGGGCTTATATTGATCAAGCATTTCCATCGACATTGGGCTTGCTTGTTGAGTTTGAATATAAAATTTGGTCTGCTGGTGAAGGTAGTACAATGGGATTGGCAGATGGGTTATCTGTTTTTTTGTATGATGGAGCAACAGAACAGATAGACTTTAATCCTGGACATCATGGCGGGGCTCTTATTTATGCCAATGGCCCCAGTGCAGATGATGAGGGATTAAGTAACGGATATTTGGGAATTGGCTTGGATGAGTACGGCAATTTTTCTGTTACTAGCGGAGGTAAGATAGGGGGAATGCCAGCGCTTGTACCCAATTCGATTGCATTACGAGGTGGAGCAAATGGTGGATATTCTTATATATCAGGGACTGGACCTAATCTTTCAAAATCTTTATCTGCAAAAGATGTGGATGCTAAACTAGCAAATGTAAGTATAGGATATATCCCCAAATCATCAGCACGTCCGGTAGATGATCAATTTTACAGAAAAGTCCGTTTTTATTTGCTGCCCACAACGGACGGTACAGATTTTCAAATTAGTGTTGAATTGCAAAAAGATACAGGTGGACCTTTTTATACGGTAATCAAAAATCAGCGAATGGGAGTGAGGCCACCAAGTTTACTTAAGGTAGGATTTGGGGCAAGTACTGGGGATGGGTGGGCTAATCATGAAGTTCGCCATCTAATTGTTAGTACTCCTGTCGATTTGGCAGTAAAAACAACTGTTGACAAAACTAGTGCTCGCATTACGAGTACTAGCAATGTGAATAATGATAATAAGGTGGCTTATACAACGGTGATATCGAATCCAGGAATCAATGCTATCGTAGGTGCAGATATAATTGAGCTTGCGATTGAAACAGATGGAGTTAACATACCTGCTGATGTTTCTATTGGTGCACTTAAATCAAGTAATGCCACTTCAATTGTTAAAAATGAAGTTCGATCTACCTCTAATAAGCAAGTATACGAGATCACCAACTTTCCAGTAGGCGGTAGTTTAACGTTAACTTACCATGGTACAATTGAAAAAAACATCTCCTTTGTTGCTACAAATAAAGCCGCAATCACTTTAGCGCCAAAGTTTATTGATGTGAATAGCGCTCATAATATGAGCGCAGTATCCACCACTATCTTGAGAGACGTGGATCTAAAATTAACTAATGCTGTGGATGTATCTAATCCACAACCTGTAGGTGCTAAGTTGAACTATACCACAAGTGTCTCTAATTGGGGTGAGGGAATTATAAATCCATTAAGCACAACATTGTTGATTGAGCTGAATGGGGTTGATATCGATGTCAATAGTATTCATTGGGTATACAATACTATTGCGAGTAACGGGAATATATTGATCACCAAAAATGAAGCTCAATCTAGTCTAAATAAGTATGTATACAACATTGCTAATTTCCCATCAAATGGCGCAATCACCTTTACATATAATGGAATCATTAAGCCAGGATCAAGCTCTGTTACGAATAAGGCTACAATTGCTCCCCCATTAAATGGATTTTATGAGCTGGATAATAGTAATAACCAAAGTGTTGTAACTACGATGCTGATAAAAGATGTCGATTTACAAGTAAAAGTTAGTCGTGCAGTTCCATCTGAAGTCCGAAAAGGTGGTGTTGTTAATTATACAGCAGTTATTTCTAATAAAGGTATTTATTCAATAGATGGAGCCGTCAATATAGCTACGCTCTCCATTACAACGAGTGGGGTTACCATACGGCCTCAGGAGATAGTGACTAATGCCATTAATTCGCAAGGCATTAAGATTACACATAATACAAATCGCTCTACGGCTGATACACAAGTGTATGATATTAGTAATTTTCCAGCAGAAGGTAGTTTGACATTAAATTATAGAGGCATCATTACTTCAGAATCATTGCCTGCCATCAATTTCATTGAAATCGGTGCTCCTGCAGATTTTCGAGATATCAATATGGAGAATAATGCGATTACGGCAACCTCTACCATTATCAAACTGCTTAACCTCGCAATTACGACTACGGTAGATAAGACCACTGAGGTAGTCGGATCTCGATTAAGGTATACCACGGTTATGGCTAACTTGGGCCCTAATGCTGTGACTGATGCTACACTTTCAATTGAAAAAATTGGAATAAAAATCACTCCGGATCAATTTCTAGTTTCGACTACATATGGGAAAAGTGATGGATTGATTCATTTAGAATCTAGTACTTCAAGCAAGCAGGTATATCATATTACTGATTTTCCAGTTGGAGGTATCATTACATTAACTAATGAAGGCACAATTTTGCCAGGCAGTCACTCCGTTGTGAATAAGTCGATAATTGCTCCTCCAATAAGTGGGTATTATGAGGTAGATAATCAAAACAATATTAGTGTTGCACAAACATTTATTAAACCCATTCTGTCGCAACCACTCAGTATGACGATCTGTCCTAGTGAGTTGATAAACCAAACACTGGTATCAGATAACCCTTCCTTGATAAGTTATACTTGGACAGCAGAGCCAAGCACGAGCGCAATCCGTGTTCGTGAGTCTCGTACAAGTGGTCACATTATTCAAGGGGCTATAAAGAATACTAAAATCACTGGTGGAACGGTAGTTTATACCATCATACCTACGATTAAAGCACCAATTATGCCTTCCAATGGTGCTGCATCTTCAGCTTTTACGAACACCGTAGGCGATGTTAAAACATTTACGGTGATTATAAAGTCTCGTGCAGAGGCTCCATCTGTATCAGTAGCTAAGCGGAATATTCATTATTTGGAAGATGCTGTATTCACTCCAAGTAGCTCTTTGCCATCAGCCACTTATCATTGGTACGCGTCAATGGATAAGCATGATCCTATCAAAAATGGTCTTATCGATCATCATGATGGGGTGTTAACGATGTCTAAATTGTTACCTGGAATTCATACTTTTTATGTGACAGTTTCTAATGCTGATTTTTGTGAGAGTGCTGTAACCCCGATAATGGTGACAGTCAAATCAATTCCTATTGTGAAGCCCACTAATACATTTACGCCAAATCATGACGGAATAAATGATTTTTGGCATATCTCCCATATTGAGCAATATCCTCATTGCACCGTGCTCGTATTTGGTAGACATAAAGGGGAAGAAGCTGTTTACGAAGCTCCTAATGGCTATCGCGAACCTTGGAATGGCACTGATAAACATGGAAAGCCTTTAACAGGAACCTATTGGTATAAAATTGATTTGAAAGATGGGAGTGCTCCTATTTTTGGGCACGTGGCAATTATCAGATAAAATGCATGGGCTATTTAGAACAAAAAAGAGAAGGTTTAAATGAGGGCCTTCTCTTTCTGATGTTAAATAGATAGGTGAACTATCGCCCAATTTTGACTAATTCTATATCAAATATTAAACCGCTGTATGGAGGAATTCCAGATCCAGAACCATTTTCGCCATAAGCGAGCTGATAAGGAATAAAAAAACGGTATTTAGAGCCAACAGACATGAGTGGTACTCCCTCTTTCCATCCTTGTATCACATTATTGAGTGAGGTGCTGAAAGAGTCAGAATTCTCAAACGCTGTTCCATCAAGTAAAGTGCCTTTGTATTTGACCGTAACATCGTCGCCAGCCTTCGGCTTTTCTCCAGAACCTTCATTGAGGACCTCATACTGTAATCCACTATCCAATGACACAACACCTTTTTTCTTTTTATTCGCTTCAAAAAACTGTAACCCCTCTACTATTCGCATAATGTTTTTTGATTGGCCGACAGATGCGAATAAGTTATTAATTGCCTGTTGACTTTGGTCTTTGGTGAGGGCTGTTTTGCCACCATCAAAAACGTCGGACAGTGCTTTTGCAAATAAATCATAACTAAGGCCACTAAGTCCTCTGAATTTTAAATCTTCGCCAATGCTCATGCCAAAAGCATAACTTCCGGAATCGAGTCTTGATTTTAATACAGCAGGCATTGCTGGTTTTTGTTTTTCCGTTGCTTTGGAAGCTAGTTTTTGATTAGACATTTTCTTCATAATCTCAGACATCGCGGTGGGGCTTATTGTCTTTGTCGATGTTTTTTTCTTGACCTGTGAAAATGCTGATGAGCTAATAATTATTGTAGCTAATAGAATGAGTGAAATTTTTGTCTTCATGGTTTAATTAAGGATGAGCCCAAATATAAAAATTAAGGAAAGTAATGTAATGCATCCTGAAGAAAATTAAGCTTGAGGGGTGACAAAGTAGGGGAGTACTTATTTTTTTAATCGCTCATTGAGGATTTGGATAACTTTTGAGATGTTGGTATCTGAATAGGGACCAAAAGCATCGACCAAAATGCCTTTGATATGGTATTCAGGTGCGGAGATCGCATAAACAACAGCTTCATCCGCAGGATCGGTGGATCCTTCAAAGCGATATATTTCATCTACTATAAACTCATTAGGAGATAGGCAGACAGATGCTTTGTCGCATATCAGGACTTCTTTTTCTGCATGTATATCAAAATTGGTAACATAACCTCTCGCTATAAGATCGTTAACTGCTTCGGTGACTGTTTCGTAGTTTTTATGCATCATCTTAGTTTTTGTCTCAAAAGAAATTTATGCTAAGTATTGGTGATAGAAGATTGGATAGTCTCGTTCGCTTTTATTTGCTTAAGTAGAGTAATGATTGCCCCAAATTCCACAATGAGTATGATACCGATAAAAGTAATGTCAAGTATGCGCAATCCTCGGGTGTTGATGTCCATCACTAGATCAGCAAACTCGATGATGAAACGTATAATCAACATCAAAGCCATCGGCTTAGGCCGATTGCTCAAAATAGCCAATGCTAAACCAATGATCAGGGCTATATCTCGTATGACCATTCCAAGAATAAAAAACTGCTGAACGTTTTGAGTCATATCAGCGTCTGCAAATATTCTAGTGGGAGCAAAGCATGCTTTGAAAACGAAAAGTATCCCAAAGATGATGAGAATCCAGCCAAAAATTTTGATCCAAGTAGGAATTTCTTGCTTCATGTGCTTAAATTCTATCAAATCGTTCGTTTTTAGAACGATACAATATATAGTTAATAATTTTTCTTTAAAAGAAAAATTAGGGTTATTTATCAAGCAAATAAAGCACCGAACACTTCTTCAATTTTAGCTACTGTTTTTATCCCAATGTGATACCGTGAACTGTTAAGTCCTTTTTTATTGTATTTGGAAATAAATATTTGTTCGAATCCTAGTTTTTCGGCTTCGGCGATGCGTTGCTCAATTCGGTTGACAGCCCGTATTTCGCCTGATAGGCCGACCTCTGCAGCAAAACATATTTTTGAATTGACGGGCATATCCTCATGGGATGAAACGATAGCCACCACAACGGCTAGATCAATTGCTGGATCCTCCACCCGGAGTCCCCCTGCAATGTTTAGAAAGACATCTTTCGTACTCAGACGAAAGTTGCAACGTTTCTCTAAAACGGCTAAAAGCATGTTCATGCGCCGTGTATCAAAGCCTGTAGCCGAACGTTGTGGGGTACCATATGCCGAATGACTCACCAAGGCTTGCGTTTCGATCAGCATCGGGCGAACACCCTCTAACATGGCCGAAATAGTGATTCCACTCAGGGGCTCTTCCCGCTGAGAGAGTAGTATTTCTGATGGATTGGATACCTCGCGCAAGCCGGCACCATTCATTTCATATATTCCTAGTTCACTTGCAGAGCCAAATCGATTTTTGACAGATCTTAAAATTCGATACACATGATGCCGGTCACCTTCAAACTGAAGGACAGTATCTACCATATGCTCTAAAATTTTGGGGCCAGCAATCATTCCGTCCTTGGTGATATGTCCAATGAGGAATATGGGAATCCCACTCTCTTTGGCACAGCGAAGTAATTCGGCGGTACATTCCCGCACTTGTGATACGCTGCCTGGTGTTGATTCAATATGCGCCGAGTGAAGCGTTTGTATCGAATCGATCACAACCATGTTCGGCTGTAAGATCTCTATTTGTTTAAATATGTTTTGAGTGGAGGTTTCGGTCAGTATGTAACAATCTGCTTTTGCGGATTGACTTAGTCGCTCGGCTCGCATTTTAATTTGTTGTTCGCTTTCCTCTCCCGACACATAGAGCACTTTTAAGTTTGGCAAATTGAGAGCCAATTGAAGCATGAGCGTCGATTTCCCAATACCTGGCTCACCTCCAATCAACACCAAAGAGCCACTCACAATTCCGCCGCCCAAAACACGATTCAGTTCTTTGTCGGGTGTGACTAAGCGAGTCTCCTCGCTGAAAACTATTTCATGGATAACAGCTGGTTTATTTGATCGTTGGGTGCTTGTTGTATTTGTTTTCCAGTTGGGGATGCTAGTATTCGGTTTTTCAATCAGTTCTTCAACAAATGTATTCCATTGATTACATGATGGACATTTGCCCAACCATTTGGTCGACTCATTGCCACAGCTTTGGCAGAAATATGCAGATTTAGTTTTAGCCAATTTTTTAATTTTCAGGTGGAGCGAACAAAGGTAATGCTATTCTCAAAGATGATTGTGCCTATTCAGCTGCTTTTCAGCTTGAATAGGTACTTTGAAAAACTTTATTTATCGTTGTGGCTTCACCCAGTGCTTTGATGATTCGGGACCGGGGGGCTCGTTTGTTGTATCTGTAAAATCAGGCTTCTTTTTATGTGGGTGGTGGTGTTCTTCGTCTGAATCGTGTGATCTAGATCTTTTATTAGACTCTGTAGATGGAGTTTGGACTGGCTTCGGATAAACTGTTGCAATAAATGTTTTATTACCCTCGGATATATTGGAAATATTCTCACGTCGACTAGGAGGGCAAATTGATCCAAAGGTGAATGAACTAGGAAAAACATAGTTCATGACAGAAAAAGGATCATATTGATTACTGGATGTGGTTGGGCCATTGTATACGCGCAAAAACTGATTAGACACATCACTCTCATTTTGTTGGGTCCTACCAAGAGGATAGTAACTGGCGTAAATAGCAGGTATATTCCATGCGAATTGACGATTCGGGTTTTGATGCTCGTGATCTAACCCAAGTGCATGACCAAATTCGTGTAAGATGGTTTGTCGAATCCATGTTCTTCCATTTTCAGGTGGAAAATTATAGGCAACTAAGGGTAATCGCATAGTAGGCTGGTCGTCTGGTACAGAGAACGTTTCAAGCCCCACATAAGAATAGGCCTGTCTTCCATCATTCTCTAGCCCCGTTCCGACATCTATTCTGATGTGAGCATGATTCGTTGAGTGATCATCAAGAAGAATAAACCGAATATGTGCTTGTGTTTGCGTCACCCACTCATTGGCGGTATCCATAATGAATCTCCTAAATTCCTCTATACAGGGTGAGATAAATCGTATCGTTATCAATAAAGGACTCCCATCTAAGGGCATTGGGTAAAAATTTCGGCCTAATCCTCTGGTGCGGCGTGAACTAGTAGGTTTCGGCTTTGGAAGAAAATCAGATGCACAAAAAGGATAACCGGTCATTTTTTTCTTGATTTCATCTAATTCATCAAAAAGAATAATGCCATTACGTTTAACAGTGATTAAGCCATTTAGCTTGGTATTTATTTTCTGACCTGCTGCATTTGATGAAAAGATATTCTCATTAAACACAAGCCTTGATTCAGTTCTTAATAGTGTGCCTGTTTGGTAATGGGCTGCAATGATTTCGTATTGTACGGATGAATTTCCCGGTCCAGAGGCATTTTCCTGATACATGAAAATTTGACCATTCATAGTTCTTCGGATGGAAAATATTCCACTACCGACGGGATTTGGGGCCGGATAACTTGTCGTGTTTATATCATAAATGATTTCTTCTGTAACATTGGTGTTGCATGGGGTATTTTTTATTTCTCTTTTTTCTATGGTGTGTTCAGCTGTATTGTATAAGTATACCCCATCGACTGAAACAGATGCAAGATCACCATCTAATACGTCCTCTAAGCTGAGTTCAGCCACATAATCGTTATTGAATTCAAATTTTTTACCATCTGTGGTTTTGAACAGAAATTTGCCGATGGTAGAACTTAGCTTAGAGCCTTGTCTATGATTTAAAATAACGATGGTTTTTTCCGTTTTTGATTTTTTCCAATAAAGAATATCCACGCTTGTTAGCTCACTTTTGATGGTATAAATAGCATCTGGTGTGGTATTGTTTTTCCCTTCTTCGAATAAGATAATTTCATTTTTTAGGACCTTGATGGGGCCTCTTATATGTGTATTTCTATTGCGGTGGTTTGAGAGATAGGATAGTGTGAACGGATAAGCTCGTCCACTTGCATCTTTTATGGTCAGCTTGATATCATGGGGTTCAACTCCTGATTTTACTTTATAAATATTGAGACAGCCTTGGCGATCTCTATAAAGATCAATGATGGTACCTTTTTCGGTATGAATAGAATAAAGTATCGTCTGATTTCCATTGGCGGAAGCTAACTTATTTTCAGAGCGAAGGAGCTGATGATAGTTTTCTTTCCGACAAGAGAGCAGTAATAGCGATGTGAGGATAAGTGAAAAAATAAAATTCGCTTTAGGCATTTTTTATAGATTATGACGTATTTAAGCTATTGGATTTAATAATATATGAGTGACTGATAGATATAATTATTCAGGACTAGAGTTCATTGCTTGTATCTATGTAATCAGGTTTGGGTTTATGTGGAGGCTGCTCTTTACTGCTTGAGTCATCTGGGATTGGGCTTTTATCAGACTTGGTACTTTGGGATGGGTTTGGCTTTGGATAAATTTTCGCTATAAATGTTTTATCTCCATCAGATAATTCAGAGATATCACGATTATGAATGGGAGGGCAAGCCGAAGAGCCAAAAGTGAATGAGCTAGGAAAAGCATAATTCATGACTGAATGAGGGTCATATTCTCCACTATTAAATGTACCGGGGCGATTAATTACGCCAAAAAAGTTTTGATAAACCACTTCTTGACTGAGGTCCATTCCATAAAGAGGCAAAGTTTGATAAATAACACTTTTATTCCATTGAAATGGACGATTCGGGTGTTGATGCTCGTGTGCTAGTCCAAGCGTATGACCAAATTCATGCAAAATAACATAACGAATATCAGCTTCGGTCGCACGCGTATTTTGAAATTCACGGTATAGGCTTAGTGGCAACTTCATTGTGTTCTTATTTTTTGGTATCCATAATGCATCGGTCCCGCAAGCAGAATAGCTCCCTGTATCATCAGCTGAGTCTGTCCCAAGACTTATTCTGATATGAGCAAATTCAGCTGACTGATCGTTCAGGAAAACAAATTGAACGTGTGCATACTTTTCCCATTCTTTCACTGTATTCATGATGCGTGTCTTAAAGCCTTCTGGGCACGCAGACATAAATTTTACTTTTAATATTAAAGGGCTACCATCTGAAGACATTGTGTAAAAAGAGTGGCCAATTGCTCTAGGAACAGCGTGACGACTAGGCTTTGGAAGAAGGTCTGTTATACAGGATGTAGTCATTTGATTCTTTAGCCCATCTAACTCATCAAATAGAACAACACGGTTTCGTTTAACAGTGGTTAGTCCATATAGCCCTGTGCCTATTTTTTGATTTTCACTTAATGAAAAAGTGCCTTCATTGAATACGAATGTTTGTCTAGTTTTCAATGTTGGATCCATCGCGCTGATTTCATAATTCACCGATGAATTACCTGGTCCAGATGCATTTTCCTGATACACCACAATTTGACCATCCATAGTTCTTCGGATCGAAAATGTTCCACTACTAATAGGGGTTGGAGTCGGATACGCTTCGGTATTTATATCATAAATAATTTCTTCTACGGCGTTGGTGCTACATGGGGTGTTTTTTATTTCTCTTTTCTGCTTTGTATGCGTACTAGCAGTATTGTATAGATATATTCCATCGACTGAAATAGATGCAAGATCTCCATGTAGATCTGTCTCTATGTAGCTAAGGGCAGCTACATTATCGCTATTGAATTCAAATTTTTTGCCATCTGTACTTTTTAACACAAACTTGGTAGGGATAGCGCTTAGCTTAAAGCCTGGTTTTTGATTTGAAATAGTAATAATGCTATGTGTTCTTGACCTTTTGTGGGGAGCTGGTTGCCCATTTATGGTCGGGGGCGGCACCATCTTTTTGTGGTAGATATCTACTGAGGTGAGTTTACTTTGGATGGTATAAATAGCACCCGGTGAAGTATTATTTTTCCCTTCATCAAATAATATAATCTCATCTTTTAGTATGCTGATGGGACCCTTCACTTCTGTTTGTATATGGTCATAATCTAGCATGCTAGATATTTTAAACGAATAGGTTTGATTGGTGCTTTTTATGGTTATCTCGATATCATGGGATTCTTTGCTTTCACTCCCTGATCTTTCTTTGTAAATATTAACCAAGCCTCTTGAATCTTTATAGATATTCAGTATCATACCTTTTTCGGTATGAACGGAGTAAATCGCAACATAATTTCTATTGGCAGAAGCTAGCTTATTTTCGGAACGAAGGAACTGATGATAGTTTTCTTTACGACAAGAGAGAAGTAATAACGATGTGAAAAGGAATGAAAAAATGAAATTGGTTTTAGACATGCTTTCGCTATGGAAAAATTAAATAATAGCAATCACTGGATAGCACAAGGCCATCCAGTAATAGATTGAATACTTTTAAGAATCTAGAGGTTTAGATAAGGGGGCAGAGATGCACTAGCTGTTTCGACAGCACGATTCACCTTTTTAACCAGTCCTTGTAGCACAGTCCCTGGCCCAACTTCTGTAAAGGAGGTGGCTCCATCATGGAGCATATGCTGAATGGTTTGTGTCCAGCGCACGGCGCCTGTTAGTTGCGCAATTAGATTTTGTTTGATGCTAGCAACATCTGTGTAAGCTTTCGCATCTATATTCTGATAGATAGGGCAGATAGGCTTGTGAATCATTGTAGACTCAATGGCCGCCTGTAATTCAGTACGGGCAGATTCCATCAAAGGAGAATGAAATGCTCCACCCACATTTAGTTTTAAAGCACGTTTAGCTCCGGCTTTTGTCAGAAGCTCGCAGGCTTGATCAATACCTTCAATCGTTCCTGAAATAACCAGCTGCCCAGGGCAATTATAGTTTGCTGGAACCACAATTTCAGTTACACTACGGCAAATATCCTCAACAGCAGCATCTTCCAAACCTAAAATAGCAGCCATCGTTGAAGGGCGTGCTTCACATGCTTTTTGCATGGCATTTGCTCGAGCAATGACTAGTCTTAATCCGTCTTCGAAAGAGAGTGCCTCTGCTGCTACTAGTGCTGAAAACTCACCTAAAGAATGCCCAGCAACCATATTGGGTCTAAAATCATTACCCAGTTCTTTTGCCAGAATGACGGAATGTAAAAATATAGCGGGCTGTGTTACACTGGTTTGCTGTAAGCCTTCAGCTGTGCCATTGAACATGATGGCTGTAATATCGAAGCCTAAAATAGCGTTGGCTTGTTCAAAAAGTTTTTTGGCAGATGCAGACTGCCCATATAAATCTTTGCCCATTCCAACAAACTGTGCGCCCTGGCCTGGAAAAAGGTATGCTTTTATCATAAAGTATATTGTGAAATTGTTACGGGTATAAAAAATGGAATCTCTATGCTTAGAGATTCCATTTAGGTTAAATCAAATGTGCTGTAATGAGTCGCAGAAACTCGGCTCTTGTTTTTTCATTATTAATAAATGCGCCGGTAAATGCAGACGTAGTGGTGACTGAATTTTGCTTTTGAACACCACGCATAGCCATACATAGATGTTTACACTCAATAACCACAGCTACACCCGCTGGACAAAGTGTGTTTTGAATGCAATCGCGTATTTCATTCGTCAATCGTTCTTGAACTTGCAAGCGGCGAGAGTAGGCATCAACTATTCGTGGGAACTTACTTAAACCTACAATATGTCCGTTGGGGATGTAGGCGATATGTGCCTTCCCAAAAAAAGGAAGCATGTGGTGCTCGCACATCGAAAACACTTCAATATCCTTGACTACCACCATTTGACTATAATCTTCTTTGAACATGGCACTTCTCAGAATTTCACTCGGATTGCTATCATATCCATGTGTTAAGAACTGAAGTGCTTTGGCCACACGTTCTGGAGTTTTAAGCAATCCTTCACGGGATGGATCTTCACCCAGATCAGCTAGGATAGATTCATAATGACTGGCAATACGCGTTATTTTTTCGGAATTGTACCGATCTATTTTCTCATAGCCATTGAGTTTCTCTTCTTCAGTCATAGAATGATTTGTGTTTTTTGCGTGAAGATCAATTTAGAGCCTAAATTTAATCGTTCCTTCTTTTTATTGGATATTGATTTTATTGAAATAGGGGCGAGTCTACTTATTCACCCAGATACTCAACAAAATTATTTTCAGTTTCGTGGATTTTAACAGCGTGTAGTTTAACGCCTTTTGATTCAATTGGAGCTTTTAATTGTTCAAAAATGGCCATAGCCAATACTTCGGTGGAGGACATCTTGCCGCGCATAAAATCAATATCAAGGTTGATGTTTTTATGATCTAATGGGTCGGTTACATGTGTACGGATGATGCTCTTCAGCTCCTTTAGATCAATCACAAATCCTGTTTCAGGGTTAATATTCCCTTTTACTGTAATAAATAGCTCATAATTGTGCCCATGCCAGTTTGGGTTTGAACATTTGCCAAACACTTCTTTATTTTTTTCCTCACTCCAGTCGTTACGCCACAATTTATGCGCTGCATTAAATCGTTCTCTTCGGGTAATATAAATCATCGTTAAATTATGAATTAGAGGTGCAAATATACCTAAAACCATGATGAAGCATTGTGTACTTTAGCGCATTGAATAAATCGCTCGATGAAATTAGTACTTGTAGCGGCAACGCGGGCCGAGATAGAACCTCTGTTATCTTATTTTGATGTTGATGAGGATCGCTTTAAAATTCAAAATAACGAGGTTGATATACTCATCACAGGTGTCGGAATGGTCCCCACAGCTTTTGCATTGGGACAGAAATTGACTGATCAACCATACGACTTAGCAATTAATTTAGGTATTGCTGGAAGCTTCGATCGTGATTTAGCTATTGGTGATGTTGTTTCGGTTAACATGGATTTATTTTCAGAATGGGGAGCAGAAGATGATGCAGCGTTTTTATCCATTGACGATCTGGGATTTGGGAAAAGCGTTCAATCGGGAGGGAGAGTAATATTGGGGGGAAATAGCGATGTGAAAGGGGTGAGAGGAATCACCGTCAACAAAGTTCATGGTAACGAAACATCTATTGCTCAAGTTATGGACCGGTTAAATCCACAAGTAGAAAGCATGGAAGGAGCTGCTTTTTTTTATGCTTGCAATCAAACCTCAACACCCAGTATTCAGATCCGTGCTATTTCAAACTACGTCGAACGCCGCAACCGTGAGAAATGGAATATTCATCTGGCAATAAAAAACCTGAACCAATTTGCGATCGACTTTCTAAACACATTTTCCTTTAAATGAAACTTACACTTGGTATATCTCCTTGCCCCAACGATACTTTTATTTTTGATGCACTCATCCATCATAAAATAGATACGGAAGGTTTAGATTTTGACATCTTTTTTGAAGATGTAGAAACGCTCAATCAAAAAGCATTTCGTAACGAGCTGGATATTTCTAAACTCAGTTTTTATGCCTATATGCACTTGCTTCAAAACTATGTTTTACTCCATTCTGGAAGTGCTTTGGGTTTTGGTGTGGGGCCTTTGTTGATTTCAAATGAGGAATTTTCTGTTTCGGATTTGGAGGGACAAGCTGATTTGCTTGTAGGCATTCCAGGTAAATACACGACAGCCAATTTTTTGCTTGACGTCGCTTTCCCTCAGCTGCAGAACAAACAAGAAATGGTTTTCTCTTCTATTGAGGATGCACTGCTCAATAATGAAATAGATCTTGGCTTAATTATCCATGAAAACCGGTTCACATATCAGTCAAGGGGCTTAAAAAAAATAATTGACTTGGGTGAGTATTGGGAAAAATCCAAAGCTTGTCCAATTCCATTAGGCGGTATTGTGATGAAGCGATCTTTTCCAGATGATATTCAACAAAAAGTAAATCGAGTGATCCGTCGTAGTGTTGAATTTGCTTTCGAGCATCCCACATCTGGTCTCGCATTTATTCGTTCACATGCGCAAGAAATGGATGATGAGGTCATCTTTCAACATATTAATTTATATGTCAATCAATATTCAATTGATTTGGGTGAGCAAGGTCGTCAAGCAGTTTCGCTTTTTTTCGAAGAAGTTTCGCGAAATGAAGCTCATGCTTTTGAGCCAAATCTGTTTATATCCGCTAAGTCTACAAGCTTGAAAAGTTAATTAGGAGAGGTATCATCTCGAAACCCCTACCTTTGTGCCTGAGTTTTTTTAAAATTGATACCCATTTATGATTGTTATTACAGGTGCTGCCGGATTTATTGGAAGTTGTTTAATTCAAAAATTAAATGATGAAGGCTATCGTGATTTAGTGTTGGTAGATGATTTTTCTGATCCCACTAAAAACAAAAACCTATCAGGTAAAATTTATTCGAAGCAAGTCCATCGTGATGATTTTCCAAATTGGTTAAAAGCGAATCAACTGCATACTCAATTTGTATTTCATATTGGTGCACGTACCGATACTACGGAGCTCGACCGTGATCTATTGAATCGTCTGAATTTAGATTACTCCAAAAATATCTGGAATATCTGTGTAGAGTTTGGTTTGCCTTTTGTGTATGCTTCCTCAGCTGCAACTTATGGTATGGGTGAGCATGGCTATGATGATGATGAAACAAAGATTCCTGCTTTAAAACCACTGAATCCATATGGCGATTCTAAAAACGATTTTGACAATTGGGCTTTAAAACAAGCGCGTAAACCATATTTCTGGGCAGGATTAAAGTTTTTCAACGTATATGGGCCAAACGAGTATCATAAAGGTCGCATGGCATCAGTTGTGTTTCACACCTATCATCAAATAATCAAAACAGGTGGTATGAAACTATTCCAGTCACATAATCCTAAATTCAATCATGGTGAACAGATGCGTGATTTTGTGTATGTGAAAGATGTTGTCAGTGTGCTCTATTTTTTAATGCATCACCGAAAAGATTCGGGTATTTACAACTTGGGTTCGGGTAGGGCACGTACCTTTTTAGATTTAGCAAAAAACACATTTCGTGCGATGGGCAAGACAGAGGCTATCTCATTCATTCCAACCCCTGAAGATATTCGTGATACCTACCAATACTTCACAGAAGCAAAAATGGATAAGTTGAAAGCGATTGGTTACTCACTTCCATTTTTTAGTCTAGAGGATGGCGTAGCTGATTATGTGAAAAATTATTTAATGCTGGATCGATATTTATAAATCTTCTCTCAGATTTTGAGTGTGTTGAATACTGAGTCGAGAGGAGATGAACGAAGCCAGTACGGATATAGAAGTAACAGTTGTTAAAACGAGTATGAAATCAGATCCCTTTAATGCAATCGGATATGCTTCCACAAGAAAACTTCCTGTATTCATCTTGATCAAGCCATAATGTTGTTGCAGCAAACAGATGAGAAGGGCAGTGAGCATGCCCAGCATGCAACCGATCATCGTAATCATCATTCCTTCGATAAAAAATATCCTTTGGATTAGCGCCCTACTTGCACCCAAGCTGCTTAAAATGGCAATGTCCTTTCGTTTATCAATCACGAGCATGGTTAATGAACCAATGATGTTAAAAATGGCAATGATCAGTACAAATGTTAAAATCAGGTAAACGGCCCATTTTTCCGAATTTATTATTTTATATAAAAGCTGATTTTGTTGTGCACGATTTTTGACTTGGAAATTTTTACCCAACTTTTCTGTTATTTCTTTTTGAAAATCATCAATCGAAACATCTTGATTTAGATTAAGCTCAATAGCCGAAACCTGTTTTTGTTCGCCAAGTAAATCGCGGGCAAAATCAAGTGGAACGAGTATCATATCGTCAAAATGTTGTTGAGGCTCAAATACCGCAATAGGATGGATGGCTTGGGTACTAAACTCTGAGCTGGGATCTGCCGAATTGGAGATGCCTTTATTAGGAGAATAGATGTCAATATTCTGAAAGTCATTCTTAATATTGACCGATAGGCGATTTTGTAGGTCAGAGCCGATCAATGCAAAACTGATTCCATGATCTTTCAATATCAGCTGACCTTCTTGTAAGATATGATCCAATTGTTTGCCTTTGAAATAGCCATCGCTTACTCCTTTGATCAGACCAATGCATTGTGCATTTCCATAACGCAGTAATACTTTTTCTTGCAATACCTCGGTGTAGTTGATAATGCGAGAATCATTTTTTAATGTATGGAAATAGCGGCTCGTAGGATCGAATGTTTTGCCTGTGAGCGGCTCTATTCGAAGCTCGGATGAGAATTTATTGTACAAAGAGAGAGCCAAATCTCCAAACCCATTGAAAGCCGAGAGAAGAATAATCAATGCAGCACTTCCTACCAATACTCCTAGCATAGAAATGCCAGATATCATATGGATCGCATTGACTGATTTTTTTGAGAACAAATATCTCTTGGCAATGAAGAATGGCAGGTTCAACTTGACTTGTTTTATCGTTGTGCTTATGCTACTTGTGTTTCAGAGATCATTATGTTAAGATCTTGGTTCAGATGTTTTGTTCAATTTCTTATTAGCTCTGTTAAGTAGGGGTTATTTCGTTTTTCGAAGCCGATTGAAGTTGATTGACCATGCCCTGGATAAACTATACAATCTTCGGGTAGAACAAATAATTGGGTTTGTATGCTTCTTTTTAGTTGATCGAAATCCCCGCCAGGCAAATCTGTACGACCGATACTCATGTGAAATAAGACATCGCCACCAACTAAAAAATTATCTAATTGGCTATAAAAGCAGATATGTGCAGGTGAATGTCCAGGAACGAATCGTACTTCTAGTTGGCTATTCCCAAATGAAATGATATCATTCTCTTTTAAAAACTGCTCTGGAATAGGTGATGGGTCATATTGGAAACCCATTTGTGGAGCATATGAAACAACAGCTGCAAGCAATGGTAATTCACCCTCGTGAAATTGTGGTAGCAAGCCATACGTCTCATATACAAACTTATTGCCTAACACATGGTCGATATGACAATGTGTATTGAGTAATAGCACAGGCTTTAGCTTGTGTTCTCCGATGAATTTTAGAATACGATCTTGTTCTTCGCGGCCATACATGCCGGGGTCAATAATGATGCACTCTCCTGTGTTGTCATATAAGAGGTACGTATTTTCCTGGTAAGGATTAAAGGTGAATGTTTGTACGTGAATCATTACACAAAAATAATTTTTAGGTCTAAAATAGTGAGAGCGAAGATTTCAGGAAATGTCTAACACAGTGGTATACGATTCTTTTTGCTCTGGGATAAGGTAGTAGAATACTTTTAGTTTTTACTGCGATTTTTATCTCCTTTAAAGATTTGCTCCAGAAAGCTCTTCCATGCAAACGGATTGAGCAAAGGGTTTGCATCTCGTTCGTTGATGTTTTGATTGGTTAAGCCCCTATGATTGTCTTGGAAATAAAACTCTTGCATTTCTAGCCCATCTCTTGGTAATGTGGTGTAGGGAGCAGATAGATTTCGCCGTGCTAGATTCTTTTTAGCAATTTCTAGATCACCATCTGCAACTTTCATGGTCATAAACTCTCTTTTGAACTCATCTAGGCTAGCCCATGGGTATACTTTTACTGTTGGAAGATTAATCACAAGCTGTTCCATCTTGAGCATAATCGTATAGCGCTGGTCAGGGAGATTTCTTGGGATGATTACAGTGATTGGTCTATACCCAACAGCGGTGAAGACTAATGTGTCATTTTCATAAACAACAAAAGAAAAATACCCTTTATAATTGGCAACATGTGTTTGACGGGATGCCGATTTATTAGTAATCGTTACATAAGGCACGAAGTTAGTGCTATCAGAAGTGGTGATAATTCCAGAAAACTGGGCTAACCTTTTGTCCTGTGCTTCAGATATTCCATATGTGAAGCACAGCAGAAGTACGATGAGTGAGCCTATACGCATAATCCAAGGATATCAAAATGTAATATAGGGCGAGTTCGTTGTATTGAACGTGTATTAGTTTTACAACATTAAGCGCGCTCAGGCATCATGTCAGCGGGGGTGCCTGCATTAGTAAAATTGACGGCTTCAACATGTGTAATCTCAGGTACGGCTTTTTTTATTGCCTGTTCAATTCCTGCCTTCAGAGTCATGACACTCATTGGGCATGATTCACATGACCCTAATAGTCGAAGACGAACAACATGTTCTGGTGTTATCTCTTCAATAGTAACATTTCCACCATCCGTTTCCAGATATGGACGAATCGTGTCTAATGCATTTTCTACTTTCTCCAACAACTTCATAATGCGGTGTTATATATACAAAGGTACCAATTATTTTTTTGCATTGCGGATCGCAATTTGTTGTGCTACTTGTTCTGCGATCTCTATAAACACTTTTTCTGTGATACTTTCATTTTGTAAGATGATAGGGTTTCCCTCATCACCAGAGTCACTAATACTTTTCATGAGAGGTATTTCTCCTAAGAATGGCACATTGAGCTGTTGGGCTAAAAGCTTGCCACCGTCTTTACCAAAAATGTAATATTGATTATTGGGAAGCTCAAGTGGTGTGAAATAGGCCATGTTTTCAACTATACCCAATATCGGAACATGAATGCTATCCATCAGAAACATACCAACCCCCTTGCGTGTATCTGCTAAAGCCACATTTTGTGGTGTAGTGACGATGACAGCCCCACTGATTGGAAAGGATTGAGCAATTGTGATATGTATATCACCCGTACCTGGTGGCAGATCAACTACCAAATAATCTAGTTCACCCCAATTAGCATCATTAAATAATTGTTTAACAGCATTTGACGCCATTGGCCCACGCCACGGCACGGGTTGATTGGGATCAGTAAAAAAACCAATGGATAGTAGTTTGATGCCATACTTCTCAAGAGGTTCTATTTCCATTTTACCCTCCTTTGTCTCCGTCGTTTTCGGACGTTCTCCTTGTAGACCAAACATGATGGGAATGGATGGACCATAAATGTCGGCATCAATCAAACCAACTTTAGCCCCTTTCTTGGCAAGACTTAGTGCCAGATTTGCTGACACAGTTGATTTTCCTACACCTCCTTTTCCTGAGGCTATCAGAATAATATTCTTAATTGTAGATAAGCTATTATTTACTTGTGTAGTCACACGAGAAGTCATGTTGATTGACAACTCAATATCTTTGCTTACAAAATGTGTAATTGCATTTCGGCAAGCATTTTCTAATATGGTCTTCATTGGGCAGGCTGGAGTTGTTAGTACAACTGAAAAGCTAACCTTATTGCCCTGTATTTGTAAATCTTCAATCATATTTAATGTAACAAGATCTTTTTTTAGATCTGGATCTTCTACATTTCGTAGGGCATCGAGGATGTGTTCTTTGGTGATCATGCCTTTAAATTTTATATTAAAATGATTTACAAAGCTAAGTACAAATTTATTTCCTGTGTATAAATCAATTCCTAGTTATATATGAAATAACCATGAGCGAAGGTGTAATTGTTCATTATTGTATAATGATGAGATGTGATTATTTCTTCATAGAGCAGGTGTGCAGAGAAGATTTAATGAGAGGTAGAGCGTGTTTTAAAATAATAAAATATGATAAATGTATTTTTTATTCTATATTCACACGAAATGGGGCGGTATTTGCAAATAAATATTATTGCAATTGTTTTTTAGGATGGAAGAAGATTTTGAATTTGATTTTTCCGAAGATCCAAGATTTTCGGTAGAGCGATACGAAGAGATGATCCGTAACAAAGATCAGTACTTCTTTGATTCGCAGGCTTTTGAAAATATTGTAGATTATTACATCGAAAAGAATGATCCAATAAAAGCACTCCAAGTAGTGGAACATGCAGTTGCTCAGCATCCCTTTGCAGCTACTTTTTTTATTAAGCAGGCTCAGCTTTTTTTGATGACAAATCAAATTGATCAAGCCTTTGATTCCTTAAGCAAGGCAGAAATTCTAGAGCCATCAGAGCCTGATGTTTACAGCATTAAGGGAACCATATTTGAGAGCTTGGAGCGTTACCAAGACGCCCTCGATAATTATGAAAAAGCATTGGGCCTTGCAGAACACACAGATGATATATTATTACATATAGCAGGAGTACATCAGAGCTTGAATGATTACGAAACAGCTGTTGTTTATCTAAAGCTCTGTTTGCAACAAAATATGGAAAACCATGATGCGTTATATGAATTAGCTTTTTGCTATGATATACTCGATAAACAGGATGAAAGCATTCAGTTTTATACACAGTATATAGATAATGAACCCTATTCGTATGCAGCTTGGTATAATCTAGGGAATGCTTATAACAAGATGTTATTCTATGAGAAAGCTATTGATGCTTACGATTATGCGATTCTGATCAAGGATAATTTTGCTTCTGCTTACTTTAATAAAGGGAATGTTCTGGTGCATCTGGAGCGCTATAGCGAAGCAATTGATGTGTACAAACATACGTTCGAGTATGAGCCACCAAATGCTGATACCTATTGTGCAATAGGCGAGTGTTATGAAAAATTAGAACAAATGGATGAGGCTCGATCATACTATAAAAAGTCGGTTAAACTTGACCCTCAGCAGTCGGATGCTTGGTTTGGTATTGGTGTAACCCTAGACTTTGAGGATCGTTACTTTGAATCGTTACATTATTATAAGAAGGCGCTGGAGTTAGATGATAAAAGCCCTGATTATTGGTTTGCCATTGCAGATGCACAATATAAACTAAACCAATTAGAAGAGTCTGAGAAGGCGTATGAAAAGGTAGTGGAGCTAAATCCATCAGATATAGAAGCTTGGCTTGATTACTCATCTATATTGTTTGAGCAAGAGAAATTGCAGATAGCAATAGAAATCATGTCTGAAGCAATAAAAGTGAATCCAGATGCGGCCGAACTATACTATCGAATGGTAGCCTATCTCTTTGCTGATGGACAACACCATGAAGCACTTACTTTTCTGGAGGCTGCTTTAAGTACTGACCCAGAAAAGTATCATATATTATTCGAGTACCTCCCTCATTTACATGATAATAAAATTATCGTCGATGTTATTAATCGCTATACGAGCGAGTAGTTCCCCCCCTATATAAAATGATTGAAGTTTTTTTGGCTTAGATTTTTTTCTGAGATTTGCGCGATGAACTATATATTAAAAAATATTCCAGAACGAACGCTAAAGCCTCGTGAAAGCGGCTTAACGATGGTTATGGATAAAGGTCTTAGTGTTCGTGAAATCGAAAATTTTTTAGAAGTTGCTGGACCACATACAGATATTGTGAAATTAGGGTGGGCTACATCCTATGTTACTCCGAATCTTCGGGATAAGTTGAAAGTTTATCGAGATGCAGGTGTTCCAACTTATTTTGGTGGCACGCTGTTTGAAGCTTTTGTAATACGTAAACAGTTTGATGACTACCGCCGAGTATTAGACCAATATGGGATGGAATATGCGGAGGTTTCAGATGGTTCAATAACGATTCCTCATGAAGAGAAGTGTGAGTATATCCGTAAGTTGAGAGATCAAGTAACGGTTATATCGGAGGTTGGATCAAAAGATTCAGCAAAGATTTTGGCCCCTTACAAGTGGATTAATTTAATGAAAGCAGAAATAGATGCTGGTTCATGGAAAGTAATTGCAGAGGCTCGGGAAAGTGGGAATGTGGGTATTTATCGTGACTCTGGAGAAGTACGCCAGGGACTTGTAGATGAAATATTAACTCAAATACCCCAAGAGTCAATTATCTGGGAAGCGCCTCAAAAAGCTCAGCAGGTATGGTTTATTAAACTGATTGGTTCGAATATTAATTTAGGGAATATTGCTCCAGCAGATGTTATTCCCGTGGAAACCCTCCGTTTAGGCTTACGTGGTGATACTTTTGATCATTTTCTTGACCAGAAAAATTAAGATAGTCTAGTATTATAACATCAAAAAAATGGCCACAGTTTTCTGGGCCATTTTTTAAACTCATCTTTTATAGTTAAGTGAGATCACTGGGATAAAAACCGTATCCTAATTTTTGTGCTAGATCTTGGGGAAGTGATGGTAGTTTCTGCCTCTTTATTAAGAAACTGTTTAATTGAGCCAGCTCACTGAAGATATAGTGTTTATCTATCGCTCCTTTTAAATAACCAGCTCCATTACTACCACCAGTGCCCATTCTTGAGCCAATTGTTCGGCGTACCATGTTGAGATGCCTATATCGCCATAAACTTAATTGATGATCAATCTCAAGCAAAACATTGAGTAGTTGAAATGGCAATTCTAACATTGGATATCCACGATAAAGCATAATGAATAATGCCGAACGACAAGCTTTAGGACTGAGTTGTCTTTCTGAGGCCTCATGAGTAGCTGAGAATACTGTTTTAAAGGATTCGATATTGTTTTTTTCTGCTGGTGATAAATTACTGGTATAAATATGTTCATAGTCTGCCCAGAAAGGGTGAGGAGTCTTTTCCCCGGAGATAGATTGATAATTCACCCAATAATTGCCCGTGTCAAAGAAAGGCATCCTTTCTAGCCATGTATTGACTAACTCGACTATCGATTTCTCTTTTTCTACATTTTTAATGAGTTCAATATGCAGTGGCTGTAATTGAGATATATAATACTCTTGTCCATAACGATGCGCATATTTGAGCCCCAATTTTGCCTCTAGCACTTTAAACTGCCAGCTTTGAAAACCAGATGAAGGAGTTAGGAGATCTCTAAAATCGAGGAAATCCATCGGAGTCATGGTTTCCATCACATCAATTTGGTGTACCAGTATTTCTAATATAGAAACTACTCGACTTAAGCGATGAACAATGGTTTGTAGTTCGGGAGAGTTATCATTGAGAGTAGGTTTACGCATAATCTCTATTACAGAGTCTACTTCAACTAGTATTTGTTTGAACCATAGCTCATATGTTTGATGTATGACGATGAACATCATTTCATCATGTGCTACCACTGACCCTGATTTAGAACTTTCGAGCTCTTGTGCTTCCAATAATGTGTCGAGTTGTAAATAGTCGTTGTAATAGAGATCTTTTTTCATGTGTTTAATTGATTTTTTAAAGGTCATGAAGCTATTAAGCTAATTAATCATTTGGGGTTTGTATGCAGCAGCTTATGATGGTTTCGTATGTAAATTTTAGTAGCAGTGAGGGCTTCATAAGCCATTATTTATCAGTGAGAATACTAGCTTATGATCGTTTCATATTTTGTATTCTGTGTTTTAGAAATATGGGTAGATGGGTAAATCCATTTCACAAGCTATTGATTCATGGATTTACCTAGTATGTAGTATGGATTTTGTACGTTTTATAGGTTGCCTCTAGCGTCTTGCTCTCGTTCTAAGGCTTCAAAAAGGGCCTTGAAATTTCCAGCACCAAATGATTGGGCACCTTTTCGTTGAATAATTTCAAAGAATAATGTAGGTCGGTCTTCAACAGGCTTGGTAAATATTTGTAGCAGATATCCTTCATCATCACGGTCGACCAGAATACCCAGGTTTTTGAGGGGCTCAATATCTTCGTCTATTTTACCCACTCGTGTTTCTAGCGTATCATAATAGGTGCTCGGTATTTTTAAAAATTCTACTCCACGAGCTTGGAGTTTGGTGACTGTATCGACAATATTATTGGTAGCAATAGCAATATGCTGAACACCCTCGTCTCTATAAAAATCTAAATATTCTTCAATTTGTGATTTCTTCTTGCCTTCTGCCGGTTCATTGATTGGAAACTTGACATAACCATTTCCATTGCTCATGACTTTGCTCATTAAGGCAGAGTATTCAGTAGATATTTGTTTATCATCGAAAGTCAATATGTTCCGGAAACCCATCACATCTTCATAAAATTTAACCCATTTATTCATCTGATTCCAGCCAACATTGCCTACACAATGATCGACATGCAATAAGCCAAGTGGCTCTGGATTGTATGTGCTTTCCCATTTCTGATAGCCAGGCATAAATAGTCCAGTATAATCTCCTCGCTCAATAAATAGATGCACTGTTTCGCCATATGTATAGATACCGCTCATGCGCACCTGACCATGTTCGTCGCGATGTGTTTGAGGTTCTAAATAGCTTCTTGCCCCACGTGAAATAGTTTGCTCATAGGCATCATATGCATTGTCTACCCAGAGGGCTATTATTTTAACGCCGTCGCCATGTTTTTGGATATGCTGAGTGATAGGGTGTTCAGGCCGAAGTGGGGTGGTTAAAACGAGTCTGATTTTATTTTGTACGAGTACATACGACGCATATTCTTTTACTCCAGTTTCTGGCCCAGCATAAGCCAGACTTTGAAAGCCGAAAGCCGTTTTGTAAAAATGTGCTGCTTGTTTTGCGTTTCCTACATATAGCTCGATATAGTCCGTTCCTTTGAGCGGTAAAAAGTCGGCTGTTTGGGTTTGATTCTCTAGGGTTTGTGTTTTCATAGTTTTTAACTGAATCATATTGAATCTTGTCAATTTTTTATAAGATGGATTATAAAACTTCTGTTAATCTAAAAATCAAGTAAATCTTAATTCAGGCATAACGATCATTCAATATTTTCCTGCCAGCTTTTGTGATAATTCTCGTCTTCTATTTTGATTGCATCTTCTGTAAGCATGAGCGGGCGGAAGGGATCAATCATCACAGCTAGTTCCTCGGTGCGTTCTTTGCCAATTGATTTTTCCACTGTGCCTGGATGTGGTCCATGTGGAATGCCCCCAGGATGAAGGGTGATTTGGCCTTTTACCACACTTTTTCGGCTCATGAAATCCCCGTCTACATAGTAGAGTACCTCGTCACTATCTACATTGCTGTGATTGTAAGGAGCTGGAATAGAAAGTGGATGATAATCGTATTTGCGAGGAACAAATGAACAAATGACAAAATTATGTCCTTCAAAAGTTTGATGTACGGGTGGGGGTTGATGCACACGTCCTGTAATGGGCTCAAAATCATGAATCGAAAATGCCCATGGATAATGAAACCCATCCCATCCAATAAAATCAAAAGGATGTGTGCCATACACATAGGGATAAATCAAACCTTGTTTTTTGATTAATATCTTGAAATCTCCAAATTGGTCGTTTGTATTCAGATCGGTAGGACGCTTGATGTCACGCTCACAGAAAGGAGAATGCTCCATTAATTGCCCCCATTCGTTTCGATAGCGTTTTGGAGTGCGTATGGGACTAAAGCTTTCTACTATAAATAAACGATTATCGGTTGTGTCGAATTCCATTTGGTAAATGGTCCCACGTGGGATGACTAAGTAATCACCATATTCGAAACGTATTTGACCATAACCTGTTCTTAATGCTCCTGTTCCTTGATGAATAAAAATGACTTCATCAGCCTGACTGTTTTTATAAAAATAATCCTTCATCGAATGGCGTGGAGCAGCTAATGAGATATGTAAATCATTATTTACCAGTATAGGCTTTCTACTCTCCAAATAATCATTCTCGGGTTCAATCTTAAAGCCAATCAAACTAGTATGACGCAGATGTTTTTCACGAGCTATCTTGGGTTCAACGGAATAGGGCTTTCCGAGTTCTTTTACAATCGTTGGAGGATGAGCATGATAAACGAGGGAATATAGGCTAGAAAAACCTTCCGTAGAGACCAGCTCCTCAGCGTACAAATTGCCATCAGCTTTGCGAAAAACAGTATGTCGTTTATGTGGAATAACCCCTAAAGTGTGATAAATAGGCATATCATTAAATTAAAATTGATCAGACTATATGAAATAACCCAATGGGTCAATTATATGATGGACGATGTATTGGGTAGAGCTCGTGAAAAATATAAAGGATATTGAACAAAAGCTAATTTATAAAGTAAGGTAGAGTGAAACTCGACCAGTATATTCTTGGCATTTTGCTTTTGCTGCTTGATAATGATCTTCATGGATGTCACAATAATAGGTGTTTGATCTTGTTGGTACAAGAAATAAATTGATACGCCATTATTAAATTGATTTAATATGGCATCGGGCTAGTGTGTAATAAAATAGGGGTTAACATCAATTTTAAAATTGATGTTAACCCCTATTTTATTATGTTCAAAAAGAAATAGTAGATGAAGGTGGCTTATCGACTGTTTTTAGCGAATAGGAAAACTCATAGTTAGTCGAGAGCCGTCGGATGTGATACCGCTGATTCGGATCATATTATTGCTAGAAGCATCTAATGCATCATCAATATCTTCTACGCTATTTACCTCTTTCCCATTGATGTTTGTAATGATGAGTCCTTTAGGCACATTATATTGTTCAAATAATCCACCATTTCGAACCTCTGCAAGCTGAATTCCTGCGTTGATCCCAAATTTCTTTTTGGCCGTGTTACTCAAAGGTGCAAAACTTGCTCCCAGCTTATTGAAAACTTCAGCTGAGGACTGATTGCCATTCTTGGCTATTTTTACGGATTCTTCGCCTTTTAATGTGACATTGGTACTTCTTTCTTTTCCTCCACGAAGATATGACAACTCTATTTTGTCACCTGGGCGGAGGCGGCCAACGCGTTCCTGCAAATCGGAAGATGAAGAAATACGGTTCCCATCTACTTTAATAATAATATCTCCCTTTTTTAAGCCAGCAGATTCAGCAGCACCACCTGACATGATTTGATCGACATATAACCCATTGATCTCATCAACACCTAATTGTTTGGCAACATCTGAATCTAACTCTCTAAAGCTTACACCAATATATCCGCGTTTTACCAAACCAAATTTCATAAAATCGTCTAGAATTTTCTTGGCCAGATTAATTGGAATTGCAAAGCCATATCCTTCGTAACTTCCACTTTGTGATGCAATGGCGGCATTGATGCCGATGAGTTCGCCTCGTGTATTGACCAGGGCTCCGCCGCTATTTCCTCTGTTGATCGCAGCGTCTGTTTGAATAAATGATTCGATTGCTGTACGGACTTGTGATTCACCATTTGATCTAGAGTTTTTGTTCTGATCTAGAATGCCAATTTGACGTCCCTTGGCACTGATGATGCCCGCAGTGACGGTTGTATTTAATGCAAAAGGATATCCCACAGCTAGAACCCATTCTCCAACACGTGTATCATCTGAGTTTCCAAGCTTCACGATAGGAAATCCTTTTCCTTGAATTTTGACCAAAGCAAGATCGGTGTTGGCATCCTTGCCAATTACTTTTGCTAGGAACGAGCGTTTGTCAGGTAAAATAACTTCTATTTTGTCAGCATTTTCTACGACGTGATTATTGGTTACAATGTAACCGTCGTCCGAAATAATGACACCTGATCCAGAAGCCATCACTGGGCTGAGTTGGCGTCGTCTGCCACCAAAAAACTCCTCAAACATTCCATCAAAAGGATCTCTTTCTGTGTTATTTGAACTAGTATAGGTGGTTTTGATATGTACTACTGCAGGAGTCACAGCTGCAGCTGCTTGAGTAAAATCTAAATCACCTGTAGACGAGGCTATTGATTGATGTGGGTTATTTGTAAAGTAGATCTTTTGCTTGTCTTCCAAAGATAAATTATTGTGTTGTTTGGTTTCTATGAGTTTATACGCGCCTATGGCTACTGCACCCCCAATACATGCAGTGAGAAAAGTGATACTTATCTTTTTCATATGTTTATATTTTATTGTCAATAAATCAAAAATAATACCATTCATATGATTTGCCAATTAATTGGATATAATGACCATGTTAAAAAATGTTAAATTGTACATTTGGTGACTCTATGATTTTTTATAAAGATGAGCTTAGATTGTGCTGCTAGCATTCTTGAGCATATTATCCTGAAAGATCATAAACAGAGCCAAGTTAGGCTTCATTTGGTTTTAGCTAATCCGTAGAAAGTTTTATAAGCAGTTTTGTAGTACAAATAACCATGAAATTATATTTTCTCAAGTATGAGGGTGCCGGAAATGATTTTATAATGGTTGATAACCGAACCCAGGCAATTGATCATCAACAGCAAAAACTGATTAGTAGATTATGTGATAGGCATTTTGGTATTGGTGCTGATGGCATTATCTTTTTGCAAAATAAGGCGGACTTTGATTTTGAAATGGTTTATTATAATGCAGATGGGAAGCCAAGTAGTATGTGCGGAAATGGAGGAAGATGCATTGTCGCTTTTGCAAAAAGACTGGGAGTTATCGACCGCCAAACTACCTTTTGGGCGATGGATGGATCACATGAGGCTACTATTTCAGAGAAAGGCGACCATGTGAGTTTACAGATGATCGATGTTCATGACGTCAAAGTTGAGGGAGATCACTATATATTGAACACGGGCTCACCTCACTATGTTGTTCGTGCTAACGATTTAGTGCATCAAGATGTGTATGCAGCTGGCAAAGCGATTCGGGATAGTCCAGCATATACTTCAGATGGAATCAATGTTAATTTTGTAGAAGATATGGGTGCGCACTACTTCGTCAGAACATACGAACGTGGCGTGGAAGATGAAACCCATGCATGTGGAACTGGTGTGACAGCTGTGGCGATGGTAATGGCCATGGAGAAGCAGCAAAGAGGCTTGATTGATACGCATATTTGCACTTTGGGTGGTGAATTAGACGTGTGTTTTCAATATGATGGTCATTCCTTTACAAACGTATCTTTAAAAGGTCCAGCAACTTTTGTATTTGAAGGAGCAGTTGATATACTGTTCTAATTGATAAATAGAAATCATCGTATCTTTTTCAATTCTCGTAAGTTTTGGGAGGTGCACCATCTTATCCCAGTATTCTCAAATTTGCTTCTTTAGCTCCTCTTTTTCTAAAATGCAATTTTATTCTTACGTTTATAAAGTCGTTAAAATAAAATTTGAATTCAAGTTTGCTGCTTTCTACCTATGTTACGAGTTGATAGTAATAAGCCTTTTAAAATTGTTTATTCTATATGCAAACATGCATTTCTAGGGTATCTGATAGAGCCGCATGTAGTACAACTCAATGCAGATGGAAATTTTTCCCTGACCCATCAACGGCTTTTTACTACAACAGCAAGAGAGTTTGATAAAGTACTGGACGTTGTTGATTATAAGCTTATCACCATTTTGGAAGAAATTGAGCAGAGTAATTTGATCAAACAATTGTATAAAAAAACGGTTCGCCCACTGAAATTTTTCAGCTCCATATTTGACGAGAAGCTATACGAACAATATCGACCAAAAATTGAAGAGAGGCTGGTGGAAGCACTTCAGTTGTTGGAAAATAAAGAATTGTATTTGATGAACAAGGAAGGTTGGCCAGTTGGACGTAGGCTACATCTTGCTTCCGAACCTACAACCATATTGTTTCATTTTCGTAGAAATGAAACGGAAACAAGGTACTTTCCTACATTAAAATACAATGGAATGCGTATCGAGTTCATGTTTAAGAATGCGCAGCTATTTTGTAACCAACCTGCTTGGTTACTTTTAGATGATGTGCTTTACTATTTTAAAGAAGATGTGGAAGGTAAAAAGCTACAACCTTTTCTGAACAAGCGATTTATTTCTATTCCAACTTCGGCAGAAGAGGCTTATTTCGAACGATTCGTAGCACCATTGATTGAAAAGCATGCCGTATACGCGGAGGGTTTTGAAATCCGAACACAGGAATTTGATGGGAGACCTATTCTGAAAGTACTATATGCTGAAAGTGGCATGTCGCGATTATCATTGTCTTTCCGTTATGGTCATTATGTTTTTCCTGCCGGAAGAGGCAAACGAGTAACTGTCCGCACTGAAAAAAATGGGAATGAATATATTTTTCATCGGGTCAAATGTTCGCTAGTATGGGAAAAAAATAAATTGAATGAACTGCTGGCAATGGGGCTTAAAGTGGATGGTGCCCTTTTTTCTTACTTAGAAGTTCAACATACGAGTACAGTGCTGGGCAATCTAACTTTTGATGCAATCGATTGGTTGAATGAGCATCATGAGGAGCTACTTAGAAAAGGTTTTGTTTTGGACCAGTCTGATGGTGAAAAACGCTTTCTATTCGGCACCAGCAAAATAGATCTCGAAATCAAAGAAAATAATGATTGGTTTGACATTCATGCCATTGTTTATTTTGGGCCTTATCAAATCCCATTTGTTGAACTAAAAAATCACATCCTCAATAAAATACGGGAGTTTAAATTACCATCAGGTGAAATTGCCATTATTCCAGAGAAGTGGTTTTCTCAATTTGGTAATCTCTTGCATTTTGCAGAAGGACGAGGAGCATTAAAATTAAAAAGGCACCATGTAGGTCTTGTTCATGATCTTCAACATAGTGAATGTGCGAGTATTCGTATGGATCGGAAGCTACAGCAGTTGGTTGATTTCGAGAAGATCGAAGAGGTAAATATTCCAATGTCTTTTAATGGAACGTTACGACCCTACCAAAAAGCAGGGTATAATTGGTTTCATTTTTTGCGACAATATAATTTGGGAGGTTGTCTAGCTGATGACATGGGCTTAGGAAAAACAATTCAGACGCTTGCCCTGCTTCAGAAAATCAAGGAAGAAAACAATGTATTAGGTATTCAAAGCACATCACTTATTGTGATGCCTACTTCACTCATTTATAATTGGCAAAATGAGGCCGCTAAGTTTGCACCTCAGTTGAAGATTTTGGTACATATAGGTGGCCGAAGAAATAAGGGTAGTACCTGTTTTGCCGATTATGATGTTGTTTTTACTACCTATGGTGTCGTTCGTGTGGATGTGAAGCTTCTCGAGTCTAATTATTTTGATTACATCATCCTTGATGAAAGCCAGAATATTAAGAATGCAGCATCAAAGGCTTTTAAATCTGTTAAGATGCTCAAATCAAAATATAAGTTGATATTGAGCGGTACTCCTGTAGAGAACTCAGTCAATGATTTGTGGACACAGATGTCATTCACTAATCCTGGATTGCTGGGCAGTCAGACTTTTTTTCAAGCAAATTTTGTGACACCTATTGAAAAAAAGAAAGATGAGGAAAAGGCCCAGAAGTTGCAGGCGATTATTAAGCCTTTCATCTTACGTCGGACCAAAGATCTCGTGGCAACAGAGCTCCCCCCCAAAACGGAGCACTTATTTTATTGTAAAATGAGTAATGATCAGGGCGAGTACTACGAGAAAATCAAATCGGAATATCGAAATGAGCTTTTAGAGAGCCTGGAGAATGGCACTTTTAATAAATCAAAAGTTCAGTTTTTACAAGGTTTAACCAAGTTAAGACAGATTGCAAACCATCCAGAGATGATTGATAAGAGTTATGAGGGAGATTCTGGAAAGTTCGAAAATGTGATCCATACACTTGAAAATGTGTTGTCTAGAGGGCATCGAGCTCTGGTATTTTCACAGTTTGTAAAGCAGCTAGATATTTATCGGAGGTATTTTGATGCAGAACACATTCCATATGTTTATTTGGATGGAGCAACAAAGAACCGGGGCGATGTGGTAAGAGAATTTCAGGAAAAGGAAGACATACAGCTATTTTTAATTTCGATTAAAGCGGGTGGGGTAGGACTTAATATAGCAGAGGCCGATTATGTTTTTATCCTTGATCCTTGGTGGAATCCTGCAGTGGAGCAGCAGGCCATTGATCGTACACATCGTATTGGGCAAACTAAAAATGTGTTCATCTATAAGTTCATTACCAAGGATACAGTAGAAGAAAAGATACTGGCGCTGCAAAATCGCAAACGAAGTGTAGCCGAATCGCTTATTGTAACTGAAGAAAGTTTTACGAAATCATTATCCGCACAAGACATTCGGGATATTCTGAATTAGTGAGAGGCGAAAAATCTGCTGTGCTCATTTAGCAAGACATATGAAAGACGCTTATATGAAGGAGCATTTGCATATCGTTGTACCTCTTTAGTAGCAGAAGACATAGATTGATCTGTTAATAATTCTGCCTTAAAAAGTTCATCATCTGTAGTGATGATATTTTCAATCGCGGAGTTTTCTTTAGCTTCTTGTAGTGTTAGTGTGTTAATTAGAATTTGTTCATTGGGGATGGTTGAAGCTATTCTTTTTAACTCTGCTAATCTTTTGTGTGAAATGGCTACTAGCCCTAAAATAGCCTTTGTTTCCAGATCATATTCGAGGGGAAGTGTAGGAATAGAATATGATCTTTTTTTAAAAAAGTTTTGACATGTAAAGATATCTTGATTTTCTTTACATCTCAAAGAGCATGTGTAAACATTTTCTGGTTTTCTTTACATATAGTTTGCCGGTGGTGTTAGAATTAGTTCTGACATACACTCCATGTCTTCAGAATGCAGCGTATGTGTATTAAAATTGCATGTTGGCCAATTCTTTACCCACTTGCTTAACTCCAATAAATTGACACTCATAAGAACAATCAAAGCTTTTGATCAATCGTTGTAACCTTAACTAAAATGAGTCTATCGTTTATGAATGCAAAAAATAAAAACTACCTCTCTTTGATCATCTGGATTGTCCTACTCATAACGATTGGAGGGGTTATTGGCTCTTTAACCAAGCCAGAGATTAACACTTGGTATAGCACCTTATATCGCTCCACACTGACACCACCAAATTATGTATTTCCAGTTGCTTGGACTATTTTATACGGAGTTATTGGTGCTTGCGGCTGGCTCATTTGGCGAACCATAGCGTTTCCAAAGCTAAGTGCTATCAAAACCTTATACGAGATTCAGCTTATCTTAAACTGGAGCTGGATGCCATTGTTTTTCCATTATCACTTAGCTTTACTTTCCCTTATAGTTTTGGGTGCTATGGATATTATGGTCTGCGCGATAATTTGGTTGGCTTACTCGAAAATGAGAGCATTATCGCTGCTTATGATTCCATATTTACTCTGGATTCTATTTGCGACCTATCTAAATTTCTACATATGGCAGTTTAACTGAATGAAGATTAGTAATGGAGGCCAAGCTTGACTTACACTCCAGCCTAAAAGCCCAAGTGCTGGGGGGCTCTCTGTTCTATATCGTCAACGTGAAGCAGTACCTTGTGCGTAGGTATTAGAACCTCCGATTCTTTAGAACGTAGTGTAGTCAGGGTCAATACTTATAATTTGAAAAAATTTGTATAAATGAAAATTCTTTTGACTGGTGTAACAGGTTATATTGGAAAAAGACTTTTGCCTCTGTTGCTTGAACAGAATCATGAAGTATTTTGCTGTTTAAGGGATAAAAATAGATTCTACTACCCCAAAATGTTAGAAAACAAGATTCATGTGATTGAAGTTGACTTTCTTAAAAAAGAAACCTTAAAAATAATTCCCAAAGACATAGACGCAGCCTATTATTTAGTTCACTCCATGTCTGACTCTGTGGACAATTATGATGAATTAGAGCACACATCAGCTAACAATTTTGTAAAAAGAATAAATCAAACAAATGCAAAGCAAGTAATTTATCTAAGTGGAATAGTAAACAGCAACTCTCTTTCTAAACATTTATCATCGAGAAAGCATGTTGAAGAAATTTTAAATACTGGAAAATTTGCTACTACTACCCTTAGAGCTGGGATTATCATCGGTTCAGGAAGTGCTTCTTTCGAAATCATCCGGGATTTGGTTAATAAACTCCCTTTTATGATTGCACCAAAATGGATAAATACAAAATGTCAACCCATAGCAATTTCAGATGTATTACAATTTTTATCAAAATCCTTACTAAATCCGCTAACCTACAATCAAAGTTTTGACATTGGTGGGTCTGATGTGTTAACTTATAAAGATATGCTGATGGGTTTTGCTGAAGCAAAAAAAATAAAACGCTGGATTTTTAGTGTCCCAGTCATGACACCCAAATTATCTTCCTATTGGTTGTATTTCATAACATCTACGTCCTATAAACTGGCTTCTGCCTTAGTCAGTAGTATGAAAGTAGAAGTAATCTGTAGGGATAGCAAAATAAATATGCTTTTAGATATAAATCCTATGTCTTACAAAGAAGCCTTATCAAAAGCATTAATAAAAATAAATGAAAATAATATTGCTTCAAGTTGGAAGGATTCACTAATTAGTGGTCTATTTAAGGGCAAGATTACTGAATATCTAAAAATTCCTACAAAAAACTGTTATGTAGACAAACGAAAAATGGAAATCAATGATCGAGAGTTCACTATCAAAAGAATATGGTCTATTGGTGGAGAATCTGGCTGGTATTACAGTAATTGGCTTTGGAGCTTACGCGGCTTTATTGATAAACTTTTTGGTGGTGTGGGATTTGGAAGAGGAAGAAGAGACAAATATGATATTCATGCAGGAGATACCTTAGATTTTTGGCGTGTACTATACGCAAACAAGGAAGAAGGAAATATAATATTATATGCAGAAATGAAATTACCTGGAAAAGCATGGCTGGAGTTTAAAATTATAGAAAACACGCTTTATCAGACTGCAACATTTAAACCCAAAGGCGTTTGGGGTAAATTATATTGGTATTCTGTTTTGCCATTTCATGGACTTATCTTTAACGGAATGTTGAAAAGTCTTATACACAAAAAAGAATAAAAACGACAGGGTAGTGTTTCAAAATGTATGATGGGTTTTAATGTATGATGGGTTTTTAGGAAAAACAGAGAGGGCAATCTAAACTTTGTGTTTATGTGAAATAGTCATTATTTAATCTGACAGTTTGAATCAAAAGACGAACTTTCAAACCAGATTAAACACAATGACAAGCCAATCAAAAATCATCAAGAACAAGTTAGGCCTATTAGAGTTATCACAGCACTTGGGGAATGTATCCCGAGCGTGCAAGATAATGGGTTATTTGTTCTGCCCCATATGGCGTATCCAATAAAAGATGAGTCTAAGTGCGATGATCCCATGATTTATAATAGTTGGGATTAAGCCATAGTGTTTGCTAAAAATCTGAAAGCGCTCTCTTAGGCTCTGTAAATGTTTTTTCTGTGACATCCCTCCTGACATATATTTGGCCACTAATTGGTTGGTATTGACAATTTGCTTGGCCTGTTTGGCTGCTCTGATCACCCAATCAATATCCGCACTGAGGGAGTACTGTAAGTCGTAGGGCTGAGTTAACGAACGTTTGATATAAATAGCTTGATGGCAAATGTTCATCCCATATTTGAAGCTTTTCCACGTGAATTTGCTTGGGGCTTTGTGGCGTCGTTGTCCTAGGTGTTGCCAGTTTGTCGAATATATTGCTGTTTCCCCATAGTAGATATCTGCGTCAGTTTGTATGGCAAAAATTTGCTCCACCGTATGAGGGGCATAAATTTCGTCCCCCGAATTCATAAAAAGAACATAATCGCCCGAAGCGAGAGCCAGTCCTTTATTCATCGCATCGTAAATACCTGCATCCTTTTCAGAAATGAATTTCGTGATCTGATTTTGGTACTTTTTGATGATATCCACCGTGCCATCGTTTGAACCACCATCGATAACGATGTATTCGATATTGGGGTACGTTTGACTAAATACCGAGCGCATCGTACGTTCAATATGATGAAAATTGTTATACACCACTGTGATGATACTTAATTGAGGCTTAAGCATATTCGTGGAGTAATCGTTGATAAAGCTCAATATGCGTGTGGGCAATGATCTTTTCTGAAAAGTGATCTTCCACTGTTTTTCTGGCTTGTTGGTGTAGTAGTTCCTTTTGGGGGTGCTTGTGTACCCAATTGATTCCTGCAGCAAGGTCAGTTGAGGATTTATATTGCGCTAGATATCCATTATGTTGATGGGTGACCATCTCTGGAATTCCGCCTGCGGTAAAAGCTACAACAGGCGTCCCACAAGCGAGGCTTTCCATCACTGTATTGGGCAAATTATCTTCCAAAGAGGGAGCCAGAAAAACATCTGCAGCACTGTAACACAGGGCTAGTTGGACATCATCTGATATCACACCCAGAAAAGTAGTTTTTATCCCAAAAACTGGACTATCTTTTTTGTCTCGATTACCAAAAACAAGAAGCTCAACCTGGTCCGCGTCAACACCATGACGTTTAATAAATAGTGGGATGGCATCTATTAGATAGGGTATACCTTTGTGTAAATCTTGTTTCGAAGGCATAGAGCCACTCATCAAAATAAATTTATCGGGTGCTATGCCTAAGCTTTTTCTGGCATCGTGTTTGGCTGTAGGTTTAAAAACAGAGGTATCCAGTGTGTTAGGGATGACTTGAATAGCTCGTGAAGAGAGAAGGCTGCTACTCCTGACGAAATCAGCCATCCATTTACTGGGTGTAATAATGTGAAAAGGAAGCTTTTTGTACGCTTGATATTTAGCGTGCCAAATACGATTTGACCAATCGTGAGCATGCGACGTTTTGAGAACAGGGCAATTCCCACATTTTTGTTGGTAATGCTTGCAAGACATGGTGCAGTGACAGCCTCCTGTGCAGGCATTGCAGTCGTGAAAAGTCCAGGTGATCGGTTTGTTTAATTTAGTAAGCTTGGACAGATCACGTGGGCGTAAAAATGCGTGGTTGATCCAATGGATATGGATGATGTCAGCTTCCTTCAATATGGGATGATTAGAAATATCCTTGCCCCATACTGGAATTGAGAAAGGAATTCGGAGTGATCTAGTAAAGTATTTAGAGACTAGACCTTCTAAGACAATGCCCACAGCTGTTATCCATTTTCGAAAAAATCCGGCAGAGAAATTTGATACCTGATTGTTTTCCTCGAAGGAAAAATTGACCCATACCTGCGAGTCAATACCTTGGTCAATTAGTGCTTTGTTTAAACGTAAACAAGCCCTTCCTGCGCCACCATTACCAGCATATGTATTTAAGTGTACTACTTTCAAGACAACCAAAAGTACAACTTCTTTAAATTCTTTTTGTTTCCTTTGCGGGCAGATGGCGAATCAACTAACGGATAAAAAATTTTGGACTGCATATTGGGAATCAAAACCTGATTTGGCTCTATCTGTAGGCCCTCATTATCTTTTTCATAAACAGCTTAAATCAGTTATTCGGCAAAATCATCTTAAAAGTGCAATCGAGTTGGGCGGGTTCCCAGGGTACTATGCTGTTTTTTTGAAAAAGTATTTTGGTATTGAGCCTACCTTATTTGATTACTTCATTCACCGAGATATCCTTCAACAGGTCCTGGAAAAAAATGGTCTTGGAAAAACGGATGTCGATGTGATAGAGGCCGATCTATTTCAATATAAGCCTACGAGATATTATGATTTAGTTTTGTCTTGTGGTTTAATAGAACATTTTCTTGATACAAAAGATGTCATTAAACGCCATGTTCAGTTCTTGAATCCTTCCGGCGTTTTATTGATCACGTTGCCCAATTTTAAGAGCATCAATGGATGGATTCAGAAAGTATTTGATCGAGAAAGCTATGAGAAACACCATATAGCATGTATGGATTTGGAGCTGTTAGCGTCTATCTGTCATGAACTTGGTTTGAAAAATGTTCGAGTGGAATATATTAATCGCTTCAGTGTATGGCTCGAAAATAAAAATGAAAAGCCTTTTTGGGTTAATATGTTTGTTAAAACTGTTTGGTATCTGGGGAAAATTGTAACCAAACTGATTCCTTTTGAGTCAAAGTTTTTGTCACCTTATATTTTGGTACAAGCACAGAAAGATTAATCTAACTTCTGCTTCGAAAGCAGGGCTTATGTTTTTAAATGCATCATACATTTTTAAATGGCCATGATAGCCTCATAAACTCAAACTTTACCTTTCTCTTTTTACCTCATCATATTTCTTAAAACACTACCCCCCCATCGTTTTGAACACATTTGCTACAGATATGAGTTTCATGACCCCAAAATTCCGATGAGTCACCGAAAGGACAGTTAAAACACACTTATTTAGGGCCTAATCAGAAGATTTCTTTTATATCAAGTAGCCTATTTTTAGCACAATTTTTCAACTTAATGAGTAAAAAATTAGAATAGTATTTTTATTGGATTACTTTTGCGGCAAAAAAATAATCTTCACATATAAATACACGATCTCTTGTCCATCTCCAACACTCCCGAATTTCCAACACTAGACGACGAAACCTATTACGAGCCTCCTAAACGCCTCAGTAATGCAGATATGCTCCTGGGTGATGACATATTGGGCATACCCCATGTAACCCAATTAGCCATCTTTTTAAATGGTAAGCGAATTGAACATTTTCTCCATTTTGAGTTAATCCAAAGCGCGACGACGCATCATCATTTTACTTTGACGCTGGCGCACGACTCTTTAGGTATCGCGCAAGACCATCATATGGAAGATGCCCAAAAGCTACAGGGCAAGCGCATTAAGACGTGGTTTAACTACAAAGGCCTTCCCAATGGGCCCTACCGTGATTTTTCGGGGATTATTACTGGAGTAGGTTTTAGTAAGCGGAAAGAGAGCTTCGGCCATATTATACTGAGTGGCTACAGCCCCACTATTTTGCTGGATGCGGCAGTACATTCGCAGAGTTTTGGAGGAAAGCAGACCACCAACCTAGCAAGCATCGCCAATAATGTGATCAAAGAAGGAATAGACATGGACACCTATAAAGTCCGAATAGAGCCTAGCTATACAGGCCATCTTTCCTACAGTTGCCAATACGAAGAGACGCATTACAATTTCCTCGCACGCACGGCCGAAGCCTATGGCGAGCAGTTTTTTTACGATGGTGAAGTTCTTCATTTTGGTAAACTTCCCTTGCCTGAAAAGGCGATCAAGCTGACTCATGGTCATGATGTGTTTCATGTGAGTGTATGTATGAAAGCCAGGCATGTGAAACGCAGTTTTTATGGGTACAATAGCAGCACCCATGAGCAGTTGACCTCACCTGAAACCCGGATTAATCATCAATCCTCGCTTGCCAAAAGTGCTTATGAGATCTCAGAGAAGACATTCTTAACCCCAAGCTTAGACGTTGCCCCCATCAAAGCATCCACACATCAAGATGTAGAAACATCGCAGCGGGGTGCTAGTGGTAGCTTAGCTACAACGGTTTTTACCACTTCAGGCCAAACTCGGGTGCCCTTTCTATATCCTGGTTGCTTGATCGATCTGCATATGCGCCAGCCCTATAGCCGTGATAGCCGCTACTTCACTCAGCTGATGGTTACCCAAATAACGCATTCGGTCGATAACCTGGGCCATTACATCGGCGATTTTGAAGCCATCGCTGCAGGAACAGGTTATCTGCCTACCCCTAAATTTGAGATGCCCAAGACCGGTACCCAATATGCCACCGTCACAGATAACATGAATGATCAGGGCCGTGTACGCGTACGTTTCGATTGGCAGTGGGATTACTTGACCACGGACTGGATTCGTGTGTTGAGTCCAGATGCAGGTAGTAGCGAGCAAGTGCCTAAGAATCGTGGTTTTTTGGCCGTTCCCGAGATTGGAGATCGGGTGATGATCAAGTTTATACACGGTCACCCGGATAGGCCATTCGTCGCTGGGGGAATATTTCATGGCAAAGTAGCTGCTGGAGGAGGCCCTGGAAACAATATCAAAAGCTGGAGCAGTAAAAGTGGACATATCATAGAACTCAACGATGCTGGAGGCATCACCATCAGAGACAAGACGGGTGGCAATCAGATCCTGATCGACGGGCAACATACCATATCGCTTTCAGCAAGCAAAACGATAGAACTAAGCAATGGGAAATCGAGTTTGAAGATCGAAGGGAATAAGATTTCGCTCCATGCGAACAAGATCGAGATTGCCGGTCGTAATGGCGAACCCGCATCAAAAATTGCAATCAAAGCGTTGAAGACCTTGCTTTATGGGAAGGATTCGATAAAGATTCATAGTGATAAGCAGGTAATAATCTC
>CALLKE010000140.1 GCA_938008555.1 uncultured Pedobacter sp.
AAGATCAGTGATTACCAATTACATCATGTTATACCGCGTTCCATGAAAAGTGATCCGGTAATTAAGGCTGCTGGGTTTGATGTGGATAAGCCAACTAACTTGATTTATCTGCCAAAAGAAAAAGGTACACATCCGGGTAGGAGCCTCCATAAGGGTTGGAATAAAGGACATGCTGAATACAATGAAAAGATTTCAAGGCAAATAAGACAGATTAATATCGAAGGAAAAAGTAATGGGTGGTCTGAAGCCGATTATGCCGACAGGGTTGAAAATTTAAGAAAAAAAACAAGGAAGGGGCTGCGAGATGGCACAATTAAATGTCGGTAAGCGATTTGTTACTTTGAAAACAATAACTGAGGTTGCACTTTTGTTGAATTCGCCATTACAGCTTCTTACAGTTAAAAAATTATACACATTGAGATTTATAGATTATGTATTTTGAATTTTCATCTTTTTATAAACGGGAGACTGCATTTGCATTTAGTGAGGAAAGGAATCAAATAGACCTTTACAGATTAAAACCTGGAGAAATAATCAGTATAGATAAACCCTTGGAATTTGAGGTGGACAAAATCGATAGTTATATTGAATCTTATGATTTACTTCCAACCCATGGCACGCCGCTTGTTAGTACTAGGTTTAAAAAAATATTTAGTGATTTAATTAATGATATTCAGTTTATAAATGCACGAATTACTGATAAAAAAAATAACATCAACAATAGCTTTCATTTCATGAATATTCTTAATGTTTTACCCCTCATGGATAAAAACAAGTCAGTATTTGAGATAGAAGAATATCGTAACGCAGCGTTTATCGATATCAAAAAGTTATACATAATCGAGGGTAGCTTAGAAGGACATTCTATCGTTCGTATGGAGGAACAAGATTCTTATATAATTGTTACACAAGAGTTTAAAAAACGTTGTAAGGAGAATAAGCTGAAGGGGATTAATTTTACGGAGGAGGGGTATTCTATTTATACTGATTTAGATTGATTTGTTTGTTAGCATGATCAATAAGAGCCATTCAAATTGAGTGGCTCTTTGCTTTTTAGCCTGTAGTATATGGTTGCTGCCACAAACCAGCGAGCTGGGTGAGATTTCGTATGAAAAAGAACCCAACGAAAACGTCACCACCTGGGTGTATGAGGACGGCAGCTACACCCCCATTGCCAAGCTCATTAATGGCCAGCGGTATAGCATTGTTTCTGATTATATTGGCCGGCCTGTTCAATGCTTTGATGATGTCGGAGAACTTGTCTGGGAGACGGATTATGACATTTATGGTAGACTAAAAAAACTACAAACTGGTACCGATATCTGGAACAGACCAATATGGGGAGAGACTGATAAGAGTTTTATTCCCTTCAGGCAGATGGGACAGTATGAGGATGAGGAACTGGGTGGGCTTTACTATAATCGCTTTCGATACTATGATTCGGGCAGTGGGGTGTATATATCGCAGGATCCGATTGGGTTAGCGGGGGGTGGTAACTTGTATGCTTACGTTTCGGATTGTAATGGCTGGGTGGATGTTTTTGGGTTATCACCGAATGATTTTTATTCTGTTTGGTATCAAATGAAGCTTAAACCAGAAGACTTTGGAAAATCGAGACCTACACACTTTGCTCGAGCTAATGATGTGCTTGCAGGAGATTTAAAAAGTAATCCTACTTTGCGCAAAGCATTGGAAGAAATAAACCCTAAAATTTATGACCAAATAACCAGTACAGTGGATAAAAAATTATCTCCAAAACAATTTGCTTGGCATCATGCCCATTCGTCAACTACAGGTGGAGAGCACGGTGTTATGCAATTAGTGCCTAAAGAGCAGCATAAACCTGGTTCTGGTAATTGGGGAGTAATGCACCCGAAAAACAAAGGCGGGTATCATGAGTGGGGACTTCCACATGGCGCGCCCAAAAACAAAGGCGGAAAAATAAAAATCAATTGTAAATAAGAAAGTATGCGAAAGTTAAATTTCTATGATATTAATCCAGTTAGGCCGGTTACTGAAGATGATTTTAAAGCATTAGCAAAAATCGTAGGTAGAGATTTACCTAACTCATATAAAGAGTTTTATACCCGTTCGAATGGGGGACGAGCTGAAGAAAATACAATATATGATGACAATGGAATGATAGTTTTTTCTGTAAATGATTATTATTCTCTGATTCAGAATATCGAAACTTTTAATAATGTAGATAATGTCTTTGTGGGCATACAGATGAAAGCCTCACTTGACCCAGATCTATTAGATGACCCATTATTTATTCCACTAGGGTGTGATGGCACATCAAATGAATTGTATTTAGATTTTAATCATAAAGAACCGATTGTTTGTGTTTGTTTATACGATGAACCGGACGAGGAGGCAGGAACATGGTATACTCGTTTTCAAATAGCAGAAAATCTAGAAGAATTTGTTAATTCTCTCGAAAAGGATCGTGGAGAGGATGAGTGATACTTTTAAAGACCGCAAGTACAAATCAGCAATCTCGACGAGATTTTCTACGAAAAAGAACCCACCGAAAATGTAAACACCTGGGTGTATGAGGACGGCAGCTACACACCCATTGCCAAGCTCATTAATGGCCAGCGGTATAGTATTG
>CALLKE010000141.1 GCA_938008555.1 uncultured Pedobacter sp.
CAGCTTAATAACAACAACATTTTATCCTTTGACACAGTTTATTTTACACTCCCGCAAATTGAGCTGCGCCAAGTGCTAATGAGATACTCGGCTGCACTATAGTTAAGATACCTTGAGCTGTGTTAAATGCTTCAATTCTCCAATCGTCAAAACCAGCTGTTATGCGCTTCATTTGTTCAGCATAACCACCCATCACTATTTTTGCCTGATCGACTGCCGTATTTGTACCCTGTATTTTACGATTATACTCATCGATATCTCTACTACCATTAATCAAGGCAATAGCAGCGGCTGCATTTTCTTTACCGAATAGCTTGGTAACTAATGCCGTATCATTCATAACCGGCTTAAGCGCATTCAATCGTGCCGTTAAAGGAGTCGTCTGATCTGCCAACTGAGCGATATTGATACCTGCTTCTTCTAAAGCAGCTCTAGTTTGCTTAGGCAAAAAACGGCCTTCACTCAGGATACTTAATGTATTACGAAGAGCTACTCCTCCTTCAGCTCCTTTCTTGCCTGCCTTATCTAGTACTTGTATAGCTGCATTTGTTTCAGAGAAGGTAACACCGGTTGTTTTGGCTACCATCCCCACATTCTCCAAAGCAGCTTTGATTTGTGGAAGTTCGGCTGAACCTTCTTTGGCAGCAGCAGCCATCACATTCATCATCTCGGCCATGGTTTTGCTGGCTTGCATCGGGTTATCCAAGCTTACACCGTACTGGTTCATCGCTGTGGTAAGCACTTCTGTAGCTGCAACAGTGTTTCCACTCATGGTTTTCGAGAGCGTATTTACATGGTCACCCATTAGCTTCAACGCCTCCGAATTTTTAGCAATGTCAGGGGATAATTGGGACAGCAAGAGTTTATAACTCTCTACATTTTGAGCTGCATCAGTACCAAAGACACGTGCGCTAGCTCGTGCCGCTTCAGTAATTCCATCAAGAGCTTTGCCTGTCAAGCCAGTAATGGCTGATAAGTCCATCAAAGAAGAATTCAATGCAACACCTGGTTGAATTGCTCCATCAAGTATGGATTTTAGGTTGCGAACTCCTTCTAATGCTTGATTAACCGACAATAGCTTCTTCCAAGAATTCCCAAAATGATTGGTCATATTTTGAGTGCTCGTTGTAACCTGATTAATCTGCTGATTGATCGATTGAAATATATTGACGGGTCGTATACTAAAATCAATACCGTAATGTAGGTTATTATTCATTTTTTGTTATGTTTGGACTTCAACAAAGTGAAATATGGTTTTTGTTATTCCTGTGATTATAGCTGTTTTAGTATTCTTTGCAGCTCTTAGACTTGGGCACGAAGCAGGCCGTTCTAACTGTTATAATAATTGCAATTGCAAAAAATGTCGTACCTCTTCACCCGAACAAACCGCACCCACTTACACCTACACAGCCACCCAAAATAAAACCACTTCAACCACTCGGCTTTAATCTCCATCTCCCCCAAACAACCTAGCCAACATCTCCGCCTGGTTGCTCAATCTCCATTGTTCCAGCCATTGCGCTTCTGCATATAAATCACTCCATGCTGTTAAACTCAACTTTTCAGGCACCTGACCAAAATTGGCGCGTATCAGCACATTACCCATGCGTATGAAATCCTCCCCATTGTGCAGGGAGGCTATACTTTTTTTATGTAACCCTCCAACGGCTTCATAATTTCACTTAGCTGAGCAATGGCCGATAAACGTACTCGCGGGCGCTTTTTCATTGCCTCGTCACAGCTGAGTAAGCAATTGTCAAACAGGGCTAGCGAAGCTTTTACTTCATCTTGTTTAGCCAAAGTGGTGATTGCTGATAGCGCCTCCATAGTCGGTTCCTTGAAGATGCCTTCATATTTTTCATCGCCTTCTACTACCGTTACCAGGCTCAGTGCACCATGTTTAGCTTTCAATTCATTGATTTGGTCTGGTGTTAAACCACAGATTAGTTCGTTTTCAGTTGTCATTTTGGGTGTTTTTAAATTGTCTTTGTTAAGGTTTATTGATGATTGTGTCTTTTTGCCTCCACCAAGGCGCGGATCAACCGCACCCAGGCTAGAGACAACATCCTATCTATTCCATTCAATATGCGATACCAACAGCTCCAGTTCCACTTCCTTTTTCATGTCGCCTTCTTTCCAATCGCGGCTTTGCTTTTTGAACTCACAGTTCATCAGAACATCCTTGATAATTGGGCCACTTTCGGGTAAGTAGGATACGATGATCGTAAATGGAGCCATGCGGTTCAGTTGCCCTTCGCGGGCAGAGGCAGTTAGCGCCATCACCGTTTCTACCGAGAGTGTGATCGATGCAGATGCTTTTATCCTTCCGTAGCCACGCGCTACTGGGCGGCGTCCTGCGCCATATACATCTTCTTTTTCTTGTTCTTCTTCGTATTTGATGGCTGTGATGCCTGTTATAGGCAAAGCACCCACGTTTACCACGATATCGCCCCAGCCGTATGAACGACCATTAATTAAAGGGCTTACAACTTCTGTACTCATTTCTATTCCTCTATTTTAACTGTAAAACCAATATTGACATTTATCTGACGCAACACGCCCATCGGGATCAGCTTCACTGTTACGTTCAGTTTGGATGAGCCAAGCACCGATTGATTGGGATCAATCTCCACGTCGAAACCACTCAATTCACCTGCGCGCTCCATCTGGATCAAACATTCTTTGGCTAAGGTTTCCAGAAAAGTGGTAGTCCCTACAGAGATGTACCCGGTTTTAGCATCGATGCGCAATGGGCCACTCAAATGAGGTAATAAGGCTTTGTAAATTCCGCGTACGGCTTTGTCGATGGTGCGGTTGTTTTCGATGTAGGCGTAATCGCTTTCCGGTTTGTCTGCCGTGAAGCTGTCGTTCCAATACGAGCCTGCTTGACCTACGTGTTTACGTAAAAACAGGTAGCGCTTGCTGTTGATGAGTTCCTGTTGTTCTGGGGTTAGCTCATTTATTAAGGTGCCATCTACCAAGGCTGCTACATCTAATTCTTTGGCTAGGTTTTCTGATTTGCTTGGGTACGTAGTGCTTACCATATTCTGTTTTTCTACCCAAGCAATGCTCTCATGTACCCCAGCGCGGGCAATAGCCCCCATACATGCACCAATAGCTGTTACTGCTGGTTTATCAGCGCCGCCTTTTTTAGCGAACGTTGCTCCTAAGCCACCACCATCTTGTGCAATACAAATGGATACACGCGGATACGCATTGGCGCCTAATGTGGGTAGCGCGCTGAGCTCCTCGGTAGTCATGCGGTAGGCAAGCACAGCTGAAAGAGGCATGTTCATCGCAGCTAAATCCTCGCAAACTTTGTTCAAATTAGCTTCATGCGTCGTGTTGCTATGCCCCAACCATACACCGATCTGACGAATAGCGCCAGCAGCTTGTTGTTGCATTTGTTTGATTTCGGTAAAAGAGCCATCGTAACTATCTGCCGGCACTGCGCGCACAAGTAGTTTGCTTCCTGGTGCCACTCTGAAAAATTCAGCCACATGGTAATACACCATCGGCGTTTTAGCGAGCGATACCTTGTTGCGCTCGGCATCTTCTAAGCTGTAAATAGTGAATAAGTCAGGCAACTGACTAGCCTCTGGCCCGTAAAATAGCAAGGCCGATACATGGTCTTCGCCTGCTGCTCGGCGTTTTAAGCCGCCTTGCGCTCGTTGAAAAGTGATTCCGTTCATTGATTTGGTTTAATTGTTTTTTCTTATCTATTTCTATAATTGCTGAGCGTCAGTAGTAGGAATAAGCCACCTAAAAGAATCATCAGCGAGCGTCCAAGCCATATTTGTGTCTGTTGCCACGAGCTCATTGGCTTTTCTGTGGGCACAAATACGGTCTCTTTAAGCATGTCGGTGATGTGTTTTTCTTTCCAGTTGAGGTAAATGTTAGCGCTGTCACAAAGGCAATCCACCTGCAACAATCCATCTGCTAAGTGCACCTGTGGTGCTTGGGTACGTTTGCCTGCTTGTTTGTTGAGCACCTGTTTGATGGCTACCTTACCCGTTTGATCAGTAATCAATTCAGCTCGAAAGCTGGACCGATCGGCAGCGATGGTCACCGTACTATCGCGTGGAATTTCCTTGATGATGGTGCGGGCTTGTTTGCTCGTTAATATGGGTTGCTTTGTGGATCTGCAACTAAGCAGAAGTAGTAGCAGACAACTCATTATTCCTATTATTCTCATATTTTTTGATTAATTCTTGATACAACATTCGCTCATGCTCCAGTGCCACACGCAAGGCGTGCAACTCTTGTTTCAACTTGATATTTTCGGCCATTTGGTTATCTAAGGCAACTATCAATTCGTTCAGCCGGTTAGTGAGGCGTTCCATGTTATTTAGGTCGGCGGTCACTTCTTTTTCTTCGTTGTCTATTTCTACGCCTTTGGTTTCAGCATTGCTACGCCTGCGGCCGAGGAACCAGCCAACGAGTCCCGAGGTACTTATGGCAGCTACCAGCCAATTGATGTTTTCCAATACATTATAATTCGACATAGGGCCTCCCTGGTTTTACTTGTTGAGCTAACTGAATAGTGGTCTTGCCAAATGTTTTTTGGAAGTGAGGCATATCCGTTTTGCCTTTGCTCCATCGGCCGCCCCATTCCCAACCTTGTTTTTCAAATATTTTTACGCATTCCATCCAATCAGCCAAACCATCACCGTCGTAATCTTTCAGTGTATCCCAACCGATCGTTTTGTTATCGATTAGCAAGCAGATATCCACTGCCAATCCGTAATTGTGATACGATCGCCCACCTTCCGCCCAGGTCACTATTTTTCCTGGCGTTGTTCGCCCTTGCGCATACAGTGCGTTCTGTTCAGCGATGGTGCGGAAGGTTTGGGTGAATCGTATTTGCGCTCTTCCCGTCAGGCAACGGCAGATTTGGAGGTAGATATCCTTGGCTTCTAGACGCAGTTTGGGATGCAGCGTTTCGATCCTGGCGAGGGTTATTCTGTCGAGCGTGATCATCCTTTGCCACTTATAATTGCACCCAAATACATTTGCTTCTTCGGAATTACCAAGGAATACTGGCGGAAATTGATCTCATTCTCCTGCATCCGTGGATTGGTTTTTGCTTCCGAGAAATACATTTTGGTTTCGCCACTGGCTTTAGCGACATAGGGCGCATAGAATGCCACGCTGGCTGGCACATCTTTTGCCCCAGGTGCTACGCCAAAAGCTTTCTTCGTTTTTGTTTCCTGATCATAATAAGGTGCCGCGCCGTATTCATATACATCAAAACCGTACAGACCTGCAATCCGTCCACTTTTGTAATCATAATAGTGGTTCGCAAATTTTTGATCGAGTTCCAGTAAATCACTGGTATGATCTGGGCAAAGCACTAAACGGCGACCTTCCAGAGGAACTTCCAATTGATCATAAGCTTTTTTCAATTGGATGATATCGCTGCGTTTGAGTGCTTTTCGGCCATCTACTTCAGGGCCAGTTGTGATGAGCACTGGTGTTTCTTTGGTGTGCTTGGCCGGTGCAATGGCATGCAAGGCTTTCTTAAGTTTTTCCTTGGTGATAGCTCCAGCATGCATATCACGAGTCACGCTCATTCGATCTGATGCGCTGGCATGCAGTTCATCATCAGTAATAATGGTAACCTCAGTTTGATATTTATCAAGTGATAAACCAATATCTTCATTAGCTAATGCCGAAGTTGGTAGCGGATAGGTGCTATTATTAATGAGCACCTTAGGCTCCACACCCATGTAGGTCATGTGGATCACATTATTATTGGCGTAGCGACTATAGTCGGGCAGGCCATCTAAAAAGGTTGCTTGTTCTAAAGTGGATACTTTGCGAAGGACCTCACCGATCCATATTTCTTGTTTTACTGACATAATCTTTTTGTTTGGTAAGGGTTAGTAGCGCGGTTCAAATCCATAATGACCGTAGAAAAGTTGCTCATAGGACTCTCGATGTTCCATTCGGTAGCGTTCAAACTCCGCATCAGGAAGAGCCTGCAGTTTTTCCCAGCTCATGGTTTCTTTGGGAGCAACATGCTTGCTGAGGTCTTTCATCAAGTCAACCAGCCGTGGTTCTTTACTGGTTGCTTTTATCGGTTTAGCAGCAGACAGGGCAGCAATCTTTTTATCGATGGTGTCTAATCTGGCCAGAATGGGATCGGTCGTATCCGGATCGGATTGCTCTAGGGCAGCCAATTGCTCCAGAATATTTTCTTCGGCAGCTGTTTCAGGCAAATCGAATGAGTCAAAGGTGGGTTTCATAGCTAATTTTCTTTGTTCTTCTTGTTTATAGATTGGTGGAAGTATGTGATCAATATTCTCGGCATGGACTCCATTTAGGCGCAACGCATTCCGATTTCCAGGGATACCACAGATGCTCAGCTCCAAAAGTTCGCAGCGCGTAACGGTGGGACGACTTTGGCCATCCAGCACCAATGAGACGTCAGCACTTGTCTCTAGCACATCAATACCTACCGAGCATGCATTCAGGAATCCACGTTCGGCTTTTTTCTGCACGGCCACAGCTTGCTCATCCTCTAAATCAAAATCGATATCGAGCGTGATGCTACCGTCGGGCTCATGTCGCAAGTCTTTGCCCTTGCCAATAGGCAGGTTATAGGTGCCGTGGTTGTAAAACACAACCGGATTTTTCTCGAATGAGGTAGTGCTCATCCCTCGGGAAAGAATCCGATAACCATACCTGTTTACACTTTCGTCGCTGATGATAAATCGCATGTTTGGGTCGTTTGTTGGTACAAAGATTTAATGAGGATTTGGAATAAAAAACCAATTACACAAGGTTGATTGATAGATACTTAAGCCTTGCGTAATCATTTTTTTAAGTCCCGATTTGTTCTAAGTTTTGCCCCAATGAACATGAACAAAGACAAGAAACTTTTGGCCCAAGAGCTCTTCATTCACGGCGCCCACACCCGCAAATCCATCAGTGAAATGGTTGGCGTAACGGAGAAGACGCTGCGCAAATGGATCGAGGATGGAGGTTGGGAAAAAATGAAGAATCTGCAAGGCGTCACCCGCTCGCAGCTATTGCAGGATAGCTATGCCCAACTCAAAGCCATCAATGAAAAGATTCGAAGCATCGGCGGCGTACCAACAAAAGAATTATATGATGCCAAGTCCATCATCGGCAAAGAAATCGAGCGATTGAGTGATCACTCTATTGCGGTATACATCGAGTGTTTTAGCGAGTTTACTGGGTGGCTGCTACGCCATCATCCTAAGGAAACCAAGCTGTTCGGTGGCTTGATGCTGGAATTTTTAGAAGCCAAACAAGCAGGAGCCAATTAAACACCTTTTAAATAGTTTTTAAACGCTCGTATAAATGAATGAAATAATGAAGATGATGTCTGAATCAGGATAAAATGGATAAAGAGGATCAGGGGGATCCCTTCGCTTTGTCCTCTTAGTAAAAACAAAGCAGCTAGATAAAAATAGAAGGCCTGCGGGCTTTATCCCTTTTTATCCTTCTTATCCATTTTATCCTGATTCAGACAAAAAGAAAATGAACAAACACGAAAAAGCCCTCGAACGCTACCGCCAGCTAATCAAAAGTATTTCTGAGGATAATACCATCAACCCTTTTGAAACACAGGCCGAACAAATCGCACGCATCGATCGAGCCAAAACCGATTATGCCTTTTTCATCGACACTTATTTCAAACGCTATGCGAGCTCGCCATCAGCCAGTTTTCATATTCAAACTGCAAAGAAAGTTAGAGCAAACAAGCACATTAAACTATTGCTCGCCTGGGGACGAGGCTTAGCTAAATCAACCCATTTAAACATTCTTCTGCCGCTTTGGTTATGGATCAATGATGATTTAAAAGTGATGTTGCTCGTAGGTCAAAGTCAAGAGAAAGCCCATATTCTGCTTTCTGATTTGCAAGCTGAATTTGAAGCTAATCAATTGCTTGCACACGATTTCGGCAATCAACAAAGCATAGGCAGTTGGGAAGAAGGACGCTTTATCACCAAAAACGACTGTGCTTTCTTTGCGATTGGCATGGGTCAAAGTCCGCGTGGACTGCGTCACCGTCAGTATCGCCCTGAATATATCGTGGCTGACGATTTGGATACCAAGGAAGTTTGCCGTAATCCCAAACGCTTACGCGAATATGCCGATTGGATTTGTGAGGATCTGCTTGGAACGCTCGATGAGCGAGGCAGCAGATTCATTCAGGTGAATAATATTTTCGCGCCCCAAACCATCCTTACCCATATTCGCGATCATAAAAAGGGATTTCAGTTTATACAACAGAACGCAACCGATGCGGCACTAAATCCAACTTGGCCAGATAAGTACAGCAAAAGATTTTATCAGAATCAGCTGGATGCAATGGGGCCACTTTCTTTTCAAGCTGAGTACAACAATGCACCATATGTGGAAGGAAACATTTTCAAACCGGAAATGATTTACTGGAGTTCAATTCCTCGTTTAGATCATTTCGAGCGTATCATTGGCTATTGGGACGTAGCTTATTCTGATGCTAAAACAGCCGACTTCAATGCCATCAAAGTTTGGGGATTAAAAGAAGGCAAATTCTACCTCATTAAAGCCATGGTGCAACAGTGCCGAATGGATGTAGCCATTAAGTGGATGTTTGATTATAGCTCCAGTTTGCCCCAGTCTGTCCATATCAATTGGTATTTCGAAAGTCAGTTTTGGAACGATGCATTAAAGATGGTTTACCAAGAAGTGGCTAGTAATTATGAACAATCCATTAGCTTAATTCAGGCTCAGCGTCCAAAAGGCAATAAGTTCGATCGGATTCTAGCCATGCTACCTTTCTATCAACAAGGGCGTATTTATTATAACCAGGCCGAGCGCGCTAATGGCGATATGCAAATCAGTATCGCACAACTCCTCGCTATCGAGCCCGGCTATAAATCGCATGACGATAGCCCCGATGCAGATGCTGCTGCGCTTGATTTATTGAATAAATACCAGCGTGGAGCTGCTTTTAAGCCGCGAACGGGACAATACAAAAGCTTTTCAACTCGAAGAATATGATTACACGCGACGACTACTTACCACAAATCAAGCAGAACAACCTCGAATCGATGATTCAAGCCAATCCTGCTATTTTAACTAGTGCCGAAGCGATGGTACTAGATACACTCAAAAGTTATCTGTTTGATCGCTACGATACCCAAAAAATCTTTGCCAGCAGGGGTGATGAGCGCAACATGCATCTGGTGCAATGCGGCGTCAATCTGGTATTGCATCTAATTTACCAGCGCTTGCCTAATCACCGGATTGCCCCACATGTGGAATCGGCTTATAACGAAACCATCAACTTCCTAGAGCGGGTAGCTGATGGTAAAAACGGGCTGGACTTACCGCGAAAATTCAATCCAAAAACTGGTGAAGGCCAGCAAACCTTTCGCTGGGGAAGTCAAACTAAACGAAGCTTAATCTAAAAAAACATGCGATTACTTAACTACGTCAGCCAATTCTTTAAAAGCAGTAAAACGCCAGAGCCTTTGTACCAGCTAGTCAAAACTGATAAGCAAAGCCGCTTGTTCTACCAGCTCAAACGCACAAGCATTCCAATGACTAAAGCCGAAATGAGTATTTGGAAGCGTGCTGTAGCAAGTGCTACTGACCCTGATAGGCCTGATCGCACGGATTTGTTTGCACTTTATCAGTTGGCATTAAGCGATGCGCATTTGTTTAGCCAGGTCAATAGCCGAAAAATCAAAACTACAGGCGCGCCTTTTGCGGTATTGAAAGGCGGTACAGCAAACGAGCAGTTAACCGAATTACTTAGGCGACCTTGGTTTGGCGACTTTATGAATTTGGCTTTGGATAGTCTCTTTTATGGACATTCCTTGATTGAATTTGGGCAAATGGAGGATGGACATTTTCTCGGAGTGCATCTGATCGATCGAAATCTAGTCATCCCTGAAAAAGGTTTGGTGGTAGCTAAAATCGGTGAGGATAAAGGAATTCCCTACCGGGATACTCCTTTTAATGAGTACCTGATTGAAGTGGGTGCATCCGATCAGCTGGGGCTGTTGAAGGATGCCGTGCCCGAAGTGATCTGGAAGCGCAATGCCAGATCAGATTGGTCGGTGCGTTCTGAAAAATTTGGCATGCCGGTGGTGGTGATCCGAACAGCCAGCACCGATGCCAAAGAGCTTGACGCCAAAGAAATGATGGCAGCTGGAATTGGTAGTAATGGATATGCGATTTTACACATCGACGATCAAGTCGAATTTCATGAAAGCCAGCATTCGGATGCTTATCAGGTGTATTTGGAACAAGCCCGGTTCTGCGATGAGCAACTTTCCAAATTGATCCTTGGACAAACCGGCGTATCAGATAAAAAGAGCTTTGTGGGTGCAGCCGAAGTGCATGAACGCCTGATGAATGAATACATTGAGCGCGATATGCGTTGGCTGGAAAATGTGATCAATTATCAATTATTTCCCTTTTTGATCAGCAAAGGATATCCGCTTAATGATGCAAAGTTTGCTTTTGATGAGCCCGATGCAGAAGTCAAACAGTCTGGCGTCAAAAAACTTAGGGGTGCCAATCTCTCAGCCCCTACAAGCCTAGAAGCCCAATTTGCTTGGCAAACCGAGCTTGATAAATGGACCCAAACCCTTAGTGCAAATGAATGCAACCACGGATAAACGATTAACCGAAATAGCGACGGCCATTCACTCAGGAAGTTTATCCAAAGAAATTACCTCACCCGAGCTTGCTTTAAACAATGGTGATTCGCTTTGGAGTCGCATCAAAGAAAACTTTAAAAAGTTTGGTTCAATTAATAAATCTCCAGAGCAAGAAAGCTGGCTGCGTATCCAACAAAATAATGTCTATGCCTTTGGATTAGCTAAAAGTTACAGTCAGATGCAAGAAATGCGTGCGGTGATTCATGATCAAAATGGCGTGCAGCGGCCGTATTCTGAGTTTTACAAACATGTAAAAGCGATCGATGAGCGGTACAACCAGTATTATGCGCAAGCAGAATATCAAGCCGTAGTTCGAGGAACGATCATGGGCCAAAAATGGCTGGAGATACAAGAGCAAAAAGAAGTGTTTCCCTGGCTGCAATATCAGACCAAAGGTGATAATCGCGTGCGTGCTGAGCATGAACGCTTGAATGGATTGGTATTACGAGCTGATGATCCCTTTTGGTCAACTTATTATCCACCCAATGGATGGCGCTGCAGGTGTAGTGTAAAACCACTAACAGATGCTCAGCTGGAAAAGCAACAACTAACTCCAGCTGATTCTGACTCAGCTACAAGCGCTGCAGAAAAGGAAATAAAAGATCATTACTGGAAGCACAATACGGGTATGAGTGAGTTATTTAACCGTGCTGAAACTCCTTATTTCAAAGCTATGCCTAGCGGTGGAGAGGCTCCATTAAAAGCAGTAGAAAATTATGGTATGCCATCAGTAGAGCGCATTTATGAGCGCCACTCCAATAAATTTCCTAGTGCGCTTGGCTTTGAACGTGAAGATGATTTTAGAACGTTTTGGACTGATAAAGCTGATGCAAAAGGACAAATCAGACTGCAAGATAGCACCGGCCTCACGCTGACTTTTTCTGAGAGCTTGCGCGATCAAACTATTGAAAAAGGGCATTGGGATATAGCCAAATCAGCTTTTGTACTACTAAAAAATGCCGATGAAGTCTGGGGTTCTTTGGATCAAAAGCAAAACTTGTATAGAAAATACATCGGCTGTTACCAGCATAAGCCACTGGTGCTTTTGGCCGATCAGCAGGGCGTCGTGAAGGATTTTTATCCATGGAATCCACCCTTAACCGATTTAGAAGAAATGAGATCTGGACTATTAATCAAACGCAGATGACCAAGCTCCAAATCAATACCCAGGCTTTAAAAGATTTTGAAAAGCGTTTGAATAAGGTTTTAAAAGCGATGCCAACTGTGATGGGAGAAGCAGCTTTAAACCATTTTCAAGAGAATATTACTAAGCGGCAAGGTTTAGCTATGAATGGATCACTGCAGCGTTTTCAAAACCGCCTGTTTGAAAGAAGCAAGCCAGGAAATAATATCCTGAATAATACTGGGAACATGCTTGATAGCATTAAAATCATCCGCCGTAGCCAAAATCAGGTTGATGTTGGTATTCGATCTACAGAAATTCCCTACGCCGAAATTCACCAACAAGGGGGCAAAATCCCAGTTACGGATAAGATGAGAAAGTTTTTCTGGGCACAGTATTATCAGCATGTATCTGGATCAAGTCGAAATTCACGTGGCAGAAACAAACGATCAAGTACTAGTGCTAGTTCTGATGCCAGTTTCTGGAAGGCCATGGCCCTGAAACGAAAAAATGCAACAATCAATATTCCAAAACGGCAATTCATGGCTGTCACTCCAGATTTGGAGAAGACCATTCTTAGAGCCATACAAACTGAAATAAATCATATCATCTAATAACCATGCTATCAATCGCTTATCAAGCTATCAAACAACGATTAAATGACGCCATCCCAGAAGTATCTGGCCGTATTCACTGGTATAACAGCCTCATCACCGACGACAACGCAGAACCTGTGTTTCAAACGCCGACACTTTTTATTGAATTTGCAGAAACGCCTGTTTATGAGATAAAAGGCCATATGAACAAACAACTTCAAGGCGGGCGATTGTCTTTCAGTATTCATTGTATTGAGCAATTTAATTATGACGATGATGCGGTGCTGAATGCTTTGTCGATTGCGAACAAAGTGTATTTGGCGCTGCATAAGCGGGATTTCAAACTCTCGGAGTTGCCACAGTTTGAAGCCCTAGCTGGGACTAATAAAGACTTTCTTTTACTCTCTACCATTGTTCGGACTGCTGTTTCTGCTGATCATCGGCATCTGAACTTGGCGGATAGTGTGGTGAGGTTTAGTTGTGAAGCGGTGGAACCACTATAATTTAAAGTGCAAATTATTCATCATCCAAAGCACACAACCGCTTGTAAAAGCTAAAGCTAATGATATGATAAGAAGACTGCCCCATATTGGGTTGCGTTGCTTTATATCTCCTGTCCTGCGAAGGCTCACGATAAAATTATGGTAGGGATGGATTCCTAGAATGACAGCACTAGAAGATGTCAACAAAAACATGATAAAAACAATAGACTCTACAAATTCTTTAAATTCCATAGGAGTATGTTTTTTGCAAAAGCATTATTAAATAATAATAATTTTGCTAAAAGTATAAATATTATCAAATATGTAAATTATGTTTGAAAAAAATTTCATGCTGAAAAGTTGAATATCATCTAGATCTTGACATTATGCTTCCTTTTAAATATAAAATTATCATTGGAGCCGTGCTAATAATCCCTTTCATTATTGCTGCACTAATTGGAGGTGTTGAATCTGCAAATAAATATGTGGATTATTTGCAGATTGCTGCTCGGAGTCTGATCAACGCAACTATTGTAGGAGTCTGCTCTTTTACTGTCTTTAGGTTGGTTCAGTTGCGTCTAAAGCTGGAGAAGGGGGGATGTATTGAGGAAGAGTTACGAGTTGTAATTCATTCTACAACATTCATTTTTATTCATATAGCATTCATTACAATACGTTACGGATTAAGTTAAATCTTAAAACATCGTATACTGCTTCGGATCCACCGGCTGCCTATTTTCAGCCAACTCACGCAACTCCTTCTTATAGTTGGTGTTTAAATAGCGCGACAGTGTACCAATGCTGATAAAAAAGCAAGGATAGATAACTTTCCGGTGGGTAACTGTCATCGGTAGATCAGGTTTATGCGCCTGTTCGTACAGTTCACACACTGTTTTTACTTTCAGAAGATAATTTTTTCTGTTATAAGCCATTTTTCTAGGTGTTTATTTGATCTAATCAGACAACTTTCTTCCACGTCTCCACAATCCCAACTTTTGTTTTTTGATAGCCTTGAGCTCGTAAATGCCGCCAATATGCCTGAATTTCCTCATTGGTTTTACATTCCTGTTCACGGGTTTTGCTGTACCCATCGGGGAAATGCCATTTAGAGGACTGATGATCATGTTTAAGAGCAGATATCCATTGCCGAAGCTCATTGATCCGGCTCACCAGGCCACCAATACTTTTCGGCGAAGCCCACCATTCCTTGCATTCCATATAAGCATCCACCAACTGCTCAAAATCAGACTCATTTTTTAGGGATAAATGCTTTAGCATAGCGCCCTCTTTGGCGCTCACGAAATAACTACAGCCGTGTTTTTTCTTGTAAGCTTGGCAGAATAATGCCACATACTGCCCACCATTGGGCATATCCAATGGAGTCCAGTCTAAACCAATTGCAGCAAATGCCTCTAGGTCTATTTTGGTAAAATCGAACCGCAGTACCCGCTTTATTTCTACTTCCTGAATAGTATTTAAAGGCTTTTTAAAATCATTTGTAAGACTCTTTAAAACACCTTTTTCATAAATCAGCGTTAGTGAGCCTTGCAGTTTTTTTGAAGAGAGTACTAGTTTGTTCATAGAGTAGATTTTGTTATGAACCAGGATACTTTGATATCCTGATTCATAAGTTTGGGTAATTAAGCTGCTTTAACTGCCAAAATTTCCTTGATTTCGGCACTGTAATCGACTGATCGCATCAACTGATTAAGTGTTTGACTTTTGCTAGCAGCTACTTCTTTGTCGGCAAATTTTACTTCCACCAATTCTCCAAAACCTTCGTCAATCAGTTGTTCAAGCCATTTGAGCGTAACTTTTTCCTTGGCAAACTCGGCTTTTAATTGCGTTCTTCTTTCAATTTTAACCCCATTGGACAGGATCAATAAATTGCCTTGGAACTGATCACTATTTTGCTGCGCATGGACTAGGAGTAGCGCTTTGTAGCGCTCCACATTAGCCTTGGCTTCTTTCATTTTGTCGTGAAACTGAACGTACAAAGCCGTTAGTTCGTCGATGCTGAGCATTTGAGTAGCACTTACTTGCTCCGATTTGCTTGTTTTTATCATTGGTTAATTGGTTTTTGAACCCAGCTGCAGTTACGAGCCGCAGCAAAGACACGTGTGCTGGGTTTGTTTAGAGTATTGGATCAATCTGAGCCATCAATTGGCGAGCTACATGAGTTTCGTATAGCCATCCTTCCTCTACCCAATAGGTTTTAAAGTGCCACCGAAAAGCAGTACATTCTTTACGTGTCAGTGTAATATTATTGTCTTTTCGATAGCGCATTTTCAAGCGCTTATCCATTTTCAAAAAGATGTCGCAAAGCAATTCCTGAGCGATTGCTTCTAAATCACTTTCGGGAGTTTCATTGATCACATTATGTTCAAAATAATTGAACATAGCTTCTAGTTGTTGGTCGTTTAGTTTGAGTCTCATAGATTATTAGAAATGTCTTATTCTGATTAGGCTGATATTATCTATTCATCCAGCCATGATGTTTTTTCGCACCTTCTTCCCAGATGATGTAAGGAGCATTGCCGCCATATCGACTTCGTGGAAGTACCACGTATCGATCCACATAAATCTTGACGTCACACATATATTCAATATCCTTTCCTGCACTACTTTTGGGCCTTTTATTATCACTCCAGCTTACAAAAATTAAAGTGGTCTTCTTACATACTTGATCAAGCAATTTATATTCATCGGCTGTCAGGCGCATATAGTCGATACTGTCAATGATAATAGCAGCGTGCTTAGTTCTTTTTTTGAGTACAGATAGCAATGCCTTAAAATCCATATCAATGCCCAGCAATACTTGATTACCTACTTCTTGCATTCCATTCCTAGCAAAACACTGCTGTAAGCTGCTACTGTCTCCTTGTTCTCGACTTACGTACAATACCTTTCCAAACGCACTTAAATATTTGGCTAATTGCACTGAAAACTCAGTCTTTCCTTCGCCGCTCTTTCCGAAGATGAGCCATCTACTATTTCGTTCCGGTAATCCAAAACTATCTTTCCATATCCCCGAAAAATCTAATTTGGAGTATTGTTTCTTTAAAAATTTATTCGTTTTTAATATTTGTACCTTCATTATTGTTTGTGTGCTCAGTTTGATGCTTAACTACTCGATTAAAGCAATTCCTTCAATTCTTGTATGTTCTAAGCTTTGTTTTCTAATTTTTTTCACCCGGGGGAGCCATACGATTCTTCAGTCGCATAATCTTACGCTTCACCCCACGTATATCTCCAAAACCTTGAGCCTTTGACAAGCCGCTCATTACATTAGCTATCGCATTAGCTTCAATTCCATTCGCGAGTGCAATGTCCGATGCCATCTCTTTTAATACCTGATGTCTGTCATTTGCTAGAGCTGGCAATACCTTTTTAAACTCCTTTCCATACCTCGAAAAAAGCTCCACATATCCCAGTTTTTTATTTCGGATGCCTCGCTCTAAGCGATGCTTTAAGCCATCAGCACCTACCATATAAAAACCGCACACCGTTTCCAAAGCATTATAAATGCGTTTCAGTACCAAGAAGGTTTTATTATCCAAATCGCCTGCTTCATCCAAAATGATCAAAGGCTTATCCATGCTCTCCAGAGCGTATATCGTATCATTTAACACGTCTTCCACTTTTCCATGATCACCTACACCTACTGCCCGGCCTAAAGCCCTAATGAAACTGTTTTTCGTTCCATTCACCGAACCATCGATATAAAACACTGCCTTATTACGTCTTTGGTATGCCTTACATGCCCACGTTTTACCAATACCTGCTTCATCAACTAATATTGCTGTTAGACTTTCTCGTTGACAAGCACTTAATTGATTATTGATATATGTGTATACTTCTGTCTCAGCGGTCACCCAATCCATGTCCGAATGTTTGCTAAATCCTACTACCCGAGCAAATCGAACCCATTTGTTGATCCCGATCAGGCTTCCATTTTTGAGCCAGTTTTTCTTGAACAAGTTGCTCATATCCTCGGCCTTAAATCCAAGTGTTCGGGCATATTCACTCTGGTTAAATCCGCTGTTTACAAACTGTTCATATACCAGGTCTGTAATCTTTATTTTATCGGTATCGTTAAATTCTATCTTCATGGCAATTGAATCATGGTGGGCAATTTGATTCTTGGGGAGTAATTAAGACTTCTAGTAAAACTCCTCCAATGCGCGCTCGGCCACTGTTTTTTTTCTAATAGGTTTGTCTATGGCTATCTTTTCCGATATGACAGCTTCTCCTTGAGTATTGTGCTCTTCTTTAACTACGTTTCTGCCCACACAAAGTACTTGGTAGTCCAATCGCTCATCAACACTATCATCTTCTTCTTTTGGTTCGATTAGCGCTGGGGTGATATTCTCTAAACATCTGGCGGTTTCAGCTTCCCAGCTAGTTATTAAATCGAGCATATTGCGTTTCCGCTGAGTTAAGTTCTTTAAAGCTGAGCCACTTGTGGTAGTAGCCTCAGCATAACTCTTATGTGCTTTTTCAGTGCGATTGCATGTAAGTAAATAAGCCCCTTCAGGTGTATATAAATCAGCAGCAGTAGTATCCCAACGAACCTCTACCAGCAGATTACCGGTATAACCCAACTTTTGGTTTATATGATCCAATTCCGTTTCCCAATCAGCAATGGTAAATTGATGAGCTACTTCCTTGTGTTCCACATTTACAAAACCTCGCATTCGCGACAAATCAACCATGGTCTTATGACCATTCACATAGCGCAGTACTTTTTCGTCCAAAGGGTTTAACTCGGGATGTCTACGCGCAAATCGTTCAACTCTGCTCAAACCATCTACTCCAACTTGGCTGTTCCAATGTTCCACCATTTGCATTGCCTGTGCGTAAGCCTCGTGTTTGCTAGGCAAATCTTTAACATGTACGCCATCCATATTGCTCTTAAAGTCGATATCATTGGCATTGAATTGCCCGGCCCAATTATCAAATTGACGTGCTAAATCATTCATTAATCGAACAAATAATTCCGCAGGATTTTCTTGTGAATTGCCCGGCTTGATCGTGCGCACCTTAGCAAATAATAGCCCAAACACTTGTTTCACCTCCGCCTCTTGGAAAGCGCCTCCATTATCAGTCAGCACTTCCATGGCTCCATATCCACCACTTGTTTTCAGCGCCATTTGCAACGCTTTTAATACATGTGTTTTTGTTTCAGCTCCGCGGTGATGGTCTGCAACACTATGCCCTAACAGCAAACCACTGGCAACATCAAATATTCGGGTCATATACAAAGTAGCCACTTTGCCATCCTTATTATAAGCAAGCTTCAATCCTGAGCCATCCATCACCCACATACTGCAAGCATATTCCAGCGGCTTCGCAGGTACATAGGTTTGAAACTTCTTATTGAAATAATCATATCCATGTCTGGCTCTACCCATCTTCATCTTCCCACTGTATCGATTGGTATGAGCTGAAAAAGTTCGATACGAAACTGCTCTCACTCCCAGTCGAGCTACTGCAGGTAGGTAGTACTTATCATACAAGCTTTGTTTAAACTCCTTTCCAGCATTAAATCGATTCATAAAAGCATTGTAGATCAGCGTCTGATGTACATCAAAAGGCATTACTTCACCCGTAACCTCATCTATCAGTTCTACTGATCCAACTACCAATGCATTACTATTTCCATATCCGCCGTGGATAAAAAAGCCATATTCCTCTTCTTTAGTTTTACACGCCGCAAAAGCTGCCATTTTATTACGCAAGCCATTCGCGTTTTTTATGCGCATCCCCTCCAGTTGTTTTTCAGCCAATAAACCAGCCATCGCTCGAAACAAATCTCCTTTATTATTCAAGCCAAACTCCACCCAACGTTTATCACGCAATACATCCGACAATAGCTTGGCATAAGCCCAACTTTGTGCCAGGATTTGGGCACGCTCCGCACTCACTCGGATCCCTGTTTTGAACATAAAAAACGTGAATACATCTGGATTCAAATAAGTAGCAGCATCACGTTCCAGCTTCATACGCGCACAGGTCATTACATCCAGATCGGTGCACAGTTCCCTACCCATTCGAAGTAATTCCATTTCAGAGGGTAATTTGCCTTGATAATAGCGGGGTGCTTTATTGGGTACCCGATCATAATCATAGTAAAATACTCCGCCTATTCGAGCCCAACGCCAGCTTTTAGCACAATCAGGCAGAACATCCAAGCCTCTAGCACTCTCCGGAAGACTATTTTTATACATCACTCTTACCACCCGCAAATAGTCCATGCCAATTCCGCTTATTTGCGTCAGATAACGCTCACTAAGCCAAATATTCCGCCTGTCTCCATGCTGTTTAATAATGATGTCTCGTGTCATTCTATTTTAATTATAATTTAAACAATGTCCTTATAAAATAAATCATTGGCAATTTTTTCAGCCTGAACTTTGCGTTTCATAGCCAATAGGCGCAACGCTTCTACTATTACGTTATCTGATTTTCCTTTTCGCATAGCATCAGTAACAGCACCTGGACTTACACCAAGCTTTTCGGCCATATTTTTCATGTCATTTCTCTTTAGAAATTTTTTTATTTCCATTTTATCCATATTAATACCATTTTTGAATAATTTTATACACTTATCATGTCACAAATATAAACCAGATATTTGGACTAATCCAAATAATTATGAACGAAAATTCACACATAAAAAAAAGAATTCTTGAAGTAATTGATTATAAGGGGATTACCAGGTATGAATTCTATAAAAAATCCGGCATTGCAAGAGGAATATTAGACCAGAATAATGGTATAAGCGAAGAGAATCTATTTAAATTTTTGGAATATATGCCCGAGATCAATACCCACTGGTTACTTACGGGTCAAGGCACCATGGAACACAGTCGCCCAACAAATATCAATGGCTCTAAAAATATTATTCAAAGCGGGGGTACTGAAAATAGTGCCCAAATCGTCCATGGACGAAAAAACACAACAACTCATAAATCTGCCCCCGAAACCAATGAATTTCAAATCTTAAAACAACAATTCGCCTTCCTCGAAAAAGAAAACAGTCTCTTAACCAAAGAAAATGACCTACTGAAACGAGAAATAGACCTACTAAAACGAGAACAACAGTCGAAGTGATTTAAATCTATTATATACCAAATACGTCCAAAATCTATGATTATAGCAGCTCGCAATGACAAAGCTGTGGTAGTCGATATTCTTACACAAGCATTCGACAACAACAAAAGTTTTAATACCGTTCTTAAACAAGATCATAAAAGAAAAATCCGACTTCGAAAAGTATTCGAATATCAATTTGATGTTTGCTCTAAATACGGCCGCATATTCCTGTCGGACGATAAAAAGGCTTGCGCTGTCATTTTGTTCCCTGATATTCGAAAAACCACCATTGCCGATATTCTGCTAGACATAAGACTCCTTTTCACTCTTGGGATCAAAACCGTCAAGAAAGGTTTTAATAGAGAAGCCAAGATAAAAAAAGCACATTCTACTGCCAACATATATTATTTATTGTTCATTGGTGTGTATCCTGATCTTCAAGGTAAGGGGCTGGGAAGTGGTCTATTGAGAGAAATAATTAAGGATAGCCAGCAAATGAACAGGCCGATCTATCTTGAAACTTACCTAGATAAAAACATTGCTTTATATAAAAAATTTGGCTTCTCAATCTATGACGAATTAGATTTTGGGTTTCCTGTTTTTTGCATGAAACTTTAAGCTACGTATACAAAATATTATATGTTATTTCTCAGTACAAAAATGCCACTCTCTGTGGCAATAGTTATCGTTGTTGAAATAGCCATATTATACAACCAGTCAGTTGTATATCGCTCTCGGCCAAACGAAAAAAAGAGGCTTTACCATTTTTTGATACTATTGGTTTTGGCACTCTTCAATATGGCTGAAGGATTTTTTCCTGATCCAAACATAACTAGCATACCCATGTTAGTTCAACACTTCTTGGGGTATGCCTTTGGTTATATCTTCGCAGCTTGCTGCCCTGCATATTTTTACAGAACTATGGATTTGCCAAGTTTACGCTTTCATGGAAAGTATGGCTTCTGGTTTATCATAGTTCCTGTACTAGTATTTTATTGGATACTATATCCAATAAATCAAGATCTAGCTTTCACCAGAAAGTACGTGTATATATTGCCTCAGATATATGCTACTTTATTGTTCGGGATTGCTATGGTAAAAATTATTAGGCAGTACAAATCAGATAATGATAAGACGAAGCTATATGAAAGGTTATATATCTACTGCTCAATTATTCCTGTCATGCTTACACCTATACTTGGAGGCTGGCTAGGAGCCCCTAAGTGGGTTGTGACACCCGTCTTTAATATTGGCTTCTTGATTGCAAACACGTTATTGATGCGCAATTTAATGAGACAATCAAGAGAAAAATACAACAACCTTAAGTTATTAGTGCTAGCAAAAGAAGAACCAATACAAACTAAGACAACTCAAACGGGGCCTATAGAGATAAGTGTATTTGACGAAGAAGAGATTGATGAAAAGAAGTATCAATTCATCAAATTAAGACTAGAAGAGGTCAACCAGGGCCCCTGTGATCTTAGTCATCAATTTATCAAGCATGACATTGGCTATCTCCTGAGTACAAAACATAATTGCATATATTCATTCTGCCTATCTAGTGAGAAACTAACTATCCTTAACTCGGATAACATTATTGATTTCCAGTCAAGAAAAGAACCTTATATCACCTCAAATAATGACAGAGTTCGATATACATACAGAATTGTCATTGTTTATGGAGACACCGGAACTAAGCCCCTAATAATAAATCCTTATACAGAAGAGGAATATGAGAACTGGTACACTTTTGTTACTCAGATTTATAAACAAAAAGATGACACAAGAGCATTTGTACAGGGAAATGATAATATTATTCAAGTCGTAAAAGGACCAAATGGCGTTAATAAGGTAGAATATGTCTAGCTATTGCATCAACAAAAAATGAAATAAAGCCTGGAGGTCTATTTAATAACACGCTGTACAACAGATTCTTATATTAAATAAATACTTGTCATGAGTGAAAAAGTATGTCCAAACCTTCAATAAAGTGCATAAAACGTCCTGCAGGGGGGCGTTTTACTACCAATAAGAATGATATAAAGTGACTTTCATTAGTTTGAGCAACTTGTTTTTAGTACTTGTATAACATTTAATAAAACAAAAAATGAATTAGATGTTATAAAAAAAGAGTATAACATTTAATATAACATGGTTGTATAATACCAAACATGATAAAAATGTTATGTTCGATTACTAAACGATAAGATTTGAGACGTAGAGTATTTTTGATGACACAGATTACTGTCAGATAGAATATGGCATCTAAATGCCCTATTTTAAGTTAAAAGGATATTTTTAGGGTAGTTAACCGTTTGTTAATAGTACTAGAATGGTATAGAAGCGGTAAAAAACAGAACTCATCTTTTTCTATAAGTATCTAAAAACTAACCATTTTATTGTTTCATCTTTTGTTATACCCTTAATACCAAGCAAAACGTCAAAAAAATAACATTCATAAAAAAGCCCCTGAAAATCTCAAGGGCTTTTTTATGAATGTTCTATGAACGTCTACGTTTGTCATAACCTTCTCGACGATCTTCTCGGCGTTTACCAGAGAAATCTCGGAAGCCACCACCGCTTGTATTGCGATTACGTTGTCCACCGCTACGGAAGCCGCCATTATCTCTATTTCCTCCTCCTTCGCCACGATTACCAGCTAGCTCGATACGAACATCACGTCCTTGGAAGTCAACAGATTTAAAGCCTTGTTGTACTTTTTCAACTAAGTTGTTCTCTACTTCAAAAAAAGTATAAACGCCTTTCAGATCGATTTTACCGATACTCTTTCCGCTAATTTTGGTATTGTTGCAAATATAGCCTAGCATGTCGCCACGAGTGAAGTCATCTACAGAACCTAGGTTGATAAACAAACGCGTGTAATCACTTTTAAATCCATCACGTCCAAAGCGTTCTCCTCTTTCACGCGAGCGATCAGTTCTTCCACGTTCTTCAAATGCAGGAGCATTCAAATCAGGGGCATTTCTGTAGTAGTCTAAAAAGCGGTTAAATTCTAATGATGCAAAACGTTTGATAATTTCCTCTTTATCTAGATCTTTAAATTCATCCATGATTCGAGGAATGTATTGCTCAATTTGCTCCTGATTAACAGCAACATTATGCACTTTATGGACCAGAGCAAAAAGCTGTTTTTCACATACATCAAAGCCATTTGGGATTTCGGCCTTTGTAAATTGTTTACCAATTACACGCTCAATCTGGCGGATTTTACCAAGTTCTTTAGAGTTGATGATGGCAATTGATACACCTGTTTTTCCAGCACGAGCTGTACGTCCACTACGATGCGTGTAATTTTCGATTTCATCTGGTAAAGAATAATTGATAACATGAGTCACATCATTTACATCAATGCCTCGAGCTGCCACATCAGTTGCAATTAATAATTGTAAACTGCGATCGCGGTAGCGCTTCATCACTTTGTCTCGTTGCTGTTGTGAAAGATCACCGTGAAGTGAATCAGCATTGTAGCCATCTTTAATTAAAGCTTCCGCAATTTCTTGCGTTTCAATTTTTGTACGGCAAAATACAATACCAAAAATTTCAGGATTAAAATCAACGATACGTTTGAAAGCAGCATATTTATCACGTGCTCTCACAATGTAGTATTCGTGATCGATATTTGCATTTCCGGTATTTTTAGTACCCATTGTTAATTCGAAAGGATCAGTCATGTATTTTTTAGCAATACGACGAACCTCTGCGGGCATGGTAGCCGAAAATAACCATGTTTTTTTATCATCTGGGGTAGTTGATAAAATATGATCAATGTCTTCCTGAAAGCCCATATTGAGCATTTCATCGGCTTCATCAAGTACTACATATTGTACTTGTGAAAAATTAATTGCTTTTCGATTGATAATATCGAGCATACGACCTGGAGTGGCCACTACAATTTGTACGCCGCGTTTAATTTGGCGAAGTTGATCCGAAATGCTAGCTCCACCATACACAGCTACCACTTGTACGTTGGCCATGTTTTTGGAGTAATTTTTAAGATCGTTGGTGATTTGCAAACAAAGTTCGCGAGTTGGACATAATACTAGCGCCTGAGGATAGTTTTCCTCGAAATCTAGTAATTCTAATAATGGCAAACCAAAGGCTGCTGTTTTTCCAGTTCCTGTTTGAGCTAATCCGACAAAATCGTTGCTGCCTGAAAGTAGTACCGGGATGGCTTGTTCCTGGATTGGTGTAGGGTTTGAAAATCCTAGTTCAGTAATGGCATTAACAATATCATGACGGATACCCAAGTTACTAAATGGGTTCATGATAATTTTTAAACCTCATCGCATCATTGCGATAGAGTGGTGCAAAGGTAATGAAAAATATGCTTGGTTGTTATTTGCAGATGGGAATGATTATTAAAACAAGGTTGCAACTGAATGTTTAGATAATATTTATCGTAATCGATCAGCCGATTTGATGAGCTTTTCATCATTGCGTATTCCTCTGATTGCTAGTATAATAAATAGAATAGCTAAAGAGGGGAGGATTAAACCAATACCATAATTGTCGGCTTCTAAAACAATTCCATCTGCAGCTTGCTTAGCTGCTTTAACTAACCAAAAACTATATCCTAGAATAGCCAAAATGGTGAGGTAGCAAATAGTGATTTGTTTTTTTCGATTCCGGTAGAAAAAAATAACTATAAAAGGTATTATGCCTAAAATTACCGTAGCAATAGTCAATAATAGAAACGGTTGAGTTTGCACTACTCGGCCATCTATGTTTTCATAAACACCGCTTGCTTTAATAGCCATTGCTGAACCTTTATAGTTCAATATTTGTATATACGGGAATAGAAGTAAGCTAAAAAGGGCTATGGTCGCAAGAAATAGCCATATGGTTTGGATACGTTGTAACATAATTTGATGTCTTTGCGCAAATATACACTCCTCAACTTGGTCAGCCAAGTGCTCGTGATAAGTTTAGTAGGAACCGATATTTGAGATAAAGCACAAAGAGTGCTGTTTTTGAAGCCGGAAACTCTTACCCCTTTAACCATAAATCTTTGTAGTTTTGGATATGGTTAGAGAAATATTGGAAACAAAACGTAAAGCATTAAAAATTAATTTAGACGAACCAATATATGGGACTTTTGCAGAAATAGGTGCTGGGCAAGAAGTTGCTCGGAATTTTTTTACTGCCGGTGCAGCTTCTGGTACGGTTGCTAAAACAATGTCAGCTTATGATATGGCTTTTAGTAACTCTATTTATGGCTTGGAAAAGTCAGGTAGATATGTGACCGAGTCTCGATTGGACAAAATGCTTGATCATGAGTTTAATCTTCTCTCGGAACGCTTATTTGGCCCCAAATATGATACTAAAACTTTTTTTGCTTTCGCCTGCACAGTCACTACGCTCAATTTTAATAAAACGAATGATCCACACGGCTGGTTAGGGATACGTTTTCAGCTTACGCCTGGAGGAGAGCCTAATGACATTGTTATTCATGTGAAATTATTAGACAGTGATGCTAGTTTGCAACAAAATGTACTTGGTATTCTAGGCGTAAACTTAGTTTATGCAGCCTATTATTACCACGATCATATCCAATCAATGATTGAGTCTTTAGTAGATAATCTTTCTATTGGATCTGTTGAGATTGATCTGATTAACTTGACTGGACCTGTATTCAAGGACGCTAATAATTTGTTAGTTAATTTGTATCTCATTGCAAAGGGATTTTCTGGAGCTGCTATTTTTGATAAAGATGGAAATGCCAGACAGTCAAAAGATTTATTGTATAAAAAAAATGTGATGATTCTGCGTACTAAGTTTGGTCAGAAATCAACACCAAATTTTGATCTGTTTAACCGAGCTGTGGAGCAGTTCAAGCGATCACAGAATTTGAAGGATGAGCATGTAATTGTAATGATCGAGGTTTTGATGACTAACTTATTGGATAATCCAAAAGAGTTGAGTGATCATGATTTGATATTGTTTGCTAAGCGAGCAGAAGAACTTATTGGAACGGGTAACAATGTCATTGTCTCAAATTTTACACGAAACCATAAGCTGGCACAATATTTATCTATGTGCACCCCCCAAAGCGTAGGTATTTCAACGAACATAGCTAACCTCAAAAATATATTCAATTCAAAAAATTATGGGGAAAACTATACAGATGAGTTGCTTTCTTATATCAGCGATTTATTTAGCAAAAAAGTCAAATTATACGCTTATCCTTACCTAGATAAACAAAAAAATCAAATTATCACAACTCTAAATATGCCCGTATCAGTTGAGGCAAAACCATTGTTTGAGTTTTTGATACAGAATGGATATATCACTGATATTGATAATTATGATATGAAAGATGTTAAAACGGTGTAGTTGTGACATATCACCTTGCGAGCCCCCTTCAAAAAGGGAGCTCGCAATAGTCTAGCTGCTAATTACGCATATTAATATACTGTAATGGCTGTCCAAAATCTTCTTTGCGACATAAAGCAATAATCGCTTGAAGATCATCTATCTTCTTACCTTGAACACGTACTTGATCATCCATGATAGATGCTTGTACTTTTATTCCGCTGTCTTTTATTTTTTTAATAAGTTTTTTGGCAGTTTCTTTATCAATACCTTCCTTTATTTTAATCTCTTTTCGGATCATACTCCCTGAGGCGTATTGCTCTTTGCCAAAATCCATGCTTTTAGGATCTAGACCTTGTTTCACCATACGAGATATAATTGAATCCTGGATAGCTTTCAAACGCATTTCATTTTCAGTAACAATGGTTACTTCATTTGTTTTTTTATCTAGTTCAACAGTACTTTTAGAATCATTAAAATCAAATCGATTTAATATTTCTTTCTTCGCATTATTAATAGCATTATCAAGTGTTTGACTATCAATTTTACTTACGATATCAAATGTTGGCATGTAACAGGTTTTAAAATTTGAGTGAATGATGGGTCTATATGAGCGTATTAATTATTCAACTAAACATTGGAATAAACTTCTTGATGGAATTTCTTATTTCTTTTGATGAGCATTACTAAAATAACGAATGTAGCGAGCTCCATGATGAACATTAAAAAACCAGTTGATCTAAAATCGTGGGTATAAAAGTAGGAAGCTGTTTGAATACCAACAATAGTAAACAACCACTTACCTGTAGTAATTAAGCCTGAAATTTTCCCGCTGGCTCCAGCAATAGAGTCTAAGCCCAGAACATACATCATATTACACGGAATAACCACTCCAACGGACAATAATAAAATAATGGCTGTGATATAGTTGGGATTTTGAACATTAAATATAATAGTCAATAAACATGATAGAAGAAAGGCTGCCATTAATGCCAAACTGATACTGAAGGCTATTTTTTTTCCTAGTTTACGTATGATGCTTCCACTAAAGATGCTCACTATTCCAAAAGTAAATGTTAGCAGACCTTGGTAAATACCAAATTTTTTTAAACTAACCCCAAATGAATCTACATATATGATTGAGGCCATGCCAACGAATGTATAATAAGCTCCCACACAAAAAGCGAGACCAACAATATATAAAACTGCCTCTCTGGATTTAAAAACGAGTCCATAATCTTTAATCGAAAGTCTGACATTAGAACTGATACTTTCGTCATTAGGAATAAACATGTTAAATATGACAAATGCAAATAATCCTAATAGAGTTAGTAGTAAAAAATTAGCACGCCAGTCAAAAAGTAAGGTTGAATAGCTACCTATAACGGGAGCTATACAGACAGCTAGTGTCACAAAGCCATTAAGCAAGCTCATCATTTTTTGTTGTTTTTCTTTTTCGTATAGATCAAGAATTATAATAGGTGCTAAGACTAAGGGCCCCGATATACCTATGCCTTGCAAAATTCTTCCAGCAATTAGAGAATTGTATCCGGGAGCTAAAAAACATAACAAACTACCTGATATAAAAATGACAAAGCCCGCATTTATGGCCGTCTTTTTACCATATTTATCGCCAAAAGTCCCAGCGTATAATGCGGCAATGCAGTGAAATAATAGACTGGCCCCTAATAGCGCTTCTGTTTTGAATGGAGATAGTCCAAATTCGTTTTGTATTTGAGGAAAGCTCGGTACACAGATATCAATCTCGGCAGCAGAAACAAAAATGACAAATAAAATTATGGTAAATTTTATATTGGGATTGTTTATAAATTTCATTAAGATAAAATAATTGAAAATGGACTTACATTCTAAGGCTAGAATGTTTAAGCTGATAGGTTATTATGAATATAGTTCAAGAGCTATATGTGCGGAATGTATCGATGATCCATTAATTCTAGGACGATAAATAATTAAAATATCAATGAGATAACATCATAAAACAATGCTATCTCATTGATAAAAGGTAAAAGGGAGGGATCGTATTTAGATGAACCTTATTTAAAACGAAAAAGACAATCCTACAGAGAATCCACTATTCATTATTTTTTGATTAGTAGCAGGAGCATCATATACGTTGGTAATTCCTAAATTATAACCACCGTTAATACCAAGACCATTTCTTAATTGATACCCTAATAAGAAATTGAATCCAAAGTCAACTGTTTGATAAGAATTAGGCCCATTCCCAAAAGTAATGTCCTCAGATAATTTAGTTTGAGGTGTGACTGATGCGGTTCCGTATGTTTTTTGAAGAACGCCTCCATTTAATCCAAATCCTAGATAGGGACCTGCCCCAACTAAAATGTGATTTCCAGTATGGCCAATATTGAAATTAGCAATCAAATTTACAGGAACCTCTAGATACAGTAGATTAATATCTTCTACGTAAGATTGGTATGACGCCTTATTGCCCTTGCTAACTAAAGACAAACCAGACTGAACTGAAAATAATTTATTAACAGGAACCCCTACTAAAGCTCCTATATAAAAGCCCGTATTAGGTTTTGGATTAGATACATCTACTTTATTATTGTATAAGAATTCAGGAAATGTTAAACCTGCTTTCAGAATATATTTAATTTTACGAGGTTCCTTTGTTTGGGAAAATGCGTAAAGAGAAACTAATGTAGTTATACCTAATATCAATAGTCTTTTCATAATGGAATCGTATTTTTTTATATAAAAACTTAAAGGTAGTGTATCTAAATGTATGATGACTCTTTTCAGGGATAAAAAAGTATGCGT